>CANEGK010000009.1 GCA_947427035.1 uncultured Clostridium sp.
AACGGCAAAATTTTTTACACTTCTTTTACTTCTTTATCTC
This sequence comes from uncultured Clostridium sp., assembly GCA_947427035.1. Lineage (GTDB taxonomy): Bacteria > Bacillota > Clostridia > Oscillospirales > Butyricicoccaceae > Ventrousia. Next base: position 41 of record CANEGK010000009.1, read on the forward strand.
ACATGAGCAAACTGGCCCGGAATGTTACAAAACCCGAAGAAAACGGAAACTATCCCGAGAAAGTGCGGCACAGCGCGGCAATGCGAGCATTGTACGACAACACAGGCTGCGATACAGATATGGCCGAAGCTCTGCACGCGGCAGTGATCCGCTCCAAAATGGACAGATTCCGTAATGACCCGGTCAAGGAGCGCCGCATAAAACGGGAACTTCTCAAAATTCTGAAGAGTAAGGACGAGGTCGAGCGAGTATTCAAGATTATTGTAGAACAAGAGGAATACTAATGCAGATAATGGTAAATAACATAGAAGTTTCAGTAACAAAAAAAGCAATAAAAAATATGCACCTCTATGTCAAGCCGCCAGACGGTCATGTAGAGGTTTCAGCTCCGCTCAATCTGAACAATGAGAGCATTGAGATGTTTATCCGCACAAAAATTGGCTGGATCAAGCGCCAACAGGATAAGTTTGAACAGCAGCCCAGGCAGACAGAGCGCGAATATGTTTCCGGCGAATCGCTCTATGTATGGGGTCGGCAATATTATCTGGTGGTCAATTGCGGCAACAAAGGGAATTCTCTTGTGCTGGACGGAGATAAGGCTATCCTGACTGTACGAGAGGAGAGTACCGCCGAACAGCGGGGCCGCTTTGTCAACGAATGGTATCGCGAGATGCTAAAGTCTGAAATCGAGCGGGTTCTCCCCAAATGGGAAGAGATAACAGGGCTACATCCCGATAAGTGGCAAACCAAAAACATGACCACCCGTTGGGGCACCTGCAATGTAAAGACCCGAAAAATATGGATCAACCTTCAGTTGGCAAAGAAAACACCGGAGTGCCTGGAGTATGTGATTTTGCATGAACTAATACACTTGGTGGAAAAAAGCCATAACGACAAATTCATAGCTCACATGAATCGGTTTATGCCAAACTGGAGAGAAATCCGTAAGAAGCTGAATGGGCAGATACTTGATTACATGAGTGCTGATAAATCATCGGCCAATTTGATCCGTTAATTTTGCATTTGACGAGTTTCGTCGTATGCAATTAAATTATCAAAGTGGTGCGGGCAAATTGCGCCCACACCAAATCGTTGCCTCCTATTACTGCCTTGCTTATGACGCTGTACGAGCGGTTTTAACAGAGCGCATAGGAAGCGATTTATACAAAGAAATGGTAGCTGCAAGCTGGGCATTTGTATACACAAATGCAAAAAACGGGAGATTTCCGCCTGAGCGGAAACCTCCCGTTTTGCTTGTTGATGGCTCTCGCCCCCTAACCCCTTTTTCGCAGATTGGCATCTGCGGCTGCGCACCGTTCCGGCGCTTTCTGAGATTTTCCCCTATCGTGATTTTTGGAAAATTGCAAAAATCATCAAGTGGACAAATTTGAAAAATTCATTTTCAGAATACCTATGTCATGTTAATTTCAGATTGACTTTGAAGCCCTGATTTGCTATACTGTCCATAATGATTGGAGGTGCTGCAAATGAAAATCGTCGGTGAACGATTGAAAGCCTTGCGGGAAAGCGTGGGACTTTCTCAAATGCGGATAGCCAGAACCTTCGGCGCGGGACAGTCGAGCATCTACCGCTATGAAAGCGGAGAAGCCGGCGTTCCGGCTGAGCTGCTTGTGAAATACGCGGACTACTTTGATGTGTCTATGGATTATATTTTTGGGCGCACCGATGACCCGCATGGGATGTACTGTGAAGCCAAGCCGAAAGTGGAACAGAGCTATCCTGAGATGGACAAGTTCATTGAGATGTGTTTTGATCCATCCTCGCCCATGAACGCCAGATTGAAAGAAACGCTGCGGCAAATGCTGAAGGAGGACACAACATGAAAGCAGTGATCTACGCCCGCTATTCCTCCGACAATCAGAGGGAAGAATCCATCGAAGGCCAGATTAGAGAGTGTACCGCCTTTGCCGAGAAGAACGGCATCACCGTCCTGCGCCATTACATCGACCGGGCCGTTTCCGCAAAGACCGACAATCGGCCTGAATTCCAGAACATGATAAAGGACAGCGGCAAGCGCCTGTTTGATATGGTGATCGTCTGGAAGCTGGACAGGTTCGCTCGCAACCGTTATGACAGCGCCAGATATAAAGCGGGCCTGAAAAAGAATGGCGTCAAAGTGGTATCTGCTACCGAAATTATTTCCGAGGGCGCGGAGGGTATCATTCTGGAATCTGTTTTGGAGGGTTACGCTGAATACTACTCCGCCGATTTGTCCGAGAAAGTCATTCGCGGCATGACCGACAATGCGCTGAAATGCAAGTTCAACGGCGGTACACTTCCTATTGGCTACACCATCGACAGTGAGCAGCATTTTCGGCTTGACCCGCTGACGGCCCCCTTTGTTTTGGAAGCTTTTAAGAGATATGACGAGGGCGCGACCATGACGGAAATCCGAGATTGGCTCAATGCCCAGGGAGTTAAAAATACACGGGGCCAACCCATGAGCTATAACAGCGTGGAGCATCTTTTGAAAAACAGGCGGTACATCGGCGAGTTCCGATACAGGGAAACGGTAGTCCCCGGTGGTATCCCCGCCATCGTCCCACAAGACCTGTTTGACAGGGTGCAGGAGAAGCTGGCCAAAAACAAAAAGGCCCCGGCCCGCCACAAAGCCGAGGACGACTATCTGCTGACAACGAAGCTGTTTTGTGGATACTGTGGGGCTTATCTCTGCGGCGAGAGTGGCACCAGCCGGACGGGGGTTGTCCATCACTACTACAAGTGCGTGTCGGTAAAAAAGAAGCGGACAGACTGCCGCAAGAAGTCCGTCCGAAAGGAATGGATTGAGGATTTGGTGGTCAATGAAACCATGAAGATGGTGATGGACGACAAGGCGATAGAGGCCATTGTGTCCATGCTGATGGCTTTGCAGGAACAGGATAATGTCAACTTACCTTTGTATGAAAAGCAGCTTGCGGAGGCCGACAACGCCATTCAGAACCTGCTCAACGCTATCCAGCAAGGTATCCTCACCAAGTCTACAAAGGGACGACTGGAGGAATTGGAGACCGTTAAAGAGGAGCTGGAAACGAAAATCGCCTGCGAGAAGCTGGCGAAGCCCAAGGTCAGCGCCGAGTTTATGACCTTCTGGCTCCACCGCTTTCGCAAGCTGGATGTGCGGCAGAAAGCCCACAGGAAGATGTTGATTGACACCTTTATCAACGCCATATTCCTCTATGACGATAAAATGGTGATTACCTTCAATTACAAGGAGGGGACAAGCACCATCACATTTGACGGCCTCAAATCGGCACTGAATAGCAAAAATACTGGTTCGGATATGGATTGCTTAACTGCACCAATGCAAAAAGCCTTGTAAGTGTAATACTTACAAGGCTTTTCTCATTCTCCACGGTTTTCTGCATTCAAACCGGCCGGCCGGCGTCCATTTGCCGATCCTGCCGGCCTCTCAGCCGGCTCATGACCCGGAACATTTTGTGGATGTCCACCGGCTTTGCCAAATGCGCATTCATCCCGGCATCCTTTGCCAGCGCAATATCCTCGTCAAACGCATTGGCTGACAGCGCGATGATGGGCACAGTTTCCGCATCTGCCCGAGCCAGGCCGCGGATCACCCGCGACGCCTCATATCCGCTCATGACCGGCATCATCAAATCCATCAGCACACAGTCAAACGTTCCCGGCTCGGATGCCGTGAACGCATCCACGGCGGCTTTTCCGTCGTTGGCGGTCACGACATCCGCTCCCGCATCCCTGAGAATGTACTCTACGATCTCGCAGTTGATCTCATTGTCCTCCACCAAAAGGACGCGCATTCCCGCAATATTGTCCGGCACATTCCAGCCGTCATTCGCAGGCTGCTCTCTCTGCATCTCGTCGACCCGAACAGGCAGAGTGATTTGGACCACACTTCCCTTGCCGACCCAGCTCTCTATCTCAACGCTCCCCTTCATCTGGTCCACCAGTTTCTTTACGATGGACATGCCAAGTCCAACGCCGTTGTAATTGGTCCTGGCGCCTTGGTATTCCTGTGCAAAGGGTTCAAAAATATGCTTCTTAAAATCCTCCCCGATACCGATTCCCGTATCTTCAACGGCAAACCGGAAAGTGGCAATTCCGTCCTGAAAGGCGGTTTCCTCCGCCCGGACCCATACAGACCCATGAGGGCGGTTATATCTGACGGCATTGTCAATGACATTCATCAGAATTTTTTTGATGTGCAGCGAATTGCCAACGACTCTTCTATGCTGTAAGCCGGAATCTTCCAGCGTCAGTTGAATTTCTCCTTCTTCCGCCTGCGGAGACAGAATTGTGATACAGTCTTCCAAGACAGCATGAAGGTCAAAGGGCTCTTCCACCGCTGCCGGTCTTCCGCTCTCCAGCTTACTGACCTGAAGGACATCGTTCACCAGGGACAGGAGATGCTCTGTTGACACACGAATCTTTTTCCGGCATGCTGCCTGCCGCTCCGGATCGTCCGGACTCTTTTCCATGATGGTCAGCATCCCCAGAATCCCGTTAATAGGTGTACGCAGGTCATGGGACATGTGGGAAAGAAATTCACTTTTTGCCGAATTTGCCTGCCGCACCCGCTCCAAAAGTTCCATAATGGACTGTTCCTGCTTCTTCCGCGTCACCATGGTCTCTGTGATATCCTGATGGTATCCATTCAGACAGAAGCCGGGCTTTTTAAATGTTTTATCCGGCACGCCGCCGCAGCGGACGTAAATTTTCCCAAGCTCCGGATGTTCCCAAGGGTAAATCACCTCGGCGCGGCCGGTTTTCAGCATTTCCTGCACCGCTTCCTGTACCATCACCACATAATCCGGCTCAATGCGTTCAAACCAGTGCTGATAGCATTCTTCCGGCCTGATTTCATCCGGCACGCCCAGAAGAATCCGCATGGTCCGATCCGCGTACATCCTCGGCAGACAGCCGTCTTCCATCTCTATCGTCCAAATTCCGGTCCGTGCGCCTTCCAGAATATCCTCCAGGCTCTGCCTTGCCTCCAGCTTGTACTTTTCTTCCTGCTCTACCACGGCATTGACATCCCGCAGGGCAAAAATCACACAGTTCTCCGTCTCTGTCCTTTCCGTGGCGGAAAAATGAATCTCCATATTCTTTAATCCGGAAGCGTTGCCGTTTACCTGATACCGGACAGAAAATTTCTTTTTTTCCCGAACCTGCGCAAGCACATAGCCCCTGGAAGTTATGGCGCGCAGCCGCTCCTGGTCCCGGGGAACCACATATTGGGAAATATACCGCTCCACAGCCGCCTGATAACCGTCCTCAAAACGGACGTCCCAATCGTTCTTCATCCGTTTGCTTTCCCGGTACACTTCACATTCTCCGGTGTCGAAATTTACCTGATAGATGCTCAGGTAATCCACGCTGAGAGCATGGAGAACATTGTAGCTCCGCTTTTGAAGCTCCCGGAACAGGTTCCGCCGTTTTAAAGACGACACGATAAAATACGCCGCGGTCTGCAATATATTTGACGCGTATTCCAGCGACCTTACAGGGGGGTTATCCACTCCGTAAAACCCGATGATTTGCTTTCCGTCATAAAGGGGAACCACCACAAGGGAATGGATGCCTTGCCGCTTCAAGTTCGCATACAGGAGGGGGTCGGTCTCCCGGATGTTCTCCAGGCGCTCGATGACAATATGCCTGCCGACGTTGAAATTCCGGTACCAGCTGGCGCACACCTCCGGTGGGACATTTTGCAGGTTCTCTTTCTGCGGCTCCACGCCGTCGGCAGTCCACTCATAGGTGTTGTCGTCACAGCCGGACTCATTCTGCTCGAATATATAAGTCCGTTCCCCGTTCAGCGCTTTTCCCAGATGCTCCAGCAATACTTCCAGCGACTGGTCCGGAGTTTTCTCCAGCAGGGCGACACGAAGGCCCTCGTTGATGATGGCCTCCAGATTTTGAACGTTCCTCATATCGCTGTGCTGCTCATGGGCCTTGACGATCGGAGTTTCCTCTCCGGCCTTTTTCAAAAGCCCTTCTGAATGATCCATACGCCTATCCTCCATATTGACCCCTTTCCGGCCGCTTTCACCGGGGCAACTTTCAGTAAACCAGGGTTTTTCGCTGGAAATCGCTGTTTATAACAACCGTACAGCTCCGTTTATTTTCCGCAGTTCCGCCGCAAAAATCAAAAAATCTGTGTCATGATATCATGTGTTCCCAATCATGTCAATAATAGACGGCGGGAAGCGGACCATTTGCAGTCCATTCTTCCACCATTGCACGGAAGCATTCTCCACAAGCCCGCCTTCGGTTGACACAAAGAGAAGTATTTAACGATGATATTATCATAAAACGCGCCCTTTTGGAAGGCCACATGAGGAAAAATCTTTCTTTTCTGCGGTCCATATGCTTTATCGGCTGCAATAGTGCCTCTTTTGGGTCAGCACAGGGCAAGACAGAAGAATTCAGGCAAAAGCCAAGCGGCACATTAAAAAATATTTCAAAGCCCCTTGACATCAGCGGCCCTAAAGCATATACTGATAGCGAAAGTTAGTTTTAGCTAACTTTCTGTTTTCAGCTTGAGTTGCTTGTTGCTAACTCACGTAAAAAGGAGGCGTTATGATGCCATTGACAATGGTGCGCAGCGGTGAAACGGTTACCATCCGCAAAATCACCGGTAAGGATGAAATCCGGCAGCACTTGGCCGAGCTTGGCTTTGTGGTCGACGGTTCGGTAACCGTAGTCAGCGAAATGGCCGGCAGCCTGATACTCCAGGTCAAAGACAGCCGAATTGCGCTGGACAAAACCATGGCAAACCGCATCCAGGTTTGACATCTGCCCAAAAGTCCAGCCCGGCCGGCTTTCCGATTCCAAAATAATGCTGAAAAGGAGTGACAACAATGAAAACATTGAAAGATGCCCGCGTAGGCGACACCGTCACCGTTGTGCGGCTGCACGGCACGGGGGCCGTGAAAAGACGCATTATGGACATGGGGATTACCCGCGGCGTTGAGCTGCATGTGCGCAAGGTAGCGCCGCTGGGCGACCCCATGGAGCTCAACGTACGCGGTTATGAGCTGTCCGTGCGCAAAGCGGATGCCGAAACCATTGAAATTCAATAAGAGTCTTGTTTTTTTACATATAAGTTAGCAATAACTAATTTAATTAGCTTTAGCTAATATGCAAGGAGGTATTTTTCCATGGAAATCAAAATTGCGTTGGCCGGCAATCCGAACTGCGGAAAGACGACGCTGTTCAACGCCCTGACCGGCTCCAGCCAGTACGTCGGGAACTGGCCCGGCGTCACAGTCGAAAAAAAGGAAGGGCGCTTGAAAGGGCATAAAGATGTTATCATTCAGGATCTTCCGGGCATCTATTCCCTGTCGCCCTATACGCTGGAAGAGGTCGTGGCGCGCGCATACCTGGTGGGCGAAAAGCCCGACGCCATTTTGAATATCGTCGACGGCACCAACATCGAGCGCAACCTGTACCTGACCACCCAGCTCATCGAGCTCGGCATTCCCGTTGTCGTCGCCGTCAACATGATCGATTTGGTGCGCAAAAACGGCGACCAGATCGACCTTGGCCGCCTGGGTGAAGCGCTCGGCTGCCAGGTTGTCGAGATGAGCGCCCTGAAGGGCGAAGGCGGTATGGAAGCCGCCGAAAAGGCCGTCGCGCTGGCGCGCAGTCCCCAGCGCCGCGAGCTTCCGCATGTCTTTGCCGGCAGCGTCGAGCACGCGCTGGCACACATTGAAGAGTCCATTTCCGGCCTGGTCGACGAGCGCTATCTGCGCTGGTACGCCATTAAACTCTTCGAGCGCGACGAAAAGCTGCTTCAGGAGCTGCACCTTGATCCTGCGCTGCAAACCCATCTGGAAGAACATATCGCCGACTGCGAAAAGGAACTGGACGACGATGCCGAAAGCATCGTCACCAACCAGCGCTATGCCTACATCAGCAAAGTCATCGGCCGCGCCGTTAAGAAAAAGTCAGCCAAACACAGCATGACCGTTTCAGACAAAATCGACCGCATCGTCACCAACCGCGTACTTGCCCTGCCCATTTTTGCCCTTGTCATGTTCGCAGTGTACTATATCTCTATCGGCACGGTGGGTGACTGGCTGACCGGCTGGACCAATGACGTGCTCTTTGGCGACATCATTCCGCCCGCTGTCGAAAGTTGGCTTGTCTCGCTCGGCTGCGCCGAGTGGCTGGTCGGCCTGGTGGTCGACGGCATTATCGCCGGCGTCGGCGCCGTTCTGGGCTTCGTGCCCCAGATGCTGGTGCTCTTCCTCATGCTGTCGGTGCTTGAAGATATCGGGTACATGGCCCGTGTTGCATTCATCATGGATCGCATCTTCCGCAAGTTCGGCCTGTCGGGCAAAAGCTTTATCCCCATGCTCATCGGCTCGGGCTGCGGCGTCCCCGGCGTCATGGCCAGCCGCACGATTGAAAATGAACGCGACCGCCGCATGACCATTATGACGACCTGCTTTGTCCCCTGCGGCGCCAAAATGCCCATCATCGGACTGTTTGCCGGCGCTCTGTTCGGCGGCAGCGGCTTGGTCGCCGTGTCGGCCTATTTCATCGGTGTGGCCGCCATCATCCTTTCGGGTATCATCCTCAAAAAGACAAAGATGTTCGCCGGCGACCCCGCCCCCTTTGTCATGGAACTGCCCGCCTACCACGTCCCGGCAGCCGTCAACGTCCTGCGCGCCACCTGGGAGCGCGGCTGGAGCTTTATCAAGCGCGCCGGCACCGTTATTCTTGCATCCTCCATTGTTTTGTGGTTTCTCCAGGGCTTCGGCTTCACAGACGGTTCCTTCGGCATGGTTGACGACAATAACAGCTCGCTGCTTGCTTCCATCGGCAATGCCGTGGCCTTTGTCTTCGCCCCGCTCGGCTTTGGCGACTGGCAGTCGACGGTGGCCACCGTCACCGGTCTTATCGCAAAAGAAAACGTCGTCACGACCTTCGGCGTGCTCTTCCACTTGGGTGAAGAGGTGGCCGAGGACACGCCCGAACTGTGGGCTGCCATCTCGCTGCACTACAGTCAGCTTGCCGCCTATAGCTTCATGATTTTCAACCTTTTGTGCGCGCCGTGCTTTGCCGCTATGGGCGCCATCAAGCGCGAGATGAACAGCGCCAAATGGACATGGGCTGCCATTGGCTATATGTGCGGCTTTGCCTATGTCGTTTCGTTCATCACCTACCAGCTCGGCCTGCTCTTTACGGGCGGCGGCTTCGGCATCGGCTCCGCCCTTGCCTTCGCCGCGCTGGCCGGCGTTCTGTACCTTGTCTTCCGCAAAAACAAATACGAGGGCGGCCGCAGCCTAACGCTCAGCGCCGTCGCGGCGTCTGCCGGCCAATCCTGATACAGGGGGTGATGGTATGAATCTTCCCACTGTTATCGGCGCTTTGATTGTCTTTGCCGTCTTTGCCGCCATTGTCGGCCGGGGACTTTACAACAAAAAACACCGCAAAGGCGGGTGCGGCTGCGGGTGCGACCACTGTCCCGGCAACAGCATGTGCCACCCAAAATAAAGCGTCTTTTTGAAGCCATGAAAAGGCCCGCAGGGCAAACTCTGCGGGCCTTGTTTCGGCAGACGGTTATTTCAGCTTTGCGTCAAAGATGTAGGCGTTGGTCTTCCCACCGTTGTGGTGATAGGCCTGGAACGAGAGCTGCGAAGTCCCGACAAGGTCGACGGTAAAGGGCTCGTTGAGCTGCCCGCCGACAATTTCTTTCTGGAAGAGCACAACGTCATTGTCGCCCCGAACGAACAGAGTGACATCAGAGTCCGCATAGCACTGGAAGGTCAGGCTTTCGTATTTGCCGCCGATGTTAAAGGAGGCGACGCTGGTATCTTCCTCAGAAGCGCCCCAGAAGTTTATGCGAATCCAGTTCTCACACTTGATCCCCGCAATATCCTGGGTTTTTTTCTCGAAGCTCTGAACCTGCGTGGCCTCGCTCCAGCCGACACTGCTCAGGTCATACGCCTTGAACGTGTCGATAAGGTCAGTGCCGCCAGCGGGTTTTGTTCCCAGCAGAACGGTCTGGGTTGCCTGATCCCAGTTGACTTCAAGGCCAAGAAGGTTGGCAAGGGCGCGGATGGGCAGATACGTAGTGCCATTGTACATAATGGGGTAGACGCGGGTGCCGCTGGCATCAAAGAGATCCTTGAGCTCGCCGTCCAGTCTGACGGAGACGCCGTAATCCAGTTCGGCTGCGATCTGCTTTTTGTTGCTGGACGCGCTGGCGCCCGCGCCATAGCTGAGAATCATGGCCAGAACCAGCACGACAGCAAACATCGGTTTTTTGAATTTCATAGAAATTCCTCTCTTTCCTTTTTCCGGCCGTGTTCCCTCTGGCGGCCGGCATTATAGTGTTCGCCCTTATTATAGTAAAAAATCCACAGGTTGTAAAGACGTCCCACAGGTAAAAAACAGCGCCTGCCGAAAAGCAACCGCTTCCCGGCAGGCGTATTTTCACACGATTTTTCGAATGTCGTACAGCGAATTGACCAGCGCCCAGTTCTGCTCAAAGGGCCGCATCAGATTCCAGTACTGCCCGCCCGAAAGCCCGAACTCGTCAATGAGGTCGAGCTTTTTCAAAATGCTGCGCGCGTCCTCAAACCAGACGACGTGCTCGGCCCCGCTCCCGCTGACATAGTTGAAATACGGCGACTGCGCCTGCTCGTCAAACCGGATTTCCGCCCCGTGCCGCGCCGCGATTTCTACGGCATACTGGTTGCCGATCGAGGTGGCGCGGCTCTGCCCCTGTACAAAGGGCAGCGTCCAGTCATACCCGTAATTGGGCAGGCCCAGCAGTATCTTCCGGGGCGGGATTTCGCTGACGGCGTATTCAACGACCTGCCGGACCTTGTCGATGGGCGCCACCGCCATAGGCGGGCCGTAGGTGTATCCCCATTCATACGTCATGAGCATCACCGTGTCGCTGGCAGCGCCAATGGCGCCGTAATCGTGCGCTTCGTACAAAAGTCCGGCCTGCTGCGCCGATGTTTTGGGCGCGAGGTCGGTGTGCAGAAAAAGCCCGTGCGGCCGAAGTCGCACCCGCAGCTGTTCGAGGAAGGCGACATACCCCGCGGCGTGCTCCGCTTCAATGTACTCGAAATCAACATCCAGCCCCAGATATCCCTTTTGCAGCATGACGGCGAGGATGTTGTCGGCCACTCTTTTTTGCAGCCGCTCGCTTTGAAAGAGCATAGCGGCGCGCTGGCTGCTGAACCCGCCGTCTTCGGTAATGGATGAAATGAGCATGACGGGCGCTGTTTTGTACCGGTATGCCAAATTGATGAGCGGCTGGTCGTCTATGCCGATCAGCTCGCCATCCTCGTCAAAGCCGTAGCCAAACAGCGTCACCGTCGTCAAATAGGGCAGCGCCCGCGCCAGTATCCCTTTGTCCACATAAGAATACGCGTATCCGCCCAGCCCCAATTTTCTCCGCTTTTCGCCCTGAAAGCGCACTACAATACTGTCGCCCGCGCGCAGCCCGCCGTTTCCGGCCAACCACGGGTTGTTCTGCCACAGCGCCAGCACCGTTGTGCCGTACTGCTGCGCAATGCTGTACAGCGTATCTCCCGGGCGGACGGTATGTATCGTTTCGGGCCGGACGATGACAAGCGCCTGCCCCACTACCAGCCGGTTTTCATCTGCAATGGCATTGTCGCTGACAATCCGCTGCGGCGAAACCCCGTACTGCCCGGCGATATCGAGCAGGGTATCGCCCGGCTTTACCACATGAATGTTCATGGCTGCATCCCGCCTTTTCTGTTTTCTTCATCCTATGCCGGCTCTGGCGCAGGCGTGAAAACTGTGGTAAAATGGTTTCGCTTGGCGACTCACAGGGAACTTTGCAAAAAACCGCTTGACTGTAAACCCGCTTGACAGTGTATACTGCCCATTACAAGGAGGGTGAACATTCATGACAATCAAGCAGCTGGAAGCCCGTCTGGACATGACGCGCGCCAATATCCGCTTTTATGAAGCGGAAGGGCTTTTGCACCCTGTCCGCCTGCCCAACGGCTATCGCGACTATTCCGAGCAGGACTGTGACACGCTGAAAAAAATCAAACTGCTGCGGCAGCTCCGCATCCCGGTCGATGAAATCCGCGCACTGCAAAACGGCGAGTGCGCGCTGGGCGACGCTTTGCAGCGGCGCGTCGACGAGCTGGCGCGCGAACAGAGCGACTTGCAGCAGGCTTCGGCGCTCTGCCGCGCCGTATTAAGCGACGGCGCCACCTGGCAATCCCTTGACGCCGACCGCTACCTGAGCGGCGCGGCGGCGCTTGCGCCGGGCCGCTCTCTCGACGTCGGCCTTTCCCGCGATGTCCCCCGCGCCTGCCCCCACCCGTGGCGGCGTTTTCTGGCGCGCGGCCTGGATTTTTCGTTGTGCGCTCTTGTGTGGCAGGCAGCGCTCATTCTCATATTCCGCGTTAACCCGGCGCTGCGCAGCCCGTTGGGCCAGCTGTTTGACAGCTTTGCCGCTTTGCTCCTCCAGCTGTTTGTCGAACCGCTTTTTCTGCGCCTGTGGGGCTTTACACCGGGGAAATTTCTGTTTGGCCTGCGCGTCACCGACCGCGGCCGCAAATTGAGCTATTTCGACGCGCTGTGCCGCACCGGTTCAGTCCTCGCCTCGGGCGAAGGGCTTTTGATTCCCATTTACTCGCTCGTTCGCAATTACAAGTGCTACAAACAGTGTAAGGCCGGCGTAATCCTGCCGTGGGAAGAGGACTTTGAGTATGAGCTGACCGACACCGCCCCCTGGCGCATTCCCTCTTTTGCGGCGGCCTGCCTGTGCGCCTTTGGCCTGCTGTTTACTCTGATTCGCCTGGGCCAGCTGCCGCTCCACCGCGGCGCGCTGACGGCGGCGGACTTTGCGGAAAATGTCAACGACTATGCGGATTATCTCGGCGCGCAGCTGGTTTTGGTGCTGGACGCCGGCGGCCGCTGGCAGGAGCGCCCGGGCAGCAGCGTTTTTCACACCGGCGCTCTTGAAAGCTACCCCGATTTCACCCTGACGGAAGCCGGCGGCGAGCTGACCGGCGTCTCCTTCACCGTCCGGCGATACGATGAACCGCTCATCACGCCCGTCTATATCAACATCATGCAGCTGGCCGCGCTTTCCTATGTCTGCGCCCAGCCCGGCATCGGCGTTTTCTCCGACATTCCCCAGACGCTGACCGAGCGCATTGCCGCCGACCCGTTCAGCAGCTTCTGCTTTGAAATGGCCGGCGTCGAGCTGCGGTGCGACGTGCAGTTTTCCGGCTACATGCCCCGCCTTGACCCGGAGCAAGCCTTTCTCTGGGCAGAAGAGGAGCAGAGCGGGCAGACCTTTTGCCTGACCTTTTCCATGACGAAAACCGGCTGAAACGCCTTTATCAAACTTTTTGGCAATGCGCTCCGTCTAAAAAACAGTATCGGACGTTGAGCGCCAGCCCGAGGAGGCCATCTCTTTTGAACCGCTCGAGCATTACCGAACTGATCTGCCGCCATCTGACGGACAACGCCGATCGGCTCTATCGCCTGGCCTTCCGTTATGTAAAAAACGAGGAAGACGCCATGGACATTGTACAGGACGCCGCCTGCAAAATTTTGCAGTATCAGGACAAAATCAAGCAGCCCGAGTACATCGACACCATGCTCTACCGCGTCACCGTCAATGCCGCGCTCGACTTTCTGCGTAAGCACAAGCGCGAAACGGTAGGGCTCCCCCTTGTCGAAGAGGGGCGCGAGGACAATTACGGCAGGCTGTACGCCCTTGATTTACTTGACGTGCTCGACGAAAAAAGCCGCGCTATTGTCATTCTCCGCTTTTTTGAAGACCGGCAGCTCGCTGAAATTGCCGATATCCTGCACATGAACCTGAATACCGTCAAAACACGGCTCTATTCGGCGCTGCGCACACTCAAGCGTGAGCTTGACAAACCCGGCTTATAGGAGGCTGTTTTATGGCAAAACTCAGAGACGGCATACGCCAAATGCGCGCACAGTACGAATCGCAAAAGGTTCCGGACGAGCTGTACCGCAGGCTGGACGCACTGACCGCCGCCCCGCCCCCTAAAAAGCATAAGCCCATGCGCTGGCTGCGCCGCTTTGGCGGCGCGTGCGCGGCGGCTCTTATGGCCCTGTGCATTGCGGCTAATACAAGCGGCACCGCAGCGCGGGCGCTAGAAGAGATTCCCGTCCTGGGGAAATTTGTAAGTCTTTTTAAATTTCATGAATACAGTGACAGCAAAAACGGCGTCGAGCTCCAGCTCGAAGGCCCGCATATCTCCGGCCTGCCCTCTTCCGACGCTGACAAGCGCGTCAACGCGCAGTTCGACCGGTATGTCGAGCAGATCATGTCCCAGTACGAAGCCGATGCGGCCGCCGCAGCCGGCCTGGACGAAGGGCACGAAAGTATTACGACTTCTTACAACGTACTGATCGACAACGAGCGCCAGCTGTCCGTCGCCGTCAACACGACCATTGTCATGGCCGGCGCGCAGGACTGCACGGCGTTTTACAACATCGACAAGCAGTCGGGCGAGCTTGTGCCGCTCAGCGCTCTGTTTGACGACGGCGTTGATTATATTACCCCCATCAGCGGGGAGATCATCGGCCAGATGCGCGCGCAGATGGCGGCCGACGACCAAGTCTGCTATTGGCTTGACGATGAAGTCGAAGAGTGGAATTTTACCGCCATCGACACCGAGCAGCAGTATTATATTAACGCCGCCGGCGAGCTGGTCATTTCCTTTGACAAATACTCCGTCGCCCCCGGCTTTATGGGCTCGGTCACCTTTACCATTCCGCAGGCGATCACCGACCCACTGGCGCGCGCAGGCGGCCTGCTCGACCAATAGCTTTCAGTCGCCCCCCTATCACAAAAGGCTGCAACCTTTTCGGTTGCAGCCTTTTTCATCTTACCGATAGGACATCATCCGCAGCAGGAAATAGCCAAACGCCATACCGCAGCACACCATGAACACACAGAAAATGGCGAACTTGACGATGTTTTTCTTTTCCGCAGGGGAATATTCATGCCGCTTACGCGGCCCCTGTCCATAATACATTTGCCCTTCCTCCGCTTTTAATATTCCACGCCCTCTTCCTCGAGGTCGTACTGCGCCCCGTACTGTTCAAACAGCCGAAGCAGCTCGCTTCTGCGGCGGCGCCGCCGCCGGCCCGGAAGGGTCATTCCCCACACGCACCAGCCCAAAATATACAGCATGTCGGCCGCCCAGACCAGCGAACGCCCCGGCTGATGCGACAATGCGTCAATACAGGCGCCCAGCCCGAAAATTTCATACCCGGCGACACCCGCCAGGCCCTGGAGAGAAAGCCGGCTCCCGTCCGCCAACGCCGCCTGCCCGTTGCTGACCGCCGTTACACGGCCGGCCAGCCAGCACCCGTCGTCGCTGCGCCATATGGCCAGTGCGCCCGCATACGGCTCGGCCCCCAATCTCACCGTGACGGCGCTGCCGGCGCGCAGGCCGGTTTCATTCCCCGTGACGGCGCAGACCTGATACCGCAGCCCCGGCAGAAACATGCTGCCGGGCGACAGGGTCAAATATGTACACAACGCCAGCACAACGGCGAGCACAGCCGCCAATATGCCCTTCCACTTTCCCTTTTTTTCAACATGCATACAGTCCTGTACCCTGCTTTCTGCGCACTGCAATTTCAATCCTAGTTTATCACATTGCGCGGCCCGTGTAAAGGCGGCGTAGCGCAATTGTCCGGTTACAACTGCACGGCCAGCATGGGCCCAAAATCGCTGTACCGCACCAGAAAGGATGGGATGCCCAGGCTTCTGGGTCCCAGCGATTCGGCGGGGTAAAAAAACACGATGCCGTCATCGGCCAGATAATAGCCCCGCAGTGTGCGGCATTCCCTGCGTGCGCCGGCGAAAAAGGCGCCTTCCTGCCCCTGCTCCCATTCTTCGATCTGCCGTACAATGCACCTTACGGCCTGCTGCCGCCAAGGACTGCCCTGCCGGAAAAACCGCCCTGCCGGCACAATTTGGCCCGTTGCCAGCTCCCAGGTATGCGCTTCGCGCCGCAAAAAACTACCGTCGCAGCCCAATTCTTCCCAGCTGTCGCAAAAAATGGACAAAAAGCCGCCCTGATTGTACATGACGCTGAAAGAGCTGCCCGCCCGCAGCGGCGCAAAGCCGCCGTCCTTTTGCAGCATCTGCCTTTGCCGCTCGGCGCAGCGGCGCGGCTGTCCGCCGCACGCGCGGTAGCGTGCTTCAGCCCGGCTGCAGTAAAAGGCGTTGAGCCTGGCTGCGTTCGCACAGCCCGATAAAACCGGGTATTCGATTTCAACGCGCAGCGCCCCGTCTTTCGCGCCTGCCGTCCCGTTCAGCATTCGTGTCTCTATCTGCGCGGGCGCGCTTTTTTTCTCCGTCATACGGCTTCACCTCACCCTTATTTTATTCTCCGGCGGCTTTTTTGTTCAAACGCCGGCCAGCGCGATTTGCGCAAACGGCGCCGTTTTTACACCCAATCTGCCGCTTCCTGCCAATATCCTGCGTCAGAGTGTTGTCTGCGCCCTTGCTTTTGTGGTATACTTCTATGTTGTAGGAGGTGTTTTTATGGCCCGGTACGGGTACATCCGCGATCAAAAAGATATTCGTTATCTCATTTTGTTCTGCATGTCCTTCCTCCCCTTTGCCATCAGCGAAGCCGATTTGCTTGATATCGTCTTGATCGACGACGGCTTTGGCCATTTTGAGTTTTCCGAAGCCTTTCACGCCCTCATCGACCAGGGGCTGATCGCCTGTGTAGACACGGGCGCAGAAAAGCAGTACATTCTGACCGGCAAGGCGCAGAAGGTGCTGGACGCCGCGCAGAACGAACTGCGCGCCAGTGTGCGCGACAAAGCGCAGGCCTCCGCTATCCGCGTTGTGCGGAAAATCGAACGCGACGCCACCATTCATACCGAGCATGTTGAAAACGAGGACGGCACCTTCAACGTCACGCTGGAAATATCGGGGAAAAAAGGCCTGGTTGCCGGCGTCAACATGATGGTGTTTACCCCCCGGCAGTGTGCCCTGCTCGAGGAAAACTTCCGCAAAAACGCCGAGCAGATTTATCAGAAGATGATAGCCCTGCTGCTGACCGACGGCGACGACGCCCCCTTTACAAGGGAGGGTAGCGTATGAGCCGGCACCTTGTGCAGAAAAAGCGCCGGACGGATCGGCGCATCCTCTTCGCGGCCATCGGGCTGGCCGTTCTGGCCCTTGCCGCCGTTCTGCTGCTGACCACCTGCGGCGGCCCGGAAGAGGAGCCTCCTCCCCCTGACGAGGACGAGCAGGTGCTCGTCCCCGACCCGACGCCTGCACCCCTGCCTCCTGAAGACGACGGCGACGACTTTGTGCCCGTCGGCAATGTAAACCCCCTGACCGGCCTGTGCGACGGCATCGGCGACGACATGCTCGGCCGCCGCCCTGTCGCCTTTATGGTGAGCAACAGCTACGACAGTCTGCCCCAGTGGGGTATTTCACAGGCCGACATCATTTACGAAATGCTGGCCGAAGGGCGCATCACCCGCCTGCTCGCCATTTTTCAGGATCCGTCCAAAATTGACGCGCTGGCCTCCATCCGCTCGGCGCGGCCCTATTTCATCGACATCGCGCAGAGCTACGGCGCCGTTTACATGCACTTTGGCGGCAGTGTGCCGGCCTATAACGCCATCGCGGCGCGCAGCGACCTCATTTCCATTGACGGCATCAAGGGCAATTGGGAAGGCACGCTGTTTCTCCGCGATCCCGGCCGGCGCAAATCGCTCGGCCGCGAACATTCGGTCTATACTGACGGTGAAAAAATTGAAGAGGCCCTGCCCAAGCTCAAGGCTGATTTGAGCCTTGAGGGTTCGCCTTCTGCCTTCCAGTTCGGTAGCGAGCATTCGACCGTGAACGGCACGCCGGCCGTCAAAATCACCGTCACCTACAGCGAGCGCAACAAGCCGTGGTATGAATACGACGCCGAAAGCGGCGAATACCTGCGCTTTCAGTTCGGCGACCCGCACATGGACGCCTGGCAGGACAAGCAAGTCTCGGTCAAAAACCTCTTTGTCCTGCGGATGCCCACCCGCGACGTGCCCGACAGCAGCCTCAAGCTGGTCGAAATCACGACGACAGGACAGGGCTCCGGCTACTATTTCTGCGACGGCAAAATGGTGGAAATCACCTGGAAGAAGGCCGGCTATAATAAACCCATCACCTTTTATACCGCCGCCGGGCAGGAGTTGACCGCCGCCCGCGGGCAAAGCTTCATCTCGGTTGTCACCGAAAATGCCAGCGTCGTCATCGAATAGCTGTCAAACTGAAAATCCCCTCTGGCCCTTGCCAGAGGGGATTTTGGATTATTCCTGAGCGCGGATCCGCGCAATCACATACAGGATCAAAGCGATCTCCGCCAGACCGGAAATCAGTTCAAAGGCAATCGCTGCGCGGGGGCGCTCGCACCGCTTCCCCAGCAACGAGTCCAGAAAGACAAGATGGGCGGCAAGAGCGGTGTAAACGAAGAAAATCAAATCGCCCCAAAGGGAACGCGCTCTGCCAGTCAGGCCCTCGGTGCTGAAAACGAAGATGAGCGCTGCAAGCCCCGTCAACGTGATAACGGCGAAAGCAACCCAGTACCACCGCGGAGGGTTATGGCGTTTTTTGAAATTATTTCCCATTATGGCGCCCCTCTCCTTTCAGTGCTATCCCCTAGTCCCCATTCGCCCTGCACCCGCACAACGCGGGAAGCGCCCCTATTATTTCACTGGATGTATATCCGTCCGAACGCTAGCGAGAAAGAACGGGCAGTCCCTTTCCACCATGCCGGGGGAAATTACGGCTTTATCGGCCACAACGGCAAGGGTCAGAGGGGATTTTTACTGTGCGTTACAAACGACATACAGGTGCGCCGCCCCAAACAGCACGGCGAAGGCCGCAAGCAGCCAGTACGCCATGCACAGCCCTGTCGCCAAAAAGACGGCGGACGGCACAGCGGCCAGGCCGACGGCCAGCTTTTTTGCCGGTTTACGGGCATACAGTACCCATAAACCCCAGTAAAGCAGTATCAACGCCGGCACGATGACCGCCCATACAACGAAGATGCCGGATGAGGGGAACCCGCCGCACAGCGGTTTGAAGTTGAGGGCCATACAGGCAATACAGCCATAACGCCCGACCTGCTCCAACGCACACGCAGCGCGGTTTGCGCAGCGCAGCGTCACACCATGCCCGCGCCATGCGCTGGCGGCGTTGGGCGCCAGAAGCAGCAGAACGACGCCCGCGCCCAAAACACTGAGCCACCCGTTCATCGCTCTTCGCGAAAGTACGGATTGCCCAGGCTGGCCGGCGGCTGATTTTCACGCCGGTGCTTGAAGCTGACAAATACCAGCACCAGCACGGTCGCCACATAGGGCAGCGTGTCGTAAAGCTGTGTGGGAATTCCCAGCGACACATACAGCCGCATGATGGACAGCGCGCCAAACACGAGCGACCCCAGAAGGGCGCGCGCCGGGCTCCACATGGCGAAAATGACGAGCGCCACCGCAATCCAGCCCTTGCCGCCGATGCAGTCATGCACCCAGATGCCGCCGCAGGTCACCATAACGATGTACATGCCGCCAACCCCGCAAATGCCGCCGCCGATGCACGAGGCCGCGTATTTGTAGCAGGTGACGTCGATACCGGCGGCGTCGGCCGTCTGCGGGCTTTCCCCCACGGCGCGCAGATTCAGGCCCCTGCGCGAATGCTTTAAAAACCACGCTATCACAACCGCCGCCGCAATGCCGAGATAAACCAGAATATTGTAGCTGAACAGCAGTTTCCCCAGATAGGGGATATCCGACAGCACCGGAATGTATACGCCGGCAAAGGCAGCCTTGACCGTATCCCCAACGGCGGCGTAGCCCGAAGCCGACTGATTTGCCATGACCTCGCCGAAAAAGTTGGCGAAACCGGTGCCGAAAATGGTGAGCGCCAGACCGGTGACGTTCTGGTTGGCGCGCAGCGTAATGGTCAGCAGGCTGAAAATAAACGAGCCGAAGGCGCCGCAGACAAAGGCGCAGACCAAAGCGATGGCGAGCGCCAGCAGTCCCGACGGCTGCGCTGCGGCGCGTTCGTAATAATACGCGCCGGCCAGGCCGGCCACGCCGCCCATAAACATCAGCCCCTCGACGCCCAGGTTGAGATTGCCCGATTTTTCCGTCAATATTTCGCCCAGCGTGCCGAAGAGCAGCGGAGTACCCGCCAGCACGGCTGCGACCAGCAGATTGATAAAGCTATCCATGCTTCCGCTCCTTTCCCCCGCGCAGCACCAGCCTGTAGCGGATGAAAAATTCACAGCCCAGCATAAAGAAAAGGATGATGCCGGTCAGCACCTCGGCCGCCGAGGCCGGGATGAGAAAGACCGTCTGAATGCGCCCGGATCCCTTTTGCAAAATGGCGAGGAAGCCGGCGACAAAGACCATGACGACGGGGTTAAGTCGCGCCAGCCATGCCACCGTAATGGCGGTAAAGCCGATGCCGCCCGCCGTGTTTTCCGTCAGCGTATAGTTGACGCCCGACACCTGCAAAAAGCCCACCAGGCCGGCGACAGCGCCCGAAATCAGCATGGTGCGGATGATGATGCGCGGCACATTCATGCCCGCATAGCGCGCCGTCGGCTCGCTTTCGCCGACAACGGCGATTTCATACCCCTGTTTGCTGCGGCGCAGATAAACCGCCATGCCGACGACGAGCAGCAGCACCAGCACCCAGCCGATATGCACGCCAAACAGCCGGGGCAGCTTGGCCGCATTGTCAAACATGGCGATTTTGGGAAAGCCGCCGCTCGACGGCTTTTTCCACGGCCCGTTTTGCAGGTAGCGCTCAAAGCCGAGAATGATGTAGTTGAACATCAGGGTAAAAAGCGTCTCGTTGGTGCCCCATTTGGCCTTAAAGAGCGCGGGGATGACGCCCCATACCGCGCCGGCCAGCACAGCGGCCAGGAACATGACAACAAGCAGCAACGGCCGCGGCAGGCTCTGGCTGTAAAACAGCGCAAAGTAGCTGGCGGCAATGGCGCCCGCCATGATCTGCCCTTCGGCGCCGATGTTCCAGAACTTCATTTTGAAGGCGGGCGCGATGGCGACGGCTGCGCCCAGCAGCGGAATGGCTTTTTTGATGGTCTCCACCAAAACGGTTTTGCTGCCGACCGCTCCCAGCACCAGCTGCGTGTAGACGGAAACCGGGTTGTGCCCCAGCGCCAAGATGAGCAGCGCTCCCGTCAAAGCGGCGCCGAGCGCCGCCAGCGCGCGGATGAGCCAGATTTTTCTGGTGGAAATATCGCCGCGCTTGACGATGCGGATGAGCGGCTCGCGGTGAACGGCGCCATGTCCTTCGGTCATTGCCTGCGCCCCCCTTCCCCTGTATGCGTCATAAGCAGGCCGATTTCCTCTTTGGTCGCCCAGCGCGCGTCGACGATGCCGCTGACTTTGCCGCCGCACAGCACCAGAATGCGGTCGCACAGCTCGAGCAGCACGTCAAGATCCTCGCCGACGTACAAAACGGCGGCGCCTTTTTCCTTCTGCTCGTTGAGCAAGTGGTAGATCGTATAGGACGAATTGATATCCAGTCCGCGCACCGGATAGGCGGTGATAAGCACTGAAGGAGACGACGCGATTTCACGCCCCACCAGCACCTTTTGCACATTGCCGCCCGACATGCGCCGCACCGGCGCAGACAGGCCCGGCGTGGAAACCTCCAGCCGCTCGACGACCTCTTCGGCCAGTGCCCGCGCCGGGGCGCGATCGGCAAAAGGCCCCTTTCCGCCGCGATAGTTTTTCAACATCATGTTGTCGACAATGTCCATGTCCGCGACCAGACCCATGCCCAGACGATCTTCGGGGACAAAGGCGAGGGCTACGCCCTTTTTGATAATTTCCATCGGACTTTTGCCCACCAAATTTTCGTGAACATCGACGCCCCCGACCTGCCCGGCGTACAAAATGGCGCCGCCCTGCACAGGACAGAGTCCTGCGATGGCTTCGCACAGCTCTTTCTGGCCGCTGCCCGCAATGCCGGCAATGCCCAGGATTTCGCCGCCGTAGGCCGAAAACGACACCCTGTCCAGCAGCGTCAGCCCCTCTTCGCTGATGCATGTCAGGTCGACGACCTTCAGCCGTTCCTCGCCGCGCGGGACGGCGGGGCGGTCGATATCCAGTGTGACAGAACGGCCGACCATCATTTCGGTCAGCGCCTGCGGGCTGGTCTGCGCCGTCTCGACCGTGCCGACATAAGCGCCCTTACGCAAAACCGCGACGCGGTCGGACAGATCCATGACCTCGCCCAGCTTGTGCGTGATGATGACAATGGCCTTGCCGTCGTCGCGCATGTTGCGCAAAACGGCAAAGAGCTTGTCCGCCTCCTGCGGGGTGAGCACGGCGGTCGGCTCGTCCAGAATGAGGATTTCCGCGCCGCGGTACAACACCTTGATGATTTCCACCGTCTGCTTTTCGCTGACCGACATGTCGTACACCTTCCGGCCCGGGTCGATGTCAAAGCCGTATCTGCGGCTGATTTCCGTAATCGACCGGCCCAGCGCGCGGCGGTCGAGCACCCGCTTTCCCTCAAGCCCGAGCACGATGTTTTCCGCCGCCGTAAAAACGTCTACCAGCTTAAAATGCTGGTGAATCATGCCGATGCCCAGCGCAAAGGCATCCTTTGGCGAGCGGATGACAACCGGCTCGCCCCCGACCAGAATCTCGCCCTCGTCGGGGAAGTAAATGCCCGACAGCATGTTCATGAGCGTCGTTTTGCCGCTTCCGTTTTCGCCCAGCAGGGCCAGAATTTCGCCCCGCCGCACCTCAAGACAGACTTTGTTGTTGGCGACGACCTCGCCAAAGCGCTTGGTCAGATCTCTGACCTCTATCGCATTTTCCTTTTTGATGACACATCCCCCGCTTCCCCATGGACTCCAATTGCAATCATGGCGGAGCGCCGACGCGGCCCTCCGCCATGAAACACGGTACAGAATATTTTACTCGACGATGGTAATGCCCGGAATGATGTAGCAGAAGGACGGCGCGCTCTGCTCTTCGCTTTCGTGGAAGTACTCGCCCTCGGGGATATCCAGCGTGATTTCGTTGCCGGAGAAATCCTGCCCGACGCCGGTCAGCGGGCCGTCAAACACATGGCGCGAGCCGTCGACCAGTTCTTTGGCGGCGGCGTCAATGGCCTCCTGCGTGCCTTCGGCGGCGATAGCCGTGTTGAGCGGGGACAGGTAGACGGCTCCGTCGGCATAGCCTTTGCACCAGTCGACGGCAATAGCCTCGCCGTCCAGGACGCACTGCGTCGCGTAAGTGACATAAATGCCCCAGTTGATGCGGGCAGAGACAAGCGACGCGTTGGGAGCGGCGTCGATCATGTCGGCGTTGTAGCCGACCTGCCACACGCCGTTCTGTTCGGCCGTCGTCGCAGGGGCCGTCGAATCACAGTGCTGGCTGATGACGTCGCAGCCGCGGTCGATCAGGGCCTGGGCAACCTGCGCTTCTTTGGTGGGGTCGTTCCACGCGCCGGTGTACATAACGTCCATTGTCACGTCGGGGTTGACGCTCTTTGCGCCCAGATAGAAGGCGGTATAGCCCGAAATGACCTCGGCAAACGGATGTGCGCCGACATAGCCCAGGTGGTTGTTTTCGGTCTTCAGGCCGGCGGCGATACCCGCCAGATAACGGGCTTCAAAAATCGAGGCAAAATAGTTGTGTACGTTGCTCAGTCCAGAACCTGCGGCCTGGGTGCCGGTGGCGTGGCAAAACTGTACATCGGGGTATTCAGCGGCCACGGTCAGAACATAGTCTTCAAAGCCGAAGCTGGTGGCAAAAATCAGCTGGCAGCCGGCTTCGACCAGCTCGCGCAGCGCCGTCTCACAGCTTTCGTCCTCGCCGACGTTGTATTTATTGATGATCTGGTCGTCGCGCAGGCCCAGGGCCTCCTTCATTTCCTGCGTGCCCAGGTCATGGTTATAGGTATAACCCTTGTCGCTGGGGTCGGAAATATGGACAAACCCGACCTTCAAATCCTCTTTGGCGATGCCGGCGCCAGCGCCCGACGGCTGCTGTTCTTCGCCCTGGTTGTCCTCGTTCCCATCGTCCTGATTCCCGCTGTCCGGGTTTTGGGGTTGGCCCTGGTCGGCGTCCGAACAGGCGGCCAGGGCAAATATCATCAATCCGGCCAAAAGCAGGGCAAGCAGTCTCTTTTTCATTTCTCTTTTCCTCCCGCATCATGCATTTTTATATGGTGCCGCAGCTGTCACTGCGCACAAACAGTATTTTATCAAACTATCACAGTGCTTGCAACAAATTTTCGACGGTTTATGCTTCTTTTTTGGCAAGCGCCGCAAAACGTGAAAAAGCGCCGCCGTCACCGTCGACGGCAGCGCTCTTTACTATCGGCCAGCCGGCGAAGGCGCAGCGGGCGTTTTGGCAAAAACGCTTTTCATTTTCGCAATGACAACGACAGCGGCCGCGGCACACAGCGCGATAAAGCCTTCAGCCACCCACACACTGCCGTTTTGCAGCAAAACAATGGGGAAGTCGACCAGAAAATGCGCGCCGACAGCCGCCCATACATAAGACTTGCGCCCGGTGCGGATGGCGTAAAAGACCACAATCGACAGCGCGATCTGAATGATCATGACCATCACCCGCTCGACGCCGCCCAACAGAAATTCGACAGCCGGCGTCTCGGTCAGGACGCTGCGCACCGCCGCCGCCTGTTCGGGCGTTGCCGAGGCAACCATCTCTTCAAACCGGCCGCTGTTGACCGACAGCGCCAGATAAAGGTTGTTAAAACTGTTCATGCCCATGACGATAAAAGCTTCGACACCGCCGTGCCCCAGCCCGTAGGCTACGCCATCCCGGTACGAGCTGCATCCTTTGGCGAAAAAGCGCGCGCCCAGGTAGCGCCCCCAGTTTTCAAGCAATGCGGCCGACAGCGCCAGAATGACGCCCAGAACCCACAGCGGCAGCCCCGCATACAGCTTTGTCTCGCTGAAAGCGTTGAGCAGAGGCATTCGAAAGAAAACCTGTGTTGCGCTGAACACCGACAGGCCGGTGAGCAGCGGCCGCCAGTCGAGCTTTTTGGACACACAGAGATATGCGGAAAGTGCGATGGGCAAAATAAGGCTCACCAGCGCGGTAAAGCCCATTGCCATAATGGTTGCCGAACTGACCAAGACGACGCCCTCCTGTCAAAAAATTTCAACTGCATTCGATCGTATTCTATCAGTGTACACGGTTTATCCTCTCTTGTCAAACCGCATGAGCGTTCACCAGATGTTCACAGCATCTTCAGGATTTGCGGCTTGCTATTTTGTCCGCTTTATTATATGATTAATTATACGTCAATCGACATTGCCGGCATTCTGCGCGGTTTTCCGGCGCGCGGCGCTTTTTCTTTTGACTGGACCACACCCGGACTTGGAGGGATTTTTTATGAAAACCAAACGAACCGCCGCCCTGCTTTTGGCCGCGGCTCTCTTTCTGGCTTTTGCCGCAGGCGGCTGCTCGCGGGGCCGCAGGCTTCAAATCGCCCTGGTGACCGACGGCGGCACCATACGCGACCGCACCTATAACCAGGGCGCGTGGGAAGGTATTTCTGCCGCCAGTGAAACGCTCGGCTTTACACCCAAAAGCGTGCAGCCCGGCCTTGAAGGCAATTCAACTTCTGATGCTTATCTTGAGCGGATCGACGCGCTGTATCAGGAGGGCTACCGCATCTTCGTTCTGCCCGGCCTGCTTTTTACCGAAGCGCTTGAGCAGGCGCAGGAAAAATACGCCGACTGCCGTTTTATCGCCGTTGATTTCGTCCCCGCCACCGTCGGCCCCAACACCGTCTGCCTGTCCTTTGCAGACGAGCAGGCCGCCTTTCTCGCCGGCTTTGCCGCGGCGCTTGAACTGAAGGAAGGCGCGTTCGGCGGCATTTTCGGTATGGCGCTGCCCGCCGCGCAGCGCAGCAGCTGGGGTTTCCAGCAGGGCGTTTTGTACGCCAACGAGCATTACGGCACCAGCGTCACGCTGGACGCCCAGAACTTTGTCTACGCCGATACCTATTCCGACGCGTCTAAAGGCCAGCAGCTGGCCGCCGAACTGTATGATCGCGGCGTACGATGCATCTTTTCCGCCGCCGGGCAGACGGGCACCGGCGTCATCACCGAGGCCCGCGCCCGCACAGCCGCCGGTGAAACGCTGTGGTGCGTCGGCGCCGACGTCGACCAGACCCAGCTTGGCGTCTACCAGGGCTCTGACTCGGTGGTCGTCACCTCGGCATCCAAAAATATTTCCGGCGCGGTACAGCAGGTGATCGAATCGATTGCCGACGATGAATTCCCCGGCGGGCAGACGCTGGTGTATGACGTTTCGAACGACGGCGTCGGCATCCCCTTGCCCGAAGAGCCCAAGGGGGACGAAGAGCTGTCCGGCAACCTGAGCGCCGAAACGCTGGCCGCCGTCAAAGCGCTGTATCAGCAGCTCAAGTCCGGCGAGGTCACCGTTTCTGTCACCGGCGAGGGACTGATTCCCTGAGGCCCGCGTTGATAAACCGATATCCTGCCGGAAGGCTCGATATAAAATGACAAAGATAAAAACGCAACGCATAGCCGACAGGGTATGCCAGAGCCGGTAGGTAGCCCGGCCGTCTCGCCATTGCCGGCGAGGTAAGTAACCTGCCCCTCCCGGGTTGTCCGTTCTTTGTCCATAACCATTTTTCAGGAGGGCATGTTATGGACACAGCGCGCGGAAAACTGACCGTATTTTTTGAGGATCCTTTCTGGGTCGGCGTTTTTGAGCGGATATCGGCCGGCAAGCTGTCCGCATGTAAAGTCACCTTTGGGGCAGAGCCGAAAGATTCCGAAGTTTTGGCGTTCATCCTCAAGCATTATGATGGGCTGAAGTTCAGCCCGGCTGTTGAAACCGTGGTGAAACAAACCGCGGAGAACCCAAAGCGCAGGCAGCGCGATGCCAGACGGCAGTTGGATGCCTTTGGCGTCGGAACCAAGTCACAGCAAGCCTTGCAGATGCAGCGGGAAGAACTGAAAACCGAACGGAAGCAGATCGGCAAAGCACAGCGGGATGCTGAAAAACAGCGCAGGTTTACCTTGAAGCAGCAAAAACGAAAAGAGAAACACAGGGGGCATTGACCGCATTGCCGGTTAAATCCAAATCATCGCTCCGCCCCGGACTGTTTTTCTTGAAAACCCACAGCGAAATGCACAGTGTAAAAGGGCAGGACAAACCATTTTGGTTTGCCCTGCCCTCAGTTGTTCTGTGAGGAAAACTCCGGCCGGAGCCTCTTCATCGACTGTCTGCTTATTTAAACAAATCCTTCATCTTGGAGAAAAAGCCCTTTTTCTCCTGATAATGGTTGTCGCCGACCGCCTCTTCAAACCTGCGCAGAATATCCTTTTGCTCGCCCGACAGGTTTTTGGGGATTTCGATATTGACCTTGACATACTGGTCGCCGCGACCGCGGCCGCTCGGGTTGGGAATGCCGCTGTTTTTCAGGCGAAATACCGTGCTGGTCTGGGTGCCTTCGGGCATGTCGTACTGCACGTTGCCGTGAATGGTCGGCACCGTCAGTGAAGCGCCCAGCGTTGCCTGGACAAAGGAGATCGGCATTTCCAAAAGCACGTCCTGACCGTTGCGCTTAAAGAGTTTGTGCGGCTTGACGGAAACGGTGACATACAAATCGCCGTTGGGGCCGCCGTTTGTGCCTCCGTGCCCTTCGCCGCGCAGCGAGATGGTCTGCCCCTCGTCAATACCGGCCGGCACTTTGACGCGGATGGTGCGGCTTTTGCGCACGCGGCCGCTGCCGTTGCAGGTTTTGCAGGGGTTTTTGATGATTTTGCCGGTGCCGTGGCAGTTGTTACACGGCGCCGTTGACGAAAAGACGCCGAACGGCGTGCGCTGGGTCGTTTTGACCTGGCCCGTGCCGCGGCAGAGGGGGCAGGTTTCTGCCGATGTTCCGGCCTGCGCGCCGGTGCCGCCGCAGTCGGCGCACTTTTCGGCGCGGGTGATATTTACGTCCTTTTCACACCCAAAGGCCGCCTCTTCAAAACTGAGCGCCAGGCTGACCCGTATGTTCTCCCCCCGCTGGGGACCGGTCTGGCGCCGCGTGCTCTGGCCGCTGAAAGCGCCGCCAAAGAAAGAGTCAAAAATATTGCCGAGGTCGAAATCTTCAAACCCGCCATAGCCGCCCGCGCCGCCCGCTGCATAATTCGGGTCAATGCCGGCATGTCCGAACTGATCGTAACGCGCTTTTTTCTCCTTGTCCGACAAAACCTCGTAGGCGGCGTTGACCTCTTTCATCTTCTGTTCGGCCTCTTTATCGCCCGGGTTGAGATCGGGGTGATACTTTTTGGCCAGCTTTCGGTATGCTTTTTTTATGTCCTCGTCGGATGCGCCCTTTTCAATTCCCAGTACTTCGTAAAGATCGCGCTTTTCTTCCGGCATGTGGCTAGTCTTCCTTTCGCACGGATTTCAACGCTGTCAGCCGTCAGCTGACAGCCAAGGGCGGAGAAAGGCTGCGCCTTTCCCCGCCGGGCTGCTTTTTAGTCCTTTTTCTCCTCGTCGTCGACAACCTTGTAATCGGCTTCGTAAACGGGGTTCCCGTTTTCATCGGTCTGGGGCGCCGCCGCGCCCTCTTCGGGTTTGACGTCTTTATACAGCTTTTCGGCGATGGTATAGAAACGCTTGGTCAGCTCTTCCGATTCCGCCTTCACCGCGTCGATATTCTCGCCCTTGAGCGCCTCTTTGAGCTTTTCGATCTGCTCGGTAATGGGGGCTTTTTCCTCCTCCGTCACTTTGTCGCCCAAATCGCTGAGGGATTTTTCCGTCTGGTAGACGAGGTTTTCCGCGTTATTGCGGGTGTCAATGGCCTCGCGGCGCTTGTGATCCTCTTCGGCAAAGCGCTCGGCGTCCTTGACGGCCTTGTCAATATCCTCTTTGGACAGGTTGGTCGAGGCGGTAATGGTAATTTTCTGCTCTTTGCCGGTGCCCAAATCCTTGGCCGAAACGTTGACGATGCAGTTGGAGTCGATGTCAAAGGTGCCCACGATCTGCGGCACGCCGCGCGGCGCGGCAGGGATGCCGTCCAGATGGAAACGCCCCAGCGTTTTATTGTCGCTGGCCATGTCGCGCTCGCCCTGCAAAACGTGAATTTCAACCGACGGCTGATTGTCGGCGGCCGTCGAGAAGATCTGCGCCTTTTTGGTCGGAATGGTGGTGTTGCGCTCGATGACCTTGGTGCACACGCCGCCCAGTGTTTCGATGCCCAGCGACAGCGGGGTGACGTCGAGCAGCAGCAGATCCTTGACCTCGCCGCCCAGAACGCCGGCCTGAATGGCCGCGCCCAGCGCCACGCATTCGTCGGGGTTGATGCCCTTGAAGGGATCCTTGCCCGTCAGCTTTTTGACGGCTTCCTGCACGGCGGGGATACGGCTCGAGCCGCCGACCAGCAGGACTTTCGAAATATCATTGACGCTCAGCTTGCTGTCCTCCAGCGCCTGGCGGACGGGGCCCATGGTCTTTTCGACCAGATCGGCGGTCAGTTCGTTGAACTTGGCGCGGGTCAGCGTCAAGTCAAGGTGCTTCGGGCCGGTGGCGTCGGCCGTGATATACGGCTGGTTGATGCTGGTGCTGGTAACGCCGGACAGCTCGATTTTGGCCTTTTCGGCCGCTTCCTTCAGGCGCTGCATGGCCATGCGGTCGTTCGACAGGTCGACGCCCTGGTCGCGCTTGAACTCGGCAATCATCCAATTGACTACGCGCTCGTCAAAGTCGTCGCCGCCCAGGCGGTTGTTGCCGGCGGTCGCCATAACTTCGATGGTGCCGTCGCCGATAGACAGAATGGAAACGTCAAAAGTACCGCCGCCCAGGTCGTACACCATGACCTTCTGCTCGTTCTCTTTATCGACTCCATAAGCCAGCGCGGCGGCCGTCGGTTCGTTGATGATGCGCAGGACTTCCAGTCCGGCGATCTTGCCGGCGTCCTTGGTCGCCTGGCGCTGCGCGTCGGTGAAGTAGGCCGGGACGGTGATGACGGCCTGCGTCACCTTGTCGCCCAAATACCCTTCGGCGTCGTGTTTGAGCTTTTGCAGAATCATGGCCGAGATTTCCTGCGGAGAATATTTCTTCCCGTCGATTTCCACCGTGTGGCTGGTGCCCATTTCGCGCTTGATGGACGAGATGGTCCGGTCGGGGTTGGTGACAGCCTGGCGCTTGGCCACCTGGCCGACCATACGCTCACCGTTTTTGGAAAAGGCAACGACTGACGGCGTGGTGCGCGCGCCCTCGGCGTTGGCGATAACGACGGCCTCGCCGCCCTCCATGACGGCGACGCAGGAGTTGGTAGTGCCCAGGTCTATACCGATGATTTTAGACATAATGTGATTCCTCCAGTAATCTATCTTTTTTTATTATTAACTGTTTTTCAATTGGCCACTTTGACCATGGCGTGGCGGATGACGCGATCGCCGCGCTTAAAGCCGCGCAGCAGCACTTCACACACCTTGTTTTCGCCCATGCCCTCATCCTCGACATGCATGATGGCGTTGTGGGCGGCGGGGTCAAAATCCTCGCCCGGCTCGCCGAGCGGCGTCACGCCCGATTTTTCCAGAATTTCATAAAACTGTTTGACCATCAGCTCGACGCCCTTGCGGTACTCGGCATCCTGGCAAGGCTGCTGGGCGGCGCGCTCCAGGTTATCGAGCACCGGCAGAAAAAGCGCCACCGTCGATGCGAACGAATCGGCGAAAATGCCCTCGCGCTCTTTGGCGCTGCGCTTGCGGAAGTTGTCATACTCCGCGAGCATCCGTCGGTAACGTTCGTCCAGCTCCTGCAACTGTTTTTCCAGCCCGTCCCCGCGGCTTTCCTCCGGCTGCTGGGGCTCATCCTGCTCCGCGGGCTGCTGCGCGCTTTCCTTCTCTTCACAGGCGGCCTGCGCCGCCTTTTCCTTGTTATTCTCTTCCATGCTCCTCACCCGGCTCTTTCAGCTTGTATTTGGCGTTTTCACCCGACGCCAGGCGGGAAAGCTGCCGCGCAATGGCCGACAGCCGCGCAATGATGCGCGAATAATCCATGCGGGTCGGCCCAACGACGCCAACAATGCCGTGCGTTCGCTCGTCGATGTCATAGGCGGTAAAGACAAAGCTCACATCACGCAGGCGCGGCTCTTCGTTTTCCGGCCCGATGCGAATATTGATAACATAAGGGGTCTCGTTCCGCGCCAGCTCGCCCATCTTCCGCCGGTCGGACAGATAGTCGAGCAAATCGCGTGCCTTTTCCGGATCCTGGTATTCGCGGTTCTGCAAAAGCCGCGCCGCGCCGTCGATGTAGACATCGGCCGTATGCGCTTCGCTTTCCACCTCGCGCACCAGCTCGGCGACCTTCTCCGCCAGGAAAAGCGCGCCGGCCGGGGGCGCCATACTGCGAAGCCCCGCAACAAGCGCCGTCAGACGGTCTTCCGCCAGCGCCAGATTGAGCGCCCGGCCCAGAACCTCCGCCTCGCTTTCAGAAAGCGGCGCCGGCAGCCGCAGAACCTTGTTCTTCGCGTTGTTCTCCGTGACCAGCACCACCGCGTAAGTCATGTCGTCAATGGAAATCAACTGAATTTTTTTGACGCTGGCCCCGCCCGCCCGATCCACGATAGAGACCGAAGTATGGTCGGTAAAGTGTGAAACGATGCGGGACGCGTTGACCATAATGCTGTCCAGCTCGCGCAGGCGGCTGCGCATTTCAGCCTGGAGCCGCTCGACCTCGCCGGCCGCCATGCGGTAGCGATCCATCAGCTCGTCGACGTACAGGCGGTACGCGGCGTAAGAGGGTACGCGCCCCGCCGACACGTGCGGCTTTTCCAAAAAGCCCAGCTCTTCCAGCTCGCTCATCTCGTTGCGGATGGTGGCCGAAGAAATCGGTTGTGCAAAGGCGCCGGCAATCATTTTGGAGCCGACCGGCTCAGCTGTATTGATATAGTTTTCCACAATGGCTTTCAATATCTGCCGTTTTCTTTCCGGTAGCTCCACAGTCCCGCCTCCTTTGCAGCGGTTAGCACTCAAACTCCCCGAGTGCTAAGAACAGTTTACCACAATTCATGTGGATGTCAAGAGCCACAGAGCACAAAGATGTAAACAATTTCCGAACGCTCGGGCGGTTATTTCGGGGATTTTGTCGCACCCCGGCAGGCGAGCCCTGCCGCGCCGCCTGTACACAGGAAAAAGACCGGCAGAAACCCGCAAATGAAAAGACCGACAGGAAACCTGCCGGTCTTTTCATTTGAAGAATTAGAGGGAGAAAAAGAAAAAAACTGTTCTTGCCTTGCTCTGGTTATTATCATACCCAATAGATATTAAAAAAATCACCGATTGGATATTACAAATATATTAAATCTTTTCAGGCGCTGTTTGACAGTGCAATTCGACTCACGTATAATACGTATATAAATACCAAGGGAAGGAAGGCGCACAGCATGGCAAAAAAGAAAGAAAAGCCTCCCAAGCAAAAAAAACGTGAGGAAAAGCCCCGCCAGGAAAAACCGCTTAAGCCGGATGACGACGGGCTTTTGCTGCCTATCCTGTATGCTTTTTTAGTGGGTATCGGCGTCTTTACTCTCATTATGTTCGCCGGTATCGCCATCGGGCTTTTCAACGGCGCCACGCTGCCATAAGGCAGCGCATCCCGCTGCGCCTTTCTCCGGGCCGGTTTTGCCGCCTGTTTTTTTCTTTAAAGCCTTCCATCCGTTATGCCGCTGTTCTCTGCACCTTTTTTTCCGCCGGCGCGCAGATCCTCAAAAAAATTCCGCAGTAGCGCGGCGCAGTCCTGTGCAAGAACGCCGCCGTATAGCCGCGGCCTGTGCCGGAAAGCCTCTTCAAACAGGTTGATCACGCCGCCGCACGCGCCGTACTCCGGGTCGGACGCGCCGTAGCACACCTCGCCCACCCGGGCGTTTAAAATGGCGCCCGCGCACATGGGGCACGGCTCCAGCGTAACAAACAGGCGGCAGTCGCTCAGCCGCCAGCGCCCCAGTGTGCGGCAGGCTTCGGCCAGCGCCATCATCTCGGCGTGCTCCAGCGCGTTCTGCGTCTGTTCGCGGCGGTTCCATCCCCGCCCGACAATTTCCCCGCCGCACACGATGACGCACCCGACCGGCACTTCGCCTTCCTGTCCGGCCCTTTGCGCCAGCGCCAACGCCGCGCGCATATATTCTTCTCTGTCCATCTTTTTCCCCCTTTCCTGCCTGTTGGGAAATCCGCATACGCCGCTGTATGCAAAGCGCCTTTTTTACAGTCCGACCTGTACATCTGTTTCGCCTTTGACAGCTTGCTCTGCTTGTATTATACTGAATGCCGGGGCCTTTGAAAAGCCCGGAAGGAAGTGAACCATGACCTCTCTGCAAACGACTTTGCTTTATATTCTCAATTATCTGCCGCCCATTCTGGTGGGCGTTTACGTTTTTCGCAAAATGAAGGTGCGCTACCAGCGCCCGCTGCACAGCGGTATCGATCCGCGTGTATACGTCATCACGCTGTTTTCGGCCGCGCTTACCCTGCTGGTGCTGACGCTGCTTATTTATTACCTTGTATCCGTCTTTTTCTCCGGATACGCCGGTTAGGAGGATTCCCATGCTGAACGAAATTCGCACGCAAACCCGCGCCGTTGTCGGCGCACTGCTCGAAGTCGCCCGCCTGCGCGAGGGGGATATTCTGGTCGTCGGCTGCTCGTCGAGCGAGGTGCTGGGCAAAAAAATCGGCTCGGCCTCGTCGCCCGAAGCCGCTGCCGCCATCTTTGAAGAAATCTATGCCGCCGCGCGCGAGCACGGCCTGTACCTGGCCGCCCAGTGTTGCGAGCATCTCAACCGCGCCCTGATTCTGGAGGCCGAGGCCGCCGCGCGCTACCGCCTTGCGCCAGTCAACGTCGTGCCGCAGCCCAAAGCGGGCGGTTCCTTTGCCACCGCCGCCTATGCCGCTTTTGCAAACCCTGTCGCCGTCGAGCACATTGCGGCGCAGGCCGGCATCGATATCGGCGACACACTGATCGGTATGCATTTGCAGCCGGTCGCCGTGCCGGTGCGCACGCCGGTGCAGCAGATTGGCGAAGCCCATGTCGTCTGCGCCCGCACCCGTCCCAAGTTTATCGGCGGCGTACGCGCCCATTATGACGAGTCCAAACTGTAATATTTTTTGTTTTTAATCCTACTTGTTAAAAGCACCTCAAAAAATTACGCCCGATGAAAAATAAAAGAGCAAGGCAGACCATCTGGTTCGCCTTGCTTTTTTTGTACTCCGCACTTTCTATACTATTTTCTTCGAAAATGTCTGCAAGACAGGGCGAGCCGCCTGACTTTTATTCGTTCAAATGTTCATCATAAAACCCGACAAAGGTCTCAAACAACTCTGAATCCAGCGCGTCACACCATTGTGCCCGGTCAAGATTTTTGCGTATATACTCGGCTTTGTCCGTTGAAAAGCGTTCCTCGCATTCAGCGGCGTTGTAATCGTAGTCCAGCGTTCCCAGCCACTTGTCAAATTCCGCATCAAACGCATTACTATAGGTTTCATCGTTAAAATAGCTGTGTCCTTTATCCTCAAAAAGAACGAAACGGAATCGTGGGTCGTCTTTATACTTTTCGTAATAAATATTGTAGCCGTATTCGACAGGCACGACGGTATCATCTGCGCTGTGCGTTATCATCACGGCGGCTTCGCTCTTTGAAAAGCCCTCCATCGCGGTGTTGGAAGCATAGCCGCCATATTTTATCCATTCGTGCAGTTTTACAAACGGCAGCACAAGATAGACGCCGGCTCCCGCCTGCTCTTTCCCCACCGCTTCAACCATACCCGCCGAAGAATTAAAGCCCGAACACGCTATCACCGCTTTGACTTCGGGGTGATATGTAAGTACGCTGCACACGCTGTAGCCGCCCCAACTATGCCCGAACAATACGATCGGCAGATCGGGGAAATTCCCGCTTTCTTCCACAAATGTGATTGCATAGTCAAGGTCTATAACGCCCTGCGGAAGTCCCCCAACGCTCTCCCCTTCGCTTTCATCATTGCCTGTGGCGTCATAAGCAAACACGCAGTAGCCATGATGTGCAAAATAGTTCGCGCTGCTCATATAGGAATTATGTCCGCCGCCGCCGAACCCATGGGCCATTACGACGATGCCATGCGGATTTTCCCCCGCAGTATACAGATATCCCGCCAGCTTCTGGCCCCGGTTGGAAACAAACTCATATTTCGTGCGCTGTAATCCGTCAAAATCATCAACATACCACATCATCGGCTCATAGCTTTCAAAGCGCTGGTTAAAATTTTCGTTATAGATCGCCACGGACAGGAACCAATCGCCGGCAATGATCAGCGCCGCCGCGATGCACAGTGCGATAATAAGAACCTTTTTCTTCTTGGATTTTATTCTTTTCATCAAAAATCAGCTTCTCAACGGGTGTCTATTTCTTTACGGGAGCGGCCCCAAAAGGCCGCTCCCCTGTCTTTTGCCGGTCAGCCGCACATACCGACAATCACACGGGCGAACATTCTGGCGCTTTCGACCAGATCTTCTACCACAGCGAACTCGTCGGGGCCGTGCATATGGTTGTCAACGCCCTGTTTGCCGCAGCCAAAGGCCACGCCGCCTTCGATGTTGTGTACATAGGTGCCGCCGCCCATCGAATAGCAATAGCCCTTTTCGCCGGTCACCTCTTCATACACATTGAGCAGTGTGCGCACCAGCGGCGATTCCGCCGGGGTGTGGTGGGGGGCGCGCATGGCGGTCGACGGCAGCGTCAGGCCGCGTTCGCCCAAACGGCGCTGCAACACGCGCGACATATTCTCTTCATTGGCGCAGACCGGCACGCGGCTGTCAATGACGCCGCGCAGGCCGTCAAGCCCGTACTCAAAAATACCGATGTTGAGGGTCAGCGCGCCCGAAACCTCGTCGCTCTGGGCGACGCCGGCCGCCTGGCCCGCGCCGTCTCTGTGCGGGAAGATTTCGGCGACGGCCTTGAGCCGTTCCAGCCCTTCGCACGGGGCCAGCGGCAGCGCGCACAGCATTTCGACAAGCGCCAGCGCGGCGTTATTGCCCTTTTCAGGCATGGAAGCATGCGCCCCCACGCCCAAAACATCGATTTTGACGCCCTGATCGCTTTCCGTCACGGTAAACTGCGCGCCGGTCTTTTCGGCAAAGCGGGCGCAGACCTTTTCCACTTCAGCGGCCGCCAGCCCTTCGACAAGCGCTTCGGCGTCGCGCGGGACGACGTTGGACGTGTGGCCGCCCCGGGCATACACAATGCGCGGCAGCGCGGCGCTCTCGGCCCATTTTGCCGTAAACTCGCCGCCAAAGCTGCCCTTTTCCACATTGCAGACCGGATAGTTGGCGTCGGGCGAAAAGCTGTGTTTGGGCGCCTTTTCGCGCGCAAAGTAGTACTTGAGATCGGACGATCCGCATTCCTCGTCGGTGCCGACCAGCAGCCGGACATTGCGGCCCAGTTCGACGCCCAGCTCGCGCAGGGCGCGCATGGCGTACAGCGCCGCGACAGCCGGGCCCTTGTCGTCGGCCGAGCCGCGGGCGTACAGCTTGCCATCGACCACTTTGGGCTCGTACGGCCCGGTGACCGACCAGCCGGTTCCTTCGGGCACCACGTCCAGGTGCGCCAGAATCAAAAGCTCGGTCTCCTTGTCGTTGTAGTCGACAGTGCCCACATAATTTTCATAATTGCGGGTGGAAAAGCCCATGTCTTCCGCCATGCGCAGCGCCTCTTCCAGCGCTTTGGCCGGGCCTTCGCCGTACGGCAGCCCCTCGCTGCTTTCGCCGCGCACGCTGCGGATGCGGCACAGACGCATGATATCCTGCACCAGCTCTTCGCGGTGCTCTTCAAACCATTGATCGATCTTTCGCTGCATATCCTGATTCTCCTTTATTTTTTATGAAAACACCGCTTTCCGTGCCGCCCGGCCGGACTCTACTGTTGGTTTACCCGGCCGGATTCCCCGGAAACGCGATTGCCAAGCTGTCAAAATCGTTTTACAATAAAAGCTGCCGCAATACCAGATACGGAGGGAACCCCATGGATCTTGAAAAAACAGGCCGGCTGATCGCCGAGCTCCGCAAAACCCGGCAGATGACGCAAAAGGAGCTGGCCGCCCGGCTGCACGTCACCGACAAAGCGGTTTCCAAATGGGAGCGCGGGCTGAGCTACCCCGACGTGTCGCTGCTTTTGTCGCTTGCCGACATTCTCGGCGTCACCCCCGGCGAGCTTCTGCGCGGCGAGGCCAACTCTCCCGGCGGCGCAGATACCGACGCCGGCGTTCATAACGCCCTGATCTACGCGGACAGCGCCGCCAAACGCCGCTCGCGCTCCTTGCAGGCCATCTTTGCCGCCGCCTTTTCCCTGCTGCTGTTGATCGGCATTGTCGTCTGCATCATCTGCGATATGGCCCTTTCCGGCAGTCTGACCTGGTCGCTTTTTCCCATCAGTTCCATCATTTTCGCCTGGTTCGTCCTCTTCCCCGTCGTCCGGCGGGGCGCAAACGGCGTGACCGCTGCTCTTGTGTGGCTGAGCGCTCTGATCCTGCCGTTTCTGTACACCCTGTCGCGTCTTCTCCCAGGCCAGCCGCTGGTTTTTCCCATCGGCGCGCGCATGGCGCTGATCGCCCTGCCTTTTTTATGGGCCTTTTTTGCGCTCTTTAAACGGCTGCGCGGGCGCAGGCATCTGGCCGCCGCCCTGACGGCGCTACTCGTCATTCCCCTCAGCCTTCTCGTCAACCTCTGTCTGTCAAGCATGATCGGCGAGCCGTTTTTCGACGGCTGGGATTTTCTGACCTGCCTTTCCGCCGCGGCGACGGCGTGGGCCTTCTTCTCGCTCGACCGCACGGCGAGCCGGCGGCAGAATTGAAGCGTCAGGCTTCCACGCCCGTCAAATCAAAGGGCGGCGTGTATGCCTCATCGGCCGACGAGCGCTCCTGCCAGTAGCCGTCCAGCCCCAGCTCCTGCACGCGCTCCAGCACCTTCCGGTATTCAAAGGTAGTGATTCGCCGCCCAAGCTCGGGGAAATCGCCGCGCACAAAAGACGGCGTGTACTGGCTCATCAGGCTCAGCCTGATTTGACCGGCCGGAAAAGCGCCGGCCAGCCATTCCGCTACGGCTATGGAATCGCGCCAAGCGCCGGGCAGCACCAGATGGCGCACCAGCGTCCCCTTTTCCATAACGCCGTCCGATGTAAAACAGGGCGCACCGGTCTGGCGCACCATCTCGCGCAGCGCTTCACTCGCCCGCTCAAAATAATCGGGCGCCTGGGAATACCGCGCCGACAGCGCGGCGCTTTTGTATTTCAAATCGGGCAGATAGACGTCGACAAGTCCGTCGAGCGCGCGCAGCGTCTCCGCCTTTTCATACCCGCCTGTGTTGTAAACAACGGGCACATGCAGCTGCGGCCGCACCTTTTCCAGCACCGCCGCGACATGCAGTGCGAAAGGGGTCGGGCTGATGAGCGAAAGGCTCTGCGCCCCCTGCCCCTGCAATTCCAGCAGAATTTCACCCAAACGCGTTTGTGTGATATCGCGGCCAAAACCGCCGGCGCTCAGCGCGCTGTTCTGGCAAAAACAGCAGCGCAGCGTACAGCCCGAAAAAAAGACGGCCCCCGTCCCGCGCTCGCCGCTGATACACGGCTCTTCCCACAAATGCAGCGCGGCGCGGGCGACGCGGAGCTGCTCTCCCATTCCGCAAAACCCTGTTTCCCGCGCGCGGTCGACGCCGCATTCCCGCGGGCACAGGGTACAGCCTTGCCCTGTTTTCAATCAAAGCCCTCTTTTTTAATGAATTCCTGCTTTTGTCAGAGGTATTATACCACACCTCCGCGCCAAAAACAAAGCTTTTGTCGGGCCGGCGCGCAGCGCGCTTTTTTATTTGCCAAAAAAAGCGCCAGCGGGTATAATAAAAATATCTCTGAACAGGAACATGGAAAGGATTTTTCCGATGGAACATGGATTTGTCCGCGTCGCCGCGCACGCGCCTGCGCTGCGTGTGGCCGACTGCGATTTCAACGCTTCTTCTGTCATTGCCGCGCTGGCCGATGCCGACGAACGCGGCGTATCCCTGCTGGCGCTGCCCGAGCTTTGCCTGACCGGCTACACCTGCGGCGATCTGTTTTTGCAGGACAGCCTGCTGCGCGGGGCCGAACGGGCGCTTCTGCGCGTTGCCGACGCCACGCGCGGCAAACGGCTTGCCGCCGTCGTCGGCGTTCCTTTGCGCCAGGGCGGCAAGCTCTACAACTGCGCCGCCGTGCTGTGCGGCGGCCGTGTGCTGGGCGTCGTGCCCAAAAGCTGCATCCCCAATTACGGCGAGTTTTACGAGCTTCGGCACTTTTCACCCGCGCCCGATGGGCTCTGTGAGATTGAGCTGGGCGGCGCTCCCGTTCCCTTCGGCGCCGATTTGCTCTTCTGCTGCCGCGACCTGCCCGAGCTGACCTTTGCCGTCGAAATCTGCGAGGATGTCTGGGTGCCCTGCCCGCCCTCGACGCGGCACGCCGCTGCCGGCGCAACCGTCATCGTCAACTGTTCGGCCAGCGACGAGGCCATCGGCAAGGCAGAGTACCGCCGCCAGCTCGTTTCCGGCCAGTCGGCCCGCTGCGTCTGCGGCTATGTCTACGCCAACGCCGGCACGGGCGAAAGCACCACCGATCTGGTCTTTTCCGGCCATCATCTCATCGCAGAAAACGGCGCTCTGCTGGCCGAAAGCCCGCCTTTTTCCGGCGCCATGGCCGTTTCTGAAATCGACGTGCAGAAGCTGGCGTACGAGCGCCGGCGCATGAACACCTTTACCGCGGCGCCGGGGCGGACGCACCTAGCCGTTCCCTTTGAAATCGGGCCGCATACCGTTTCACTGTCCCGCCCTGTCCCGCGCCTGCCTTTTGTTCCGGCCGGCGACTCCGAACGCGCCGCTCGCTGCGACGCCATTTTAAACATTCAGGTGCAGGGGCTGAAGCGGCGGCTTTCGCATTCACACGCCAAAACGGCTGTTATCGGCATTTCCGGCGGACTTGACTCCTGCCTGGCGCTGCTCGTCGCCGTCCGCGCTGTCGACGCGCTCGGTCTGCCGCGGCGCGATGTCGTCGCCGTCACCATGCCCTGCTTCGGCACCACGGCGCGCACACGCAACAACGCCGAAGAGCTGTGCCGCCTGCTGGGCGTCACGCTGCGGTGCGTCGACATCACCGACTCGGTCCGGCAGCATTTCAAGGACATCGGCCATGACGAAAGTGATCACAGCGTCACCTATGAAAACGCGCAGGCGCGCCAGCGCACGCTGGTGCTCATGGACGTGGCCAACCAGACGGGCGGCCTGGTCGTCGGAACGGGCGATTTGTCCGAGCTGGCACTGGGCTGGGCGACCTACAACGGCGACCATATGTCGATGTACGGCGTCAACGCCGGCGTCCCCAAAACGCTGGTTCGGCACATTGTCGCCACCGTCGCCAGCCAAAGCCCCGACGAGCTGCGCCGCGTGCTGCTCGACATTCTTGACACGCCGGTCAGCCCCGAGCTGCTGCCCGCCGACGGCGGGAATATCGCGCAGAAAACCGAGGATTTGGTCGGCCCCTATGAGCTGCACGACTTTTTCCTCTACCACATCATCCGCTGGGGCTTTTCCCCGGCCAAAGTGTTCTTTTTGGCGCAGGCCGCCTTTGGCGGCGACTACCCGCGCGAAACGCTGCTGCATTGGCTGCGCAATTTCTACCGCCGCTTTTTTACCCAGCAGTTCAAGCGCTCCTGCCTGCCCGACGGCCCGAAAATCGGCTCGGTGACCCTTTCGCCGCGCGGCGACTGGCGTATGCCGAGCGACGCCTGCGCCGACCTGTGGCAGCGGGAGCTGGACGCGCTGGAATAAGGGGGATTTGCCGTGAAGCTTATTTCGTGGAATGTCAACGGCCTGCGGGCCTGTATACAAAAGGGCTTTTACGATTTTCTGGCAGACGCCGCTCCCGACTGTCTCTGTTTGCAGGAAACCAAAATGCAGCCCGGCCAGGCCGACGTGCAGACACCTGGCTACACGCAGCACTGGAACTCGGCCGAGCGCAAAGGCTATTCGGGCACCGCCGTTTTTACGCGGCAAGAGCCGCTTTCCGTTGTGTGCGACATGACCGACGTCCGCCACAGCGGCGAGGGGCGCGTTCTGACGCTGGAGTTCCCCGCTTTTTATCTGGTGACAGCCTACAGTCCCAACGCACAGGAAGGCCTGGCCCGCCTGCCCTACCGCATGGAGTGGGAAGACGCGTTTCGCGACTGGGTGTGCGCGCTGGACGCCCAAAAACCGGTCGTCATCTGCGGCGACCTCAACGTCGCACATGAGGAAATCGACCTTAAAAACCCCCGCCCCAACCGCGGCAACGCCGGTTTTTCAGACGAAGAGCGCGCCAAGATGACCGAGCTTTTGGCCGCCGGCTTCACCGACTCTTTCCGCTACCTGCACCCCGACGCGACGGGCGCCTATTCCTGGTGGAGCTACCGGTATAACGCCCGCAAAAACAACGCCGGATGGCGCATTGACTATTTTCTCGTCTCCAACCGCCTGCGCGATCGCATCCAGAACGCCGCCATCCTGAGCGACGTATACGGCAGCGACCACTGCCCCGTGCTGCTGGAGCTGGATATTTAGGGCCGCAGCCGCATTCTCCCGATATAAAAAGCGGAAGCACTTGATATGCTTCCGCTTTTTTCATGCTTTTCACTGTTTTCCCTGCGACTTCAACCCCGCGCCGCACAGCGGCAGCAGGCTGTCGCCCTGCACGTCGCCCCGGCTTTGACAGGCGAGATACGCCGCGTAGGTCGCAGCCGTCGTATGCTCGACGAAAAAGCCGCGCTCGGCCAATGCCCGCCGCGCGGGCAGGATCTCCTCCTCGGCAATGCTGACAAACCGGTCGCCGTGCGCGCGGGCCAGCTGCAAAATGCGTTCGCCGCGCACCGGCCGGCCGATGGCGATGCCTTCGGCCAGCGTCGGCAGGGGCTTTATATCAGCAGGGGTCTTTTCCCCCGCTTCAAATGCGCGCAGAATGGGCGCGCAGCGCTCGCTCTGCACCGCCCAGACGGTGGGGCGGCGGGGCAAAAGCCCCGCTTTTTCCAGCTCGTCGAGCGCCAGATGCACACCGAGGTACAGCGTGCCGTTGCCCACCGGGACAAACAGGTTGTCAGGCAGGCGGCCAAGCTGCTCGTATACCTCGTACACATAGGTTTTCGTCCCCTGGTAGAAAAACGGATTGAACACATGGCTGGCGTAAAAGGCCGCGCCGCTTTTCGCCTTTTGCCGGCAGGCCTCGGCCGTCTCGTCGCGGGTTCCTTCAAAAACCACGACTTCGGCGCCGTAAGAGCGAATCATGTCGATTTTGGCAGGCGAAGTGCCGCGCGGCACAAAGATTTCGCACTCCATGCCGGCGCGCGCCGCGTAGGCGGCGATGGAATTGCCGGCATTGCCGCTCGAATCCTGAAGAACCCGCTGCACGCCCAGGCTTTTGCACAGCGAAATGACCAGCGCCGCGCCGCGGTCCTTAAACGACAAGGTGGGCATGGCGTACTCAAGCTTGACCAGCGTCTGCGCGTCAAGCGGCAAAACAGGGGTCATCCCCTCGCCCATGGTGACTGCGCGCCAGCTTTCGTCGGGCAGCGGAAGAAAGGCGCGATAGCGGAAAAGCCCCCACTGCGAAGAGTCGACAAGCGCCAAATCAAAGGCAGGCGGTGCAAAATCCAGCTCAAACGCGCCGCCGCAGGCGCAGCAATATTCCGGCGTTTTCACTGCGATCCGCCGGCCGCAGCGCGGGCAGTAAAACTGTAATTCTCCCATCGTTGCGCGCCTTTACCGGATATATGCTTCGAGCAGATCGTAGGTGTTTTCCAGCCCCTTGACATTGGTGCGCTCGTACCCGTGCGTCGTCAAAACACCCGGCCCGACGACAGTGGCGCGCACATCGCGGCCCGAAGCCAGAACACCCGTGACATCGGAGCCGTAATGCGGATAGTAAATATCAACGGCGTAGTCGATACCGTTTTTGTCACCCGTCTCGCACAGCTGCGAAATCAGGCGGTAATCATAGGCCCAGCGGGCGTCGTGCGCGCAGATGCACGCTTTGTGTTCGCTGGAATACTGCCCGGGGGCGACGCAGCCGATGTCGAGCGCGATAAACTCGGTGATATCCTCGGGCAGGCCATAGGCGGCCCCCATGCCTATTTCTTCTGTAACCGAGATATGCACCCAGGTATGGCGGCGCGGCGCCAGCTTTTTTTCAGCCGCCGTCTTGGCCATAGCCATCAGCACGGCGACGCAGGCCTTGTCGTCCAGGAACCGGCTTTTGATATAGCCGTCGTCTGCAAGAGTGAAGTTGGGCTCCAGCGC
The DNA here is from genome assembly GCA_947427035.1 of uncultured Clostridium sp. Taxonomy (GTDB): domain Bacteria; phylum Bacillota; class Clostridia; order Oscillospirales; family Butyricicoccaceae; genus Ventrousia. The sequence continues at coordinate 43,415 of CANEGK010000009.1, forward strand.
GACAATGTCGCCGCAGCGGATGCCGAGCGCCAGCGTCTCGGCCTCGGTTGTAACCGCCTTGTCGAGCACGATGACCAGGTTTTTGTCATAGCCGCCCGCCGTCTCTTTGCCGAAATCTTCAATAGGGTTTACATGGATGCTGGAGCTTTTGCGCCGCACCGTGCCGGTATAGACCTTTCCGCTGCGCGTGTATACGCGCACATTGGCCAGGTCTGCGTATTCGTGCCGCAGGCCGCCAACCGTCACGACCTGTAAAGTGCCGTCGGCCAGAATGCGGCGCACCATCAGCCCGATGTCGTCGGCATGGGCCGACAGTACGATGCCGTCGCCCTCGCCGCCCAGATCAATGAGAAGCCCGCCCCGGTTGAAGGTTTTCACGGCGTAGCCCATCTTCTCAAACTCGCCCTTGATGTACGCTTCGACGGCGTAGCAAAAGCCGCTCGTACTATCGATGCCCATCAGCTTTTCCAACTGCGCAAGCATATACTGCTGAAGCTCCTGATTCATGCTTTTTCCCTCTTTTTTGTCTGTATTCTCACTGCCGGATGACTTCGCCGCTGGCGGCGTCCGCGTGAACGCCGTCGCCGTCAAGCACCGTCTTGCCGTTGACAATGACGCGCGTGATGCCCTTTGCAAACTGGCGCGGATGAATGAAATCGCCCACATCGGTGATCGTTTCAGGGTCAAAAATGACGATATCCGCCTTTTTGCCCGGCTGTAAAGCGCCGCGCCCGCTCATCTGCATGGCCTCGGCCGGCTTGCCCGTCATCTTATAAATGGCCTGCTCCAACGTAAACAGCTTCTCTTCGCGCACATATTTCCCCAAAACACGCGGGAACGCGCCGTAAACGCGGGGGTGCGGCGTGCCGCCCAGCAGGCCGTCGGTGCAGATGTTGACCTCGGGGCGCTGCATGATATCTTTGACGCACTCTTCCGAGCCGTAAAACTCGACCATGCCGACCTTGTTGTCCTCTTCAAGCAGCAGATCCATCATGGCGTCGAGCGGGTCAACGCCGCGGATCGCGCCGATTTCCACAATGGTTTTGCCGACGCAGTACTGGTTCTTTTCGCTTTCAACACTGGTGACCATAATGCCGTCCTGCGTGCAGAAGCCGACAAAGTTGTCCCATTCGGTGTCGTCGTACAGAATGTCGTGCTTGATTTTTTCACGCGTCTCCGGGTCGCGCAGCCGCTTGAGCATTTCGCCCGCGCCGCCGACGTGCGCCCACGGGGGGATACAGCCGGCCAGCATGGTGCTGCCCGCGCCGTAGGGGTATTGGTCGCAGCTGACTTTGATGCCGGCCTTTTGCAGCTCTTCCAGCATGGCAAAGGCCGCCGTGCGCTTGGGCTCGTTTTTGCGGCCGCCCATTTTAAAATGCGAGATATGCAGGCGCACGCCGCTGGCCATGACGATTTTTTTCAGCTCTTCCATCGACTCCAGAATGCGGTCGCCCTCAAAGCGCTGGTGTACGACAAAGACCTTGTCGTATTCGTGCACCACTTTGCACAGGCGGATCATCTCTTCGGTGGCGGCGTAGACACAGGGGATGTAAATAAGCCCGGACGACATGCCGATGGCCCCGGCCTCCAGCTCGCGGCGCAGCACCTTTTCCATGGCGCAGATCTGCTCTTCCGTCGCCTGCTCGCCCGAATAACCCATGACTTCGAGCCTGATATTGCCGTGCGGCGCAAGCCACGCGTGGTTCTGGCAGGGCCTGTTTGCCTCAAGCGCAGCAAAATACTCGCGCGTCGTCGGGTAGTTCCAGCTGATATCGTCGCTGTCTCCCTCCAGCCCGCCGATATTCTGCCGCCACGCCGTCACATACTGCAAAGGCAGCGGCGCCATGGAAATGCCGTCCTGCCCGAGCACGTCAGTGGTAATTCCCTGGTATATTTTGGGCTCAATCGCGCTTTCGCACAAAGCGAACAAGTCCGAATGGCTGTGCGTATCTATAAAGCCCGGGCAGACGACCTGCCCGCCCGCGTCGATTTCACAGTCAAAACTCCCGTCAATGTGCGGGGCGGTGGCCAGGATGCGATCGTTTTCAAAGGCGACTTCACCGGCAAAGCGGGGCGCACCCGTTCCGTCAATAACAGTGGCATTGCGAATAATTGTTTTCACGCTCTTCACTCCTTAGTTTGGCATATTATCATTATAGCACAGCCGTATGTGCTTTTTCTTTGGGAGCATTCGCAAAATTTCGGGCCTTCTTTTTGTCCAATCACCACAATACCAAAAGGCGCACCGGTATGTGGGGCTGTACAAAATAAAAATAAGACATGTCCAAGACATGTCTTATTCTGGAGCTGGTGATGTGACTCGAACACACGACCTGCTGATTACGAATCAGCTGCTCTACCGACTGAGCTACACCAGCTTATTCTCTTTTCCGTAAACCGGCTCCCCATATTCAGCCAAGTGCTTTTCTCCATGGAAAGCTTTACTATAATACTATATCTCGCGCCCATTGTCAAGAGGCTTTGCCCCCCGACAGCTGTTTTTCAGCCGCCGGGGCCGCTTATTTTCCTTTGGCCCCCGCCGCCGCTTTGGTTTTGCGCAGCATCCAGATGGCGTTCAGTGTTTCCGCCACACTTTCATTGGGCTTTGCCTCCACGTCAAAATGGCACAGCTGGAAGCACAGCTGCATCGCCGGACCGTTGAGCAGGACAAGGATGACGGTGCCGATGCCCACAGTGCCGCCCAACAGCCAGCCGACAAGCAGAACAATGGCTTCGATGATCATACGGCAGACGCCGACCGAACAGGGCAGGCGCCGTGTGACGGCAACCATCAGCGAATCGCGCGGGCCCGCGCCCATCTTGGGAGACATATAAAGATACATGCCGTACGCCATAGGCGGAAAGGAGAGCACCAGCAGCAAGAGGCCCATCGGCAGGCTTTGCGCCGTCGGAATCAGCCCCAGACGTGCATTGCACGCGCTGATGACGTCCATAAACACGCCGATAAAAACAAGGTTGATCAGCGTCCCCAGGCCGATTCGTTCACGGGCGAGCAAATCGACAACCAAGACACACACGCCCACCCCGATACTCATCTGTCCCATGGTCATGGATGTGACGGCAGCAAGCCCCTGGTGCAAAACATCCCACGGTGCAATGCCCAATCCCGCCTGACAGGTCAGGACAACGCCGAGCGATATCAGGAAAAGGCCCGCCATCAGTTTTACAAAGCGCATTGCCATCGCTTTCACTCAAACCCCTCCATCCGCTCTCCCGCAGCTTTTCCGGCAGATATTTTTATTTGTATGAAGAAAGCCGCCGATTTTTGTCGGCGGCTTTCCGCATGGTCGGAGTGTCGGGACTTGAACCCGAGGCCTCTTGGTCCCGAACCAAGCGCGATACCAAACTTCGCCACACCCCGATATCAGGTTTTACCTGCCAGAATATTATATGTTTTTTTAGAAAGTTTGTCAAGAAAAATCTTACTCCGGCAGGACAAAGCCCTTACGGGCAACAAAGTCCTTCAATCTGTCGAAGCTTTCCTGGCTGATGACGTGCTCGACGCGGCAGGCATCGGCCACAGCAATGTCGGGGCTGACGCCAATGCCTTTCAGACAGCGGGACAGGAACTGATGGCGCTCATACAGGGAAGAGGCTATACGCAGGCCCTTTTCCGTCAGCTGAATGCTGCCAAAGGCGTCGACCGTGATAGCGCCATCCTGCTTGAGCACTGACATGGCGCGGCTGATGCTCGGCTTGGAAAACCCAAGGGCGTTGGCAACATCGATCGATCGAACGGTTCCTTTTTCCTGCTGGAGAATATAAATGGTTTCCAGATAGTTTTCCCCGGATTCTTTAATCGGCATTGTAAAGACCTCCTGCCCGATAAAAAACCTTATGGGGGCAGTATCCCCCATAAGGTTATTATACCATAGCCGCAGCAGAAAGCAAAGTCTTTATGCCGACCTTTGATCGCTGCTATTTTGCATTTGACACCGGCTTGACAAGCCCGGCACGGTTGAGAATCCGCAGGTACTGGCCGATGTATTCACGGTCGCCCGAGCCGCATTCCCACAAGGCGCGGTCCGCTATCTCCTCGAAATTGAAGAGGCCGCACGTCCAGTAGTTGACATAGGATTCCAGCGTATGGTTTTCCCTGTGCTGACGGATGAGCTCTTCAGAACCCGATTCTTCAAACAGTTTGTCAATGCGCGCGGCATCAGGGTCACCCAAAAAGGTGCGAACGAGCTTGGGCAAATCAGAAGCGGCCTTTGAAACCGCTTCGTCACGGTGCAGCCCGGCCAGAGCCAACGCCCTGCGCAGCGCCTGCTCCTTCAAAGCCTCCAGCTTGACGCGCTCGTCAGCCAGAAGGGCCTGCGCCGTGGCCGAAAGCTCGCCGGGGAACAGGCGTCGCAAATCCCCCAGCGCGCGTGCAGCGGCTTCTTCCGTCAGGTTCAGGCGCAGTTCGAGCGCGCGGGCCGGTTCGTTTTTGGCGCGCCAGAGGTCGGTTTCACGCCGCAGCGCAGCGACATAGCTTTCACATGCGCGGGCCAGCAGCGGGTCAAGATCGCTCTCGCGCATATTGGCCAGCGTCCAAATGATATCGCCGGCGATAAGAGCGGTCTTGGTCACCAGCGTCGGGTCAATGCGCTCGACCGTGTCGCCGCTGGTGTGGTAAAAGAGATCCGGCCACTGGGTAAAGCTGACGCAGGGGACGCCGATCAGCGGGTCGCTGAAGATTTGGTGATCGCTTCCCGAGCCAAAGCGGCGGACAGCGTAGTGGTGCATCCCGACCTTTTCCGTATCGGAGAAAACAGCGGGGTGATCGCTCGACGCCTCGTCAAGGGCCAGACAGGCCAGGTCGTTGACGAGTGAAGCCGACGCCTCTGGCGTGCGGAAAATGATGACCGGGCCGGCCGTGGCGCCCTGCCTGGCGCCGACCATGTCGAGGTTAACGCCGGCGATCAGCTTTTTGCGGCCCCCTTCGCCCAGCGTATGCAAATACGCGTTGGATCCGAGCATTTCGGGTACAAGCAGCATACGAATGGTGCGGCGCGGCTTGGGCAGGCGGCCGGCGGCAATCAGCTCGTTCAGCGCGCGCATCAGCTCCAGTGAAGCGGCGCAGCCCGAAGCATTGTCGTTGGCGCACGCCTGCGGGTGGCACAGATGCGCTGTCAGGATGATGCATTCGTCGGTTTCGCCGGGGATGGTGCACAGCACGTTTTCCAGCGCGCCGGGATAGAACTCGACGTCGATGAAGCCTTTGGCGCGCGGGCAGGCCGGCTTCTGCGGGTCCTTTTCATGCGCGGCCGCCATATCGGCACACAGCTTACGCAGCCTGTCACCCTGGCGCGGCGTCAAAACAAAGGCAAAGCCGTGAACTTCTTTTTCGTTGATGTCGTTGAAGGGGAAGGAGTGATAGGTCCGGCAGTCATACAGTTCCTGACGCGAGCGGATACCTTCGTCGTGCTGTACGCGGTCAGTGATGACGCCGGCCGCCTGTTTTTCTTCAAACATCCAGCGCAGCCCGTCGCGGGTAAAGGTATCCATCAGCACCAGCTTTCCGGCCAGGTCAAGCCCGGCGCAGCTTTCACGCGTAGCGCCGAACGGCAGGCACACAATATCCAGCCCTTCAGCGCGGAAATCGGCCGGCGCGCTGCGCTGCGAAATGCACATGGCGTCGGCAGCGAAGTCGCACAATACTTCAAAATGCGGTTCGCACAGTTCAAGCCGCGCTCCCTTACAGCTCCATTCGCGCATGGCGCAGTCTTCCAGATAACGCTGCTCGCCGTCGGCCGCATAAGAGAGAATGCGGCACTCCACCCCGGCCGCCTGCATGGCGCCCTGGCAGTATTCGGCGGCTTCGCGGTACCCGGGCGAAGCCTGAATTCGGTGGTGCAGCGTGATATGACGCACATACTCCATAGCGCGCTGGGGCGAGAGCACCTGTTTAAGCAGGTCGTTGATTTCTTTCATAGCAATAACTCCTTTCTATCGCCCGTCAATTTGTATACGCTAAAGGGCGAAGTTCATGTAGGACACGGTCAACGCTCCAGTAAAAATTGTTTTCACCTACCAAATCGACGATGCCGCTGCGGCGCATCATTTCCATAGCTGCGGGCGTCACGCCGCACAGCGCAACGTCGACGCCGCCGCCGCGCAGCGCTTTCAGATGCTCTAAAAGCTCCTGCGCACCTGAAATATCAAGGTGCGAGACGCCGCGCAGTGAAAAGAGCACGGTGTCAGCTCCGGCGATCCGCTCGGGCAGGTTTTCCATCGACCGGCAGTTGGCAAAAAGGATGGGACCGCTGATGTAGACGACGCGGGTTTTTTCATAGCGGCGGCACAGCGCGATGTCACCGTCAATGCTGGCGCGAACGGGGTCGACGTCTTCGACGTTGATCTCCAGCTGCGACAGGCGGGCGAGCAGCAGCACCAGCGCGATGAAAATGCCGAGAGCGATGGCGACGGTCAAATCAAAAATAATGGTGGCCAGCATGGTGGCCAGGAATTTGAGGATACCGCCTTTGAAGCGGTGCGAAAAGATGTAGCGGATGGACTCCCACTCGTTCATCCGCCACGCCGTCACCATCAAAACGCCGGCCAGCGCCGACAGCGGAATGCGCGACATGACGGGCGCCAGCAGGAACATCGAAAGCAAAAGCCCCACCGAATGCACCATGCCGGCGACACGGGTGCGCGCGCCCGATTTAATGGCGACGCTGGTGCGGGCGATAGCCGCCGTGGCGGGAATTCCGCCGAAAAAGGGAATGACCATGTTTCCGATCCCCTGGGCAATCAGCTCCTGATCGGCGTTGAGACGCACGCCGGTCATGCGCCCCGCGCTGGCCCCGCACAGCAGGCTTTCAATCATACCGAGCATGGCGATGGAAAAGGCGGGGGACAAAAGCGGCAGCAGTGCTTGGGACGACAGGGATGACAAGCTGAGCCGCGCTTCGGGCAAAAGTGTCTGCGGTATGGCGCCCACCTGCGGCACGTCAAGCCCCAGCGCCATCGAAACGGCGGTGGCAGCAACAATAGCTGCCAGCGAAGCGGGAATGACACGCCCCCACTTTTTAGGGAACAGGACCATGAACAGCACGACGCCAAAGCCGATGGCGACAGCCGTCCAATTAGGCGAAAAGCCCAATGTGCCGTAGGACAGCAGCTTGCTCACCGCCGTGGAACCCTCGCTGCGCACGCCGAAGAAATTATCGACCTGCCCCAGCGCGATGATGACGGCAATGCCCGAGGTAAAGCCGGTGATGACCGGCGCCGGAATGAAGGAAACCAGCCGCCCCAGCCGCAAAAGGCCGGCCAGTAGCAAAATGACGCCGGCCAGCAATGTGGCGGCAAAAACGCCCTGTATGGAATGATGTGCGACAACCGACATCAAAATGGCGGCCATAGCGCCCGTCGGCCCGGAAATTTGGTAAAACCCGCCCGACAGCGCGCCGATGATCAATCCGGCCAGAATGGCGGTGATAAGCCCGGCGGCCGCGTCGGCGCCCGAGCTGACGCCAAAGGCCAGAGCCAGCGGCAGCGCAACCGCTGTAACGGTCAGGCCGGCCATCAGGTCTTTGGCAAAAGCCTGCGTGTTATAACCGCGGAATTCGGCCTTCAGGCCCCGAATATAACTGGAAAGCATATGAACAATTCCCCTTCATCTCTCTTTTCCGTCCTGTATTCCCTCCCGTTTGCCAGGAAAAATTCTCCAAATAAGGCAAAACGCACCCGAAGGTGCGTTTCAAAGATCAGATTAATCGGCCGTATAGGGCATCAAAGCCACATGCCGGGCGCGCTTAATGGCCTCGGTCAGCTGGCGCTGGTGCATGGCGCAGGTGCCGGTCATTCTGCGGGGCAGAATCTTGGCGCGGTCAGAGACATACTTGCGCAGCCGGGCCGTGTCCTTATAATCAATGTGCTCCACCTTGTCGACGCAGAACTGGCACACCTTGCGGCGGCGGCGGTCACGGGCGGGGCGCTCGGGTCTTTCACGGGTCTCGTGTTCCATGGTGACGTTCCTCCTTATCAGAATAGCGGCTGCTTAAAAGGGCAGCTCGCCGTCGTCGTCGTTCAGGTCGGTAAAGTCGTTGCCACCGATGGGCGGCAGGTCAAACCCGCCCGGCATGAGGTTGTCGTTCCGGGGCGGGGCGTCCTTTTTGCTTTCAGCAAAATGCACCTCTTCGGCGACAACTTCGTAGCTGCGGCGCTTCTGGCCCTGCTTGTCTTCCCAGTTGCGCACCTGAAGCCGGCCGCACACAGCGACCAAAAGCCCCTTGCGGAACCATTTGGAGACAAACTCGGCCGTCGAACTCCACGCGACGACGTCAATAAAATCGGTCTGCGGCTGTTCCCCCTGACGGGAAAAGCTGCGGCCGACGGCCAGCGTAAAGCTGGTGACGGCTGTATTGCTCTGCGTCCTGCGCAGTTCGGGGTCGGCCGTCAGTCGACCCATCAGGATAACCTTGTTCAGCATGTGTCCGCCTCTTATTCCTGCGCGACGATCAGCGAACGCATGATGCTCTCATTAATGTTGAACACGCGGTCGAGTTCGGCGGGGAAGCCCGGAGCGCTGGTAAACTCGATCAGGACGTAATAACCCTCGGTCATGTCGTTGATCGGGTAGGCCAGACGGCGCTTTCCCCATTCGGCCATATTGGTAATTTCGCCGTTCTGCTCAACAAGAGTCTTGAACTTTTCCACCACGGCCTGGATTGCCTCTTCACCGATGGTCAAATCCACAATGAAAAGGGTCTCGTACTTTCCGGTAATTTTGGGCATGTTTCTGCACCTCCTTTTGGACTGATGGCCTGTACATTGACGTACAGACAAGGATAACATATAAATGATACACGCACAAAATTAAAAAGTCAAGGAAAAATTACCTGTTTTTCAACCGGGCGGGGCGGTCTGTTAAAAAATACAGGGCAGCCCTACTCGCCTTCATACGGCTGAAAAAGAATGCTGTACCCTTCTCTTCCCTTTTTCATCTGGTATGCGCCAAAGGATTCTGCGCTTCGGCTGCCGCCCGGCTCATAGATGTCCATCCGCCGCCTTATGGCAAGCTGAACCGGTTTTTCATCCGCCCGGGGCGCCTCGTCTTTTTCCGCCGGGGCAACGCACGGCGTTTTTACGGCCCGCAGTTCGGCTGACACTTCTTTCAGCTCGGCCTCCAGCTGCTTTTGCCTGTCGGCCACCGCGCCGGCGCTATCCGTCCCGGCAGCCTGCGTCAAGAGCAGATCGTTTTGCAGCTGCTGCCGCCTGGATTGCAAATCCGCCGTCTTTTCGGCGGCGCTTTTCCCGGCGCTGAATCCATCATAGCTCTCCGGCCTTTTGACGGCGGCCGGCTGTACGGCGGACGAAAACGCATACGCCGCTCGCATCTGTACAAACATGCGGTCCCTCCGTTTCTGCCGGCAGCCCGGCTCTGTCGCTTTTCTCTGCTTTATTATAAGGCGCTCGCTGCCGCCGGTCAAGTTCTTCCTTTTCCCGCCGCTCCGAATCCACCACATCTGCTCTATCAAAAGCCAAAAACACAAAATATTGATTTTCCTCTTGCATCCTCCCCTTTTTTCTGGTATGCTTATTCCCAGAGGTGAGCATTATGAAAATCAATGTAATCGGCGATGTTTCCAAAGAGTTTGTCGATTCTGAAATCCAGTCCATTTTGCAGGAAAACCCGGCCCGCGCCATCAAGGAAATCACCTTTGAGCGTTTGGCCGACGACGAGTGCAAGGAAACCTACGAACTGACCACCGTGCCTTTTGAGCGCATCCGCCGCATCACCGGGTATCTGGTCGGCACCATGGATCGCTGGAACGATGCCAAACGCGCCGAAGAGCACGATCGCGTCAAGCATAGCCTGTCGTAAATCCGCGCGATGGTATGAAACAGAGCGCCGCTTTCAAGCCGGCGCTTTTTTTCTGCCCGCGCGCTGTAAAGGAGTTTTTCCCATGCATCGTAAATCCTCCGTCTTATTTTTACATGTTGCCGTTCTATTGTTCGGTTTTGCCGGCGTCATCAGCCGGTTTGTCAGCCTGCCCTCTGTGCTCGTCACCTTTTACCGCGTGCTTTTTGCATCATCATCCCTGCTTATCCTGTCGCTTGCGCGGCGGGAAAAGCTGCGCCTGCACCGCCGCTCCGACTATTTTCTGCTGTTCGCGGCCGGGGCCGTCATGGCGGTGCATTGGACAAGCTTTATCCAGTCCATCCAGGTTTCCAGCGTGGCCCTCGGCACCATTACCTTCTCCACCTTCCCGCTTTTCGCCACCTTTTTAGAGCCGCTGGTCTACCGCGAAAGGCTGCGTGCCTTTGACGTGGCGACCGCTCTGGTTATGGTGGGCGGCGTGCTCGTCACAATTCCCGAGTTCTCCATCCAAAATCAGATGACGGCCGGTATCGCGTGGGGCATGCTCAGCAGCCTGAGCTACGCCGTTCTGTCGCTGATGAACCGCCGCTTCGCCGGTCAGTATTCCGGCCGGGTCATCTGCCTGTATGAGCAGGGCTCCGCCGTCCTGCTTCTGCTGCCTGCTCCCTTTTTGGTGCATGCTTCCTACACGGTGTCCGACTGGGGCGCGCTGCTTTTCATGGGTGTGGTCTGCACCGCATTGGCGCACACTCTGTATGTCGGCAGCCTGAAAAACGTGCGGGTGCAGACGGCTTCGGTCATTTCGGGCATGGAGACGGTTTACGGTATTTTGCTCGCTTTTCTGCTGCTCCACGAAGCGCCCAGTGGGCGCGAGTTGTTGGGCGGTGCCATCATCATCGCGGCGGCTATGGCCTCGACTTTCGCAAAAAACCGTCAAAAACCCTGACGGCCGCCTTCTCTGCGGCGCAGATTGCAGTCTGCGCCGCTTTTTGCTTTCCCTGCGCGCCTGCATGTGTTACAATGACTTCATGATTTCGCCAAAGGATGGACGCCCCTATGTATAGAATTCTCATCGTCGAAGATGACGCCACCATTGCCGCCCTTTTGTGCGAATGCCTTTCGCGCTGGGGCTATGAAGCCTGTGCCGCCCAGGACTTGCAGCATGTCATGAGCGTTTTTTCCCAGTTCGATCCGCAGCTCGTTCTGCTCGACATCTCTCTGCCCTTCTACGACGGTTTTCACTGGTGCCGGGAAATCCGGCAGGTGTCCAGCGTTCCCGTTTTATTTCTCTCCTCCCGCGGGGATAATATGGACATTGTCATGGCCATGAGCATGGGCGGTGACGACTATGTGCAAAAGCCCTTTTCCACCGAAGTGCTGCTGGCCAAAATCTCGGCGCTTTTGCGCCGGGCCTACAGCTACACCCCTGCGCCGCTGCCGCTCGAAGCGCGCGGCGCGCGGCTGGACACATCGGGCGCCGCATTGCATTTTGACGGCCAGATACTGGAACTGACGCGCAACGAGGTGCGCATTCTCGCCACTCTGCTCGAACGCAAAAACACCGTCGTTTCGCGCGAGGACCTGATGCGCGCGCTGTGGGACGATGACAGCTTTGTCGACGACAATACGCTGACCGTCAATGTCGCCCGCCTGCGCAAAAAGCTGGAATGTATGGGACTTCTGAATTTTATCGTCACCCGCAAGGGCCTGGGGTACAGCATTCATGATTCTTGATTATCTGCGCCAAAGGCGCGTGGTCTGGACCTTTTTCGCTGTTTTCTGTCTCTTTTTCACCGTTATTCTCTATCTTTACGGTGGCGGACTGGACGGCGCGGGCTATTTTCTGCTCATCGCCCTGTTCCTGTTCGGGCTGTGGACGCTGGTCGACGCGCGCGCCTTTTCCCGCCGTGCCCGCACGCTCGACGCCATTTTGCAGAATCTGAGCGCCACCCGGCATGAGTTTCCGCTGCCCGCCGGCCCGCTCGAAGAGCGCTATCAGGACATTTCGGCCGGTCTGTGCCGCCTTTTAAACCAAAAGACGGCCGCGCTTTCAGCCCAGCACGCCGACCAGCTCTTTTACTACACCCAGTGGCTACACCAGATCAAAACGCCCATCGCCGCCATCCGCCTGTCCATGCAGGCCGGCAAGGCCGAGCGCGGCGTTTTGGAGCAGGAGCTTTTCAAAATCGAACAGTATGTGGAAATGGCGCTCCAGTATATCAAAATGCAGGATGTCAGCGCCGATCTCATCATCCGCGACACCGACGTGCTGCCCGTTGTGCGCGACTGCGTCAAAAAATACGCCGCGCTGTTTATTTACAAAAATCTGTCCGTCTCCATCTCGGGCGGCAGCTTTGTCGCCGCAACGGACGAAAAATGGCTGGCCTTTATCATCGAACAGCTCTTGTCCAACGCCGTCAAATACACGCACAGGGGCGGCGTCACCATTTCGCTGTCCGAGCGCACCGTCAGCATCCGCGACGACGGCATCGGCATTTTGCCCGAGGACGCCGCCCGTATTTTTGAGCGCGGCTACACCGGTTCGGCCGGCCGGATCGACAAGCGCGCATCGGGCATCGGCCTTTTCATGGTGCATGAAATCGCCGACAAGCTGTCCATCAGCCTGTCGGTCGAATCGGCGCCCGGCGCCGGCACCACGGTGCGGCTTTCCCTTCCACCGCCGGGCAGCCTTACAAAAATGTAAGCCTGGGCCTGCAATTGTAAGGTGGATCGATGGCAGCCCTTCCCCCGTTTTGCTATGATATTGCCTGAGGATACGGGCTGCCGCCCGCCCTCAGGCATTTTTTACGGAGGTTTTCGTCATGAAGCTTTTACAGGTCAATCACATCAAAAAGGTTTATAACACCCGGCTGGGCGCGCGGCAGTGCGTCGCGCTCGAAGACGTCGGGTTTTCGGTGGATCAGGGCGAGTTCGTCGCCATCATGGGCGCTTCGGGTTCGGGCAAGACGACGCTTTTGAACATCATCGCCTCGCTCGACAAGCCGACCAGCGGCGACGTCTGCCTGGAAAACCGCTCCTTTTCCGCCATTCCCGACCGCGAGCTGTCGGCCTTCCGGCGCGACAACCTCGGCTTTGTCTTTCAGGACTTCAATCTGCTCGACACCTTTACGCTGCGCGACAACATTCTGCTGCCCCTGGTTCTGCAAAAAAAGCCGCTGAGCGAAATGGAAAAACGCCTCAAACCGCTGGCGCAGTCGCTCGGGCTGAGCGAACTGCTGGACAAATACCCGTATGAGGTGTCCGGCGGCGAAAAGCAGCGCGCCGCCGTTTCGCGCGCCGTCATCACAAACCCGCTGCTGCTGCTGGCCGACGAGCCGACCGGCGCGCTCGACAGCCGCTCGAGCACCGCGCTGCTCGAAATTTTCGAGGGGCTGCACGCCCAGGGCCAGACCATTCTGATGGTCACGCACAGCTCGATGGCGGCCAGCTACGCCAGCCGTGTTCTCTTCATCAAAGACGGCGGGCTCTTCAGCCAGCTTTACCGCGGCGACATGGCGCGGCGCGAGTTCTTTGACCGCATCGTATCCAACCTGTCGGTGCTGTCTGACGGGGGTGTGGACATTGGGTAAGGCCTTTTACTTTCGCCTGGCGCTGAGCAACCTGCGGCGCAACCGCCGCATGGTCATGCCCTATTTTATCGCCACCGCCGTTTTGTCCGGCATGTTCTTCATCATTCTCAACCTCATTTTCTCGCAGAGCATTTCCAACATCATTTACGGCCCCACCCTGCAAAGTATGCTGAGCGTCGGCATCGTTGTCATGACCTTTTTTACCGTCATTTACATGCTGTACATCAACAGCTTTCTCATGTCCCGCCGCAAGACCGAGTTCGGCCTTTACGGCGTCCTCGGCCTGGAAAAACGGCACGTCGGCCGCATCATTTTCTGGGAAAACCTCGCTTTATCGGGCGGCGGTCTGCTTTTGGGCCTGGCCTCGGGCGCCGTTTTCGGCAAGTTGATTTTCCTCATTCTCATGCGCGCCATGCACTCCATGGCGCCGGGCAGCACCTTTTCGCCCACGCTGCCCGCTTTGCTTGCCACGTCCGTCATTTTCTTCTGCATTTTCCTGTTGACCTGCTTGTATAACGTCGTCAAAGTGCGCCTGGCTTCGCCCATCGACCTGCTGCATGGTGAAGCCAAAGGCGAAAAAAAGCCCCGCTTCACACTGCCCATTACCATTCTCGGCATTCTGACGCTGGGCGGCGGCTACGCCCTCAGCCTGATGGCCGGAATGCCCGCCATGGCCCTGGTCAGCTTCTGGCCGGCCGTCCTGCTCGTCATCATCGGCACCTTGTGCCTGTTTACTTCGGGCAGCGTTCTTTTGCTCAACCGCCTGCGCAAAAACAAAAAATTCTATTATCAGCCGCGTAACTTTGTCGCCGTTTCCGGCCTTTTGCACCGCATGAAGCAGAATGCCGCCGGCCTGGCCAACATCTGCATCCTGTCCACCATGGTCATCATCACCCTGACCGGCTGCTGCTCGCTCTTTTTCGGGCAGGAAGCCATTCTGCGCACATCGCATTCCTATGACGTCAAGGCCGGTGTCTCGCTGCCTGAGCCCGCGCTGCGCGACGAGGTCTTGGAGCAGGTCGAAGCGCGCGCCCGCGAGCTGGCCGGGCAAAGCGGCATTGAACTGACCGATGTCCTGCGTCTCGACTGGTACCGCTTTGAAAACTATCACAACGGCTACCTCCACTGTTCTTTCGCCTTTCTGACCCTGGATGATTACAACCGTTTAACCGGGCAGCAGCGCACACTCACCGACGACGCGCTTTTGCTTATCGGCGGCAGCGGCGAATCCCGGCAGCAGCTGGAAGAAAAGCTCAGCGCAAGCTTCTCTCTTCAGTCGCTCGACCCCGACCAGGGCGTTCCCTTTGCCGACGGGACTCTGGCCGACGATGCCACCCAAATCATCGCCGCTGATGAGACAGCCTGCCGCAGGGCCATTGCCTGCTATTTTGAAACTTCCCTGGATGACGCGCCCGAGCTCAATTCCGAGCTTTCCTTTAACCTGAGCGGCTCGCAGGAGCAGGGGCTGGCCTTTGCCGAACAGATGCAGGAAGATTTTTATGAAATCGCCAACTCCGTTCGCGAAGCGCATCACTATGAGGGCGGCTATGGTACCAGCTGGCATTCGCTGCATCAGGATCGCGCCGCCTCCCTGGGCACTTACGGCGGCCTTCTGTTCCTCGGTATTTTCTTCACCATTCTGTTTTTGACCAACACCG
>CANEGK010000010.1 GCA_947427035.1 uncultured Clostridium sp.
AGACTTCGGCTGTGTCGCCCTTCCGCAAGCTGCGTGACGACGCGCTGGCCCAGTCCATTGACGGCGCGGCCCGGGCGTTTTTTGAAGAGGAGGAGCCGGTCGGGCTTTCGATCGGCGTTCTGCGCGACGGAAAGGTGCAGTTTTTCAACTACGGCGTCAAAAGCGCGGGCGGCGCGGCCGTCACGGAAAACACGCAGTATGAAATCGCTTCGGTTTCCAAAACCATGGCGGGCATTGTACTGGGCACGCTGAGCGCAGACCCCGGCCTGAAAATCGAAACGACCAATACGGTTCAGCAGTTTATGCCGTATTTCCAGCTGCCCGAGTACGAGGGCAAGCCGATTCAGTGGTGGCATCTGTCGGCGCATGTGTCCGGCCTGCCCCGCCTGCCGGACAACTTTGAGGACAGCAGCAACCCCTATGCCGATTACACGGCGGAAAAGCTGCGCTATTACCTGTCCGAGCAGGCGCACCTGTACAATGAACCGGGGACGGAATACCGGTATTCCAACCTGGGCGTCGGCTTCCTGGGGTATGCGCTGTCCTACGCCATGCGCACGCCATACGAAGATATTTTGAAATCACGGCTCCTCTGGCCGCTCGGCATGTCGCGCACGGCCATCACATTGAGTGAAGAGGAAGAGGAAAACCGCGCCATGCCGCACACGCAGCTGGGCACGCAGATCAGCCAGTGGGATTTTGCCGCGCTGCAGGCCTGCGGCGGCGTCAAAAGCACGACCTATGACCTGCTGCTTTACCTTGCGGCCAATATGGGGCAGATCCCCGTCGAGTCGGAGTATCTCAGGCAGGGGATGCAGGAAGCGCAGAAGGTGTGGTTTGACGACGGGCAGACGGCCATCGGCCTCGGCTTTATCCACGGCAGCGCGGCCGGCAAAAAGATGCTGTGGCACAATGGCGCGACCGGCGGCTACCGCAGCTTTATCGGCTTTGTGCCCGAAACGGGCACGGGCGTCGCCGTGCTGTGCAACAGCGCTATTGACGTCGACGAACTGGCCGTTGAAATCCTGTCTTTCATGCAGTCATGATCCGCCAGGATCTGTGATAATGTGATAATATTTTCGGGAGGAAACAAACCATGGATCTCAAATACTACAATTCATACGCGGAAGTCGACCTTGACGCGATACGCGACAACGTCGCCAAAGTGCAGGCGCACATCGGCCCCAAACAGGGCTTTATCCCCGTTGTCAAGGGCAACGCCTACGGCATGGGCACCGTTCCCATCGCCCGGATGCTGGTCGAGGACTGCGGCATCAAGGTGCTGGCTGACGCTCAGGCGTTTGAAGCCATACAGGTGCGCGAAGCCGGCATGAAGGATGTCGATATCCTTATTTTGGGCGGTGCGCCGGAGCACGTCGTCCCTTATGCCGTACAGTACCGGATGATTCTCCCTCTCTTTACCAAAGAGAGCGTTCTGGCGCTGTCCAAAGCGGCGCGCGATCAGGGCGTTTCGAAGGTAGAGGCGCAGATCAAGATTGAAACCGGGCTCAACCGCATCGGCGCCCGTCCGGGCGATCAGCTGGCTGCGCTGCTCGAATGCATTCGCGAATGCGGCAATATTGAAATTGTCGGCTGCTTTACCCACTTTGCCCACTCAACTGAATACGACAACGCCTTTACCGAGCAGCAATATAAAGAGTTTGTCAAGGGTGTGGAGCAGATCAAGGCGGCCGGCTGGAACAATATGCGGTACATCCACTGCGCCAACACCGGCGCCACCGTGTGGTTTGAAAAGGCCAAGGAAATCTGCACCCACGTCCGCAACGGCAGCCTGTACCTGGGCTACAGCTCGATGGACGACTATTCCAACCCCCTGAACGTCAAGGAGCCGTATTCCTGGCGCGCTTTTATCACCAATATTCATGAGATTGGCCCTGGCGAGAGCTTGGGCTACAACCAGTATTTCAAACCGGAAAAGCCGACCAAGGTAGCGACCATCAGCGTCGGCTATGGCGACGGCTTCTACCGCCCGATGGCCATGAACTTCGGCCCTGTGCTCCTCAACGATACCAAGACCCGTTATCTGGGCCTGTGCATGGATCAGACCTTTGTCGACGCCACCGGCATCGACTGCAAGCTGGGCGACGAGGTCACTATTTTCGGTTACTCGAAGGGCGGCGCGCTGCTGTCTGCCTTTGAGCTGGAGCGCTTTACAAAGCAGAGCTTTGTGTACCCCATCTGCAGCCCCAACCAGCGTGTCCTGCGCGTCTACAAGGGCGAAAAGAAATAAAAATACCGTCAAAAAAAGCCCCGGTCGGGGCTTTTTTTGATGGCTTGACAGAGAAGCGGTGTTAAATCGCGGAGAAATCGGGGAAAAACGAAAGGGGATCGACCGGTTCGCCGCTTCGGAAAACGCCAAAGGCCAGAACGGGGCCTGTGGCATTACCCGTCGCGCCGACTTTGGCGATGACGTCGCCGCGCTTTACCTCATCGCCGGTCGAGACGAGAATGTCAGAGCAGTGCGCGTAAACGGTGCTCAGACCGTCTGCATGGGCGATTTCTATGCGGTAGCCGGCCTCACCGGCCCAGCCGGCCGCCGTCACTGTGCCTGAGAGGGCGGCATAGACATCGCTTCCCGATATCCCGCCGCCGCTGATGCAGACATGATCGTGAACAACGGTTTCACCGGTGACCGGGTGGATGCGTGAACCAAAGGATGCGGTCACGGCGGCAAACTGTTCGCCGGTCGGCCACAGCATGGCATCCTGTGCGGCGAGAGCAGGCGTTTCGTCCGAGGGATCCGTCTGCGAGGTTGGCAGGGTGCCGCCGGGGAGTTTTGCCTGCGGGGCGGTGGTGGCAAATACGGCGGGGATGCCGACGGTCAGGAATACTGTCAGGATCAGAGCGGGCACGGAAAGAGCTTTGAAATTCATAATGGAAACCATCCTTTCTTCCATGGCGGTTTTGCAAAAGCCGACGCAAAACGGAGCAGGGCGGCTGCGCGCCTGTTCCAAACGCAGCAGGGCGCGGGCGTACGGTTTTCGGGAAGCAGGGCCAAAGGCGCGGATGACGGCCTCGTCGCAGGCCATTTCAAGGTCGCGCCCGGACAGCAGGTAGAAAACCCAGGCCAGCGGATTAAACCAGTGCAGGCACAGCACGGCGGCGAAAAGCCAGCGCCGGGCGGCGTCAAAACATCGAATATGACACAGTTCGTGTGTCAGCACATACGACAGTGTTTCATCGTCGAGCGCGAGGGCCTGACTGGGCAGCAGAATGACCGGGCGCAGCACGCCGTACGTCAGCGGCGACGAAATCCGATCGGAGCGCCGAAGCCGTACACGGCGGCGCAGCGGGTGTCCGCGCATCCAGCAGGCGGCAAAGCCGCTGTCAACGGGCAGGGATGTGCGATAGCGCCGAAGACAGCGCAGGTGTCCCCACAGGAAAAAGACGCAGCACGCCGCGGCGCCAAGCGCCCACAGATATGCGGCGTAAGGCGGAGCGGCAGCGGGAACAGCGGCAGCAGGCAGGGGCGCGGGCAGGAGAAAGAGGCCGCCCTGCCCGCCGGGGACAGAGGCGGCAGCCGGGACGGCGGCCGGCCGCCACAGGGCAAAAATGCTCAGGGGCGAGGGAAGGGAAAAGGGCAGCAGAAAGCGCAGAGCGGCGACGTCCCACAGAAAGGTGAAAATGCGGCGGGGCAGACGGTGCGGCAACGCGGTGCGAAGCGCCCAAACGACGGCGACGAAGAGCGCCGCCTGAAAACTTTGTTTCCAAACAGGCATGAGCATACGCGCGCCCTCACGACAGGCGGTCCAGAAGCTCCCGCAGCCGCTCCAGCTCCTGCGGGGACAGCCGCTGCCGCCCGAGCAGCGATGCGACCAGCCGGTCGGCCGAGCCGCCGTACATGCGGTCGATCAGCTCGTCGGTTTCATAGGCCTGCACCTGCTCGCGCGTGACGAGGGGCCGGCAGACAAAGCCGGGCTCGGTGCGTTCAACAGCGCCGCGCTCCACGCATTTTTTCAGAACAGTATAGGTGGTCGTCTTGCTCCACCCGACCTGTCGGCCGAGGACTTCGGCAATGGACTTGGCCGTCGCCTCGCCCTCCTTCCAGAGCAGATCCATTACTTTCAGTTCGCTTTCGAATAGTTTCATGGCCATGTTGGACTCCTTGTTCTATTGCAATAGAATGTGCACAGATGTTATTCTATCGCAGTAGAACACATTTGTCAAGCGGCAATTCCTGCCGGCCGGCCGCGGCTGAAAGCCGGCGCGGCAAAAGTTTGTTTTTGCCGGCGATTATGGTATAATAGGCAGGAGCAGGCTTTGCCCGCCCTTCAAGTATGAGAAAAACAGGACATATCCGCCCGGAGGTGTCGAGATGAAAAAAATACTGATCTGCCAGCACGGCGGTTCGAGCAACCACGGCTGCGAGGCGCTGGCCCGCACAACGGCAGCGCTGATCGCACAGCTGCCCGAACCGTGCCAGATCACGCTGTATTCGTACCGCGTGGATGACGACAGAAAATACCTGTCCGATTTGCCGGATTTGCGCATTACCGGCCTGCAAAGGCTGCCGGGGCGCTTTTCAATGCACAATATCAGTTACCATATGAAAAAAAGACTGGGGAGGAGCGCTTCGCGCCTGCCCATTACGCCGGAGTTTATCCGCCTGGTGCGCGAAAGCGACCTTGTCATCGCCATCGGCGGCGACAACTACTGTTATAACCGCGGAGAGGGGTACTATGCGCTCGACCGCTTTATCCGCGCGCAGGGCAAGCCCTATATGCTGCTCGGCTGCTCGATTGAGCCGGACGACCTGCCGCGCGGGTTGGCGGCGCATCTACAGCTGTTTGACGCCATTACGGCGCGCGAAAGCATCACGTACGAGGCGCTGTGTGAAAACGGCGTCATCAACGCCCTGCCGGCGCATGACGGCGCTTTTCTGCTGCCGGCAGTGGAAGAGGCTTTGCCCGACGGCTTTCAGGAGGGCAATACCGTCGGTATCAACCTGAGCCCGCTGATTCAGCGGCTGGAGGGAAAGCCGGGCATTACGCTGGAAAATTATCGCCGCTTGGTGCGGCATATTCTTGACACTACCGACATGGCGGTCGCCCTCATTCCCCACGTTGTGTGGGGCGAAGGCGATGACCGCCTGCCGCTGCGGCAGCTGTTTGACGAGTTCTCCGGCACCGGCCGCGTCGTCATGGTTCCCGACGCCGACTGCCGGGTGCTCAAAGGGGTCATTGCCCGCCTGCGCTTTTTTGTCGGCGCGCGCACCCACGCCACCATCGCCGCCTATTCGTCGCTGGTGCCGACGCTGGTCGTCGGGTATTCGGTCAAAGCGCGCGGTATTGCGCGCGACCTGTTCGGCAGCGTGGAACACTATGTTCTGCCCGTGCAAAGTTTGAAAACCCCCGACGACCTGACGGAGGCCTTTGACTGGGTGGCGGCGCACGAGGATGAAATGCGGGATCGCCTGCGTGAAACCATGCCCGCTTACTGTGAAAACTCCCGCGATACGGGCAAAAGCATCGCGCGGCTTTTGGGGCTGTGCGGCGGCGAAGGGCTGGCCGGGGGCATCGAACGCCCCGGCTCTTGTGTCGGCTGCGGCGCC
Source organism: uncultured Clostridium sp. (assembly GCA_947427035.1). Lineage (GTDB taxonomy): Bacteria > Bacillota > Clostridia > Oscillospirales > Butyricicoccaceae > Ventrousia. The sequence continues at coordinate 5,573 of CANEGK010000010.1, forward strand.
TGTGCGTGGCGCTGTCCTGCCGGCGCCATCACCATGCAGCCTGATTGTGAAGGGTTTACACGCCCCGCGGTCGACAAAGAAAAATGCACCGGCTGCGGCGCCTGCCGCGCCGTCTGCCCTGCCGGCCAGACGGCGAAAACCGGTGAAACGCCCCAGACCTTCTGCGCCTATTCGCGCGACGAACAGGCCCGGCAGAAAAGCTCGTCGGGCGGCGTGTTTACCGAGCTTGCGCATCAGGTGCTGGAAAAGGACGGCGTTGTCGTCGGCGCTGCCTGGGATAAAGGCGGCGTGCTGCGCCATACGGCGGTCGACAGCGTCGGTGCGCTGAGCGCGCTGCGCGGAGCCAAATATGTACAGAGCGACGCGTCGGCCGCCTGGCCGGCCATCGACCAGGCGCTGAAGGAAAAGCGGCCGGTGCTTTTCTGCGGCACCCCCTGTCAGACGGCGGCCGTGCGCCGGGCCTTCGGCAGCCCGGCCGAACTGCTCCTCGTCGATATCGTCTGTCATGGCGTGCCGTCGCCTGCGTCGCTGCGGCAGTATTTGGACGAGCTGTCGGAGCAGCAGGGCGAGCAGGTGGCTGCCATTGATTTTCGCGATAAATCGACGGGCTGGAAGGGGTATTCCGTCACAGCCCGGCTGCGGAAGGGCGGAAAGGTGAGCCGTCCCGCCGCCGCTGACCCGTATATGAAGCTGTTCCTGGCCGACGTTGGACTGCGCCCTTCCTGTTACCAGTGTGGCATTCGGGGTAAAGCCAGCCAGAGCGACCTGACCCTGGGCGATTTCTGGGGCGCCAACCGGCTGTTTGCAGGAAAGGACGATGACAAGGGGCTTTCGCTGGTGCTGGTGCATACCGAGGTCGGCCGCCGCGCGTGGGAGGATCTGCGCGAAAGCGTCGTTTTCTGGCAGGCTGATTTTGACGCCGCCGCCGGCTATAACCCCTGTCTGGTGCGGCCGGTTGTGCGGCCGCAAAACCGCGGGCGCTTTTTTGCCCAGCTGGGGAAGAAACCGATGGAAACGCTGGCGCAGGAGCTGTCGCCCCAGCCGTCAAATGCGCAAAGGGTCAAAGCAAAGCTGCGCCGCGTACTGAAACGGTAAATACAAGCGGAAATAAAAAGAGGGTTCAGTCCGTTATGGATTGAACCCGCTTTGCTATTCAAGCGCCAGATTGATGATAGGCAGGCCGCGCGCTGCGGCAGCCGCGACGGCGTGGGCCGTCCCGCCCTGTGACGAGGTCAGGTAGCACAGGCACAGATCGGCCCGTTCGGCCATGACGCGGTTGCGCACCAGCATACAGCCGTTGTAATAAAACTCGGACAGGCAGTCGACGCGCTGGGCGCGGGCCAGCAAATCCGCGTAGCGCGCCCGCTGCGGGGCAGGGTAACGCTCGGGCTGGTTGCGGCAGGGGACCACCATAGTCAGCGAGATCTGCGGGTGCCTTTCGCGGGCGCGCAGCACCGCTTCGGCCCCCAACAGATCAAAGCCCATGGCCCCGCCGCAGAGAAATTCGGTGACGCCGCTTTGGCACAGCCTTTCGACGTGCGCGTCCAGGCGGCGGCGCAGCGAGCCGCCGTCAGCGGGCAGGCGCCGGTGGCCTGTCAGCATACAGACGCTCATGGCTGTGCTTCGCCGTCATCATCCGCCGATCCGACTTCCGGGATATCGCCGGGATATGCGCCGTCAATGCCGGAAAGTTCGGCTGCCTGCCGGGCGTCGTCTTCTTCGCGGCGCTGGCGCTGCTCTTCGTCGAGACGGGCGGCGTCGGCCGCCTCTTTGAGCCGGGCCTTTTTCTTTTGGCTGCGGTAAATCCATACAAGCGATAAAACGGCGGCCGCCAGCACGCCGACCAGAACGGCAATGTCAATATACCGCTGTGCGTCCTGCGACTTTTCCAGCGCCGCGTCAAAGCGCAAACTGTTTGCAATGTTGGTGACAAGCACCTCGTTTTCTTCAGACAGTTCCCCGTCAAAGGAGTGCAGGGCGATGTTGACCATCCAGCCGTTGTAAATGGTGGCGAACTGGATAAAACGGCTGTCGGTCGACTCGTTGACATTCTGGCCGGTGAAGCGAATGTACAAAACGTCGCCCGACGGAACCAGCTCATAGGACAGATAGTCAAGGCCGGGCGCCTGTTCGCTGAAATCCTGGTCAATATAGGTCTGTGCCTGTGCGCGCAGATCCGATTCATCCAAATCGGCGTAGTTGAAGGTGCGGCGTGTGCCGCTGTCGCGCGAGATGATGACGGTGATTTCCTGCTGGCGATCGGCCGTCAGCGCGTCAAAGCGGACGCCGTTCTGCTCCAGCGCCTTTTTCAGCGTGTCGTAGTCAACACCGAAAAACTCGACGGCCGGGTCGTCTTCCTGCGCGTCGTGCGTCAAAAGCGTCCAGCCGTCACTGTCCGGCAGGGACAGTGCAAGACCGGCGTCGTCATAGCGGTATTCCGACAGAGAAGCCGCTGAAACGGGTAAAATAAGCAGCAGGCAGGCCGCCAGCAGACAGAATGTTTTTTTCATGCTCTTCCTCAATTCCCGGCCGCGCGGCCGAAGGTAGTATAAAAAATATTCTACCACGTTTGCCGCGCTATTTCAAACTCTGTTGTTGTAGGGTGAGAGCGGACGTGGTATAACGCTCGCGGCTTCTCCCAAAGCGTGCGCTTTGTGCATCCGGGCGTTGACGGCCCCCTGAAAACCCGCACTGTGTGCGGGTTTCTGCCGCGCTCCGCGCAGCCCGGACAAAAGCTTCACTTTCGTCCGCAGGTGTGGTATAATACGACAAATTACCGGGACTGCGGCGGATTGTTTGCGAAAAAGCAGCCCGCAGGTTCACGCCCGGGCTTACGGGGGAGACGGAGGATTCAGTATGGACAACGGGATTCGAAGAGCGCGGCCTGACGATGCAGGCGGCTGCGCGCGGGTTCACAGCCAGGCATGGCAGGAAACCTATACGGGGCTGGTTGCGCCGGAGTACCTCGCCGGCCGCACTGAAGAGTACAGCCTTCGGCTTTTTCACAACAACGGCTGCCGCGACATGTTTGTCGCCGTGGAAGACGGCGAGATCGTCGGCTTTTCGGGACTTGCGAAAACACAGGGGCCGGACGCCGGCGAAATACAGGCTGTGTATGTGCTGAAAAAGGCGCAGGGGCGCGGGCTGGGCCGCGCGCTGCTGGACAAAGCGCTGGAAGAGCTGAAGGCCCGCGGCTTTACAAAGGCTGTTTTGTGGGTGCTGAGCACCAATAAAAAAGCCATCGGTTTTTATGAACACGTGGGCCTTACGTTTAACGGAGTGGAGAAGGAAGAAACACTCGGCACGCCCGTTGTGGAAAGGCAATACGAAAAAGCTTTATAACGCGGTCAATGGAAAATAAAAACAGAGGCTTCCTGCCATGATGAGGTTCCCTAACGATGGTTTCAGAAGATGTAGCAAAGACAGTCAATACGGTGTATTGCAGAAAATCTGAACAAACGGAGGAATCTGCAATGAAATCATTATTTGAGGAACTGGGCGGCACCTATCATCAAGAGGGCGATTATTTCCTGCCTGGTCTGCTTCTACCTGAAAGAATTCCTGTTGGTATCTGGGGCCAGCGGCGGAAGCACTACCTGAAAACGCAAAGGGAGCCTATCTACACCGCTCTACTTCTCAGCGGCAAGCTGGACAACCACCTATCTGAAATTGATGCCCAGGCAGATGCCATGTTTTTTCAGTTGGTTACTCAACTGGCGGGGCAAGAGGGCATTACGGAACAGCTCAAAGCACGCAATCAGATGGAGTGGATCGGACGAATGAACAGTGTCCGAAATCGGGCAGAGGAGATCATCTATAATGAACTGATCTACACTTGACAGTAACCAAGCCGGTGAGAATGTGTTAATTCTCATCGGCTTGGTATTTGCTCTTTCGGCAAAATTTGACTACATCTGTATTTTCTACAAATGGACACGGAATATCATTGCCTTCCTATATCAATAATCAAATCTGATAATTCTGTGTGCCTGCAAAAGCGGTTGTGATAACTGGCGAGCCACCTATATTTGATATAAACTCTATCATTTGTTTTGTATTTTTCTAATGCAGAACAAATCCCATTTTTATGGCTGACTATATAAGAAAGAAACTCGTCATGCGGTATTGGTGTTTCCCCATTATGGGGATTACACAATAGAGTATAACCTAATGTTAGATAGTCTGCATACCAAATTCCATCTTCATCTTGAGCCCATCCAACCAGTATAGGGGATGGTTTTAGGCAAGTATCAATAACAATGCGAGGATATATTGCAATATTACTTTCTAACTCATAAGCTCGAACTAAACCTGTTCCAAAAACAAAATGTAGCTTTTCATCATAAAAAAGTTGTCCTGCCGTAATAGCTCCTCTGAAAAAAATATTGCTTTTCGTATATTGGAATAAGAATTGGCTCAAGCCATATATAAGGTTGTTTGCCAAGTTTAGCATATCTATTTCTGAATCATATGGGGCAAAAAATAAAATGTTGTCAGAAAATATCATTGACTTAAATCTTGAGAGATTTAACCGATGTTTTGTCTTTTCGTCAACTCCTTGATTATATGTTTCGATGTATTTTGACAGCAACGACATGAGGGTGTAGACGCTGCCCAAATAGTCGTTTTCATCTGTTACAGACGTTATCATATTTTTATAACCAAGAATATCTAAAAACATTATAACGTGTGGTTTAACGCCCATTCAAAATCCTCTCCGTTCTTTCTATTTTTCTAAAGTTTAATACTTTACAAAAATAATGTCAAACGTCAAATAACGCGAGAGTGATGACGGATATATATTCGCCATCGCCTCTTTATTGTCTGCCCATGTGAGGTTATAAGTACAATATATAGATACTATTTTATAGATTTTAGAACGTCCAACCTTCAGATTCACAAAGTTGTGTCACATTAACCGAACTGATGCCATATCGCTTACATATCTGTGGGATTTTCTTGGGGCTATCTCGGTTTTCTTCCGTAATGACGGTTAGATGATATTTCATTGCTGTCGCAATTAAAAATGCATCGCCAGATGATGTTCCGCTTTTCCCTGTAAATTCAATCATTTTGGGATTTTCAGTTACAATTTTCCTGACGTTAGTTTGTACCATGTCATCAATTTCAAGCACTATACAATGATTTGCTACAAGCCACTGTTGAATATCGCGATCTCCAATTTCTTCTTTAACTTCAGAACAAGTTACGATGATATGTTCTTTTATATAGTCCTCAATTTTACCCCATTTACTCTTATAAACAAGACGGTTGTGTGGTTCTCCTGGTTTCTGAGATAAGATAGAGGAAGTATCCATTATATACCTATAAGACAATTCAAACAATGTTATTTGATCCATTTCGATACCTCTACCAAAAACTTATCAATATGCCTTTGATCAATATTAAGATGGCGAGCAATATCTTGCTTGCTATACACTTCCTCGCTAAGCCCATGATAAAGCAGCTTGCTAACAGATGGGCTTGTTCTATCTACCGCTTCTCGACTGATGTTTTTGGCTGGCCCAATTTTAATTCCTTGTTCACGGGCAATTCGTTGTCTTTCCCGTTCTTGTTCAATTTCCTGATTAAACAGGTCTGCATATGTGTCGTACTCTATGGTATCAATTTCACCCATATCGAGCAACCGCCTGATAATTACTTCTCGGCTCACTGAAAATCGATTTGCTATTTTTTGTATGTCGTTTACAGAGTATGGTGCTAAAAATTGATGCTCTCTCAATATGATTCTTAAAGCTTGAGCAGGAACAAGTAATTCTCCAGCAACCGCATTACAGAATATTTCTTCCTTTGCTGTATTTGCTGAGGAGTTCATATCATTACATAGTGAAGATTCTCTTTTGAATAAATGCACCAGTTCATGTATTAGTGTAAACGATTTAGCGGGAGGACAATCCTCGTCATTTATTCCGATTATTGGTAATGAGCTTTCATATATAGCAATGCCACGGGCCGTTTCAATCGGGACATCAACAAAACAATGCACAAAAACTCCATTGTTTTCAATACAATTACGGAGATATAAATAGAATTGTCTGGATGATGGACATTTGTACTGCATCCCTAAGTCGATTGAGAACTGTGCCCTGATGGCTTGAGCCCATTTAACTGGATCAGTTTCATTTGGTACATTTGGCGAAAATATAGGGGCTGTATGGCCAAATTCTGTATTTGCATGAATCAAGAAGTCACGTTCCAGCAGAACGTCAACCATAGCAATATTCAAGGAACTATCATCGGGAGCAGCAGCCCCTTGTAGTGTACGGAGATTTTTAATATTAGGAATGCTTTTCAGCGGTATATCATCAGGATTCATATAAAGTCCAGCGAAAGGTATATGTAAGCACGCTGCCAGCGTTTTTGCTTGCTTAATCGTAGGAAGCGCAGGATTGGTAGTGTCTAACCATAATGGAACTTTAGCGGCATTCAGTTTAGTCTTATTGATAATGAAATCAGTAGAAACCTTTTTACTGCTGCAAATATGCAATAATGTTTCTTTGTTTATGATTGCATATACCAAAGCCATATACCTCACCCCTCACTACATGAACAATATATCAATAAAGTTGGCTCCCAATCAGTGTAATAACCGCAATTCTTCCTGTATTTTTATCGTTTCCGCCAGCAATCCCACCACGTTTTCAATGTGTGTGAAACTTTCTATTGTTAAGGCTTCGCCCCGGTGTTCCTTAAACCACTTGTCTAATACCTGATATCCGCCAATTTGGTACTCCCACACATCAGCAGAAATCCCCTTGATTCGCTTGTTGGCGTTAAGAAGAAGCTCGCCGTTTTTATATTTGACTGCGCCGATCTCCATATTATCAGGCGTATTTGGTTCAATAGACAGTGTCGCAGGAGATTTGATTTGCAACAGGTGCAGTTTTCGGAGCTTCTCACCCGCCGAAACGTATTTCCAAAATAGTTCTTCACTTACGAAGAAAGCATCCTCATCTCTCACGTTTTCCGGCTCATTGATGACCGGCACACGGGGGAAATCCCGACAAAGATACTGTGCATATTTCTCGCAGTACACTGGATCGTGAAGAATCCCGTAAACATAATCAAACACTTGAATCGGTTCTGGTTCATCAGAAAGGTACTGCGTCAATTTCTCAAAGGCCTCTTTGTTGAGATTCGCTGTCCAGGCTTCTCCATCTAACTCTGTTACAGAGCGTAAGTAGAGCGGCGCGATATAAGTGATTTCACACATAGCGGAAAACAGTCGATGGGCAATGATATTACTTGATACGAAAGGAGAGAAAAAGCTTCTTGATGTCTTGCAGAAAACCAGCCCAATATTGGCTCCAATAGGGCTGGTAGGCTGCGCTAACAGGTGCCCCATCGTACTCTTTTCCCGGGGCCATAGTACCCAGCCGCAGGAGTTTCCAGAATAATACGTCCAACGGATATCAAAGGGGCGAAACGAAATGGGTGTTACAACTCCATTGGACAAAACATCATTTTGAATCTTTTCTGCTGTTTGCCCCCGGCTAAACCTACCCCATAGGTTAAATATTTCTTCTTCCTTTGTGGCATTCTTTACAATATTCATTCGATGAGCTAATACTGGTTTTGATGGTGCAATAGCAACTCCATCATTACCAGAAACAATGCCTGTAACATTAACAGGAAACAGTTCAGCTATACTGACACCCTTATCATAAAAACCTTTATCGCTATCGCCAAATGGAATAAAGTATGCCATTTTCTGATCCATTGTAAGTTCGGTGAACGATAAATTGCCCGCGGCCAGACAAGACAGTTTCACGTCCCTGGTTCCCCAAAGCTCTGAATAGTAGACCTTTGCCCAGGCGGGGCTTGGCGTTGTCTTGACCCCAATAAACAGCGCAACTCCTTGCATGATGTCAAATATATTTTCGTCTTTTCCGCCATCAGGTGCAGTTTCTTTTTTATTGGCGCTTCCGTGCAGATTTACGATGAAGATTTTATCAAATGATCTGAGTAAACTACCACGCATTCCTCTAAAAGTGGGATTATCCAAGTAACCGTTGTTAGAAACATAGGCGAGGATGCCCTCATTGTTTTTGTCGATAATCTGCTCGGCAAAGCGAAAGAATTTCACATAATCATCGTTCAGCCAGTGCTTGCGCTCCCCAAAATCTGTGACCCCATCCGTTTCCGTTTTATAGGCAGAAATGTCATACGGATTCGTAGAAGCAGCGAGATAAGGCGGATTGCCGATAATCACTTTTATGGGCCGGCGTGTTTTCCAGGTGTCTGCATGGTAAGCCTCATCTGTAATGGCTGCGGAAAAATCAAATAATGTGATTTGTTCATTACGCTCTAATGAAGAAAACGGCGGTGCAAGCGTATTGGTCAGATAAATATTGGTAGGCAGTTGTGTTTCTGCCGCATGACCAAGAGTTTCGTCAATTGTGCGCCGAATTTTCAAATGGGCCACAACATAGCTGGTCATCATGATCTCAAAGCCGATCAGCCTTGAGAGAATGCCATCCTTATCCTGAATATAGTTCTCATAAAATGCTTCACGAGCGCCGGAAAAGTAGGTGTTTTTGATATATTTAATAATTTCTGCGCCAAAGGAACCCGTGCCACAGGCCGGATCAAGGATAGCAACGCGGGGAACTGAAATTGTTTTCTTATCAGCCCATTTCTTTTTTGAAACCTGATACTGCTCAGAGGGTACGGTCAAGGATATCTGCTCATTGTTAGATAATCCGCCGTTTATACCAAAATCTTCAACAAGAAGCTGGTCTACCATTGAAACCAGATACGTTACGGCTTGGGCGGGCGTGTAAAATACTCCCAACGATTTCCGCAGTTCGGGATCATAGTATGTAAGGAACGCCTCATAAAAATGAATGATAGTATCTTGGTGTTCGACGCGACTAAGCAATTCAGAAATATCGCACATCCGGTATATTGTGCAGAGTTTGTCTATTACGGCTTCAAGTGTGGGGTGCTTTTTACCTGACCCGGCAATATGCATGAAGAATTGCTTAAGGAGAGCGGATTCTTCCTGCAAATACTTGATTGCTTCATATCTATCAAACGAATCAGGAGTTGTGTCATTGTATCTGGCAATAAACAGCCCATAAACGATGGTCTGGGCATACATATCCGCAAAGTCCCTGGATGTCATAGTGGGGCGCAGATCAGATTTAATTCTGCTGTAAAGCCCATATAACTCGGGAAACATGGGTAAACTTTTTTGCCTTTCGTCTATGAGCGGGGTTCCATCTCCATCGTCCTTCAGAATGCCTATAACAATGCTGCGGATCGTGCGGGCGTGTGTCGCCATATATTCCGCAAGTTTATTTGATGATTTTATCTGCGTTGGGGCTTTTGATAAAAAATCCTCCATCAAGCTCAAAAACAGTTCAACATTTTCCTGCTTAAGAACAAGACTACTGTCTTTCAACTCGATGAGTTGAACCCCGGCATACATTTTATCTTCACCGGCCCGCCAAAACTGCCATACAAGATTGTCGGTGAGAACCGCATTGCCATAGCGATTCGCTTCAACCTTGATTTGCGACTGAGCCCGCGCATCTATGCCCTTAACCTTTTTTACCTCAATTCCCGCAAAAGGTTCTATTGCCGTCACATCTTCATCGCCATGCCAGAGCTTTATATCTATGTTTTCGCCGGTCTGACCGCTTCGCTCCCCGGACATATCACGAGCGATGCATCCAAGGTTTGTGAGCAATGTAATGATTGGCTCGTTGTAAGAGGACTCAATATTTCCCAGTTTGTAGGCCTCGCAAACAGAATTAAAGTAGTGAATGACATAGTCTGCCATGATTCCGTTCCCCCCAACCGCATTTTATATAGGATACCATACAAAGCCGCATTTTTCCAGAGCAATCTATAAAATCCGCCGATTTGTAATTGACAAATTGCTTTCCAGTGTGGTATTCTACAATACTCCCATAAGGGAGCGCCAACTGAATAGGCTAATCTGATTGATACAGATAAAGCCGGTTACATACACAAACCAAAACGAACGCCAGCGGGGCGAGGGCCGTTCTGCTGGTGCGGTTGTGTATGTAACCGGCTTCTTTATTTGCCCGAGGGGAACAAAATTTTTGAAAATGGCTCAAGAAAAAAGTTCCGTTTCGGGCATTGAAAGTTGTAGTAGGAGGTAGGAGGAAAATTCTAAGTGACGGCAGAACGTCGTTACCCGCTGTTACCCTGTCCACAGGGATAGCGAGCATCGGATTTCGCCCCCCCAGGGGCAAAATCCAGTCCCAGGGGAGACCCCTGAATACCCCCTCCCACGGCGGAAATTTGACAGAATGGAGGAATTATTTTGAGTACCAACTACGAAAAAGTACGGCTGAAAATCAGGCTGACGGTCGAAGAAAAAGCCAAGCTGGAACATGACGCCGCCCTGTGCGGTCTATCCCAATCCGAATACTTCCGGCAAATTTGTTTGGGTAAGCAGCCAAGGCCCAAGCAGCCCCCGGAGTTTTGGGAACTGCTGGACGCTCTGTATGAAGTCCATGATAAGCTGGAGCGATTGACCGCTTATTGCCCGGAAGTAGCGGAAGAATGTTCACGGCTTGAACGGCTCGTTCTGCTGTTGCAGGAGGTGGCCTGACGTGGCGACTACCAGCCTATGGCACATCAAGGGACGGCTCAGCGACCTGATCGCCTATGTTGAGAACCCGGAGAAAACCGTACCCAAAGGCACCGAAGATTTCTTCAATGTGTTTTCGTACATCCAGAACCCGCAGAAAACGGCGGACGGCTCCTTTGTCACCTCAATCAACTGCCTGAAGCAAACGGCGCTCCGTCAGATGATCCTGACCAAACAGCGGTACGGTAAAGAGGACAACTATATCGCCTGGCACGGCTATCAGAGCTTCAAGCCGGGAGAAGTCACCCCGGAACGGTGCCATGAGATCGGCGTGAAGCTGGCACAGGAGATGTGGGGCGACAGATTTCAGGTCATCATCACCACCCACCTGGACAAAGGCCACCTGCACAATCATTTCTGTTTCAATTCAGTATCTTTTAAGGACGGCAAAAAGTATAACTACTCCAAAGCCGAGCAGCAGCGCCTTCGGGCCATCTCAGACCGGCTTTGCCGGGAATACGGCCTGTCCGTCATTGAGCATGGGCGCAAGGCCCCCAGCCGTCCCGTCTGGCTGGACGAAAAGAGCGGCAAGCCCACCCGCTACAACATCTACCGGGCGGATGTACGGGAAGCCGTCAACGGGAGCAGGACGGTCGAGATGATGGAGAAATATCTCCGGCGCAAGGGCTATCTCACCGACTTCACGGGGAAGCACTGGAAGATACGTCTGCCCCAGTACCAGCACTTCACCCGGCTGGACACGCTGGACGAGCGGTGGACACCGGAGAATATCAGGCACAGCCTGGGCGCACAGGCCAGCTTCGGCAACAAGCGTCCCGCCGTCAATTTTGCCCCGGAACTCCCAGAGGAACTGCGGGTCTATGTGCCGTTCCAGCGCACCTCTCACATTTACCGCCTGTTTCTCTATTGGGAGTACCAGCTCGGCATTTTGCCAAAAGGCACGACCTATCAGCCCACCAGCCCGTTTATGAAAGAGGAACTGCGGAAACTGGACACGATCACCGCCCAGGTGGATTATCTGGCAAAAAACCGCATTGAAACGCTGGACGATCTTCTTTCAGCCCGTGAAACCATTCAAAGCGAAATGGACACGCTGACCGACCAGCGGACAAAGCTGCAAAATAAAATCCGCAGAGCGTCACCCGCTGAAAAAGAGCGGCTGCGGGACGAAAAACAGGCTGTAACCGCTCAAATTACCGCCTGCCGCAAGAAATTGAAGCTGAATATGGGCGTTGAGGAACGTTCCGCAAAAATTCAGGACACGATGGACATGGTTTATACCAACGAGGAACAGCACCGCCAGACAGCGCAGAGCAGAACGAAAGGAGTGCGATACAGATGACCGCAGAAGAAAGAACAGCAAAAATTGAGGACTACGTTGCCAAATTAAACGCCGAATGGCCTGAAATCGAGAGGATTTTAGCCAGTCACAGGCTTGGACTGGACACAGGCCGAAAACCGATCCCACTCCGCCGTATCCCGCCCGACATGGACTTTGCCATGAAAGACGGCCACACCGAATATGAGGTAACGGGCCATTTTGACCCGGACAGCGATGAATTTCTGTTAGAGCAGATCAGCCGCAAATTGAGGACTGGGGAAGATGGCTAAAAAGCTGTGCGATCTCACTTTAAAGCGTTGAATTATTGGCAAGGATATGGTATACTGATTTTGCAATACACCGTATCCGATTGTCGGAAAGGAGATAACGTGAGCAGGCAATCGAAAGAAAACAGGATCACAGCCCTCTACTGCCGTCTGTCCCAGGACGATGGACGGGAGGGTGAGAGCAACAGTATTGTCAACCAGAGGAAATTGTTACAGGAATACGCTCGTTCCCATCATTTTAAGAACTTGCAGGTGTTTGTGGATGACGGATGGAGCGGAACGAACTTCGACCGTCCGAGTTTTCGCCAGATGGAGCAGATGATCGAAGCCGGCGAGGTGGGGACGGTCATTGTCAAGGATATGTCCCGTCTGGGCCGGAATTATCTGCAAGTGGGGATGTATACGGACATCGTATTTGTGGAGAACGATGTACGGTTTATCGCCGTCAACGACAACGTGGACTCAGCGGTGCAGACCGAGTTTGACATGACCCCAATCCGTAATTTCTGCAACGAACTTTATGCCAGGGATACCGCCAAGAAAATCAAGTCCACATTCAAGATGAAAGGCGAGAGCGGCAGGCACCTCACCACAAATCCCCCGTTCGGCTATGTCAAGGACGAGCATGACAGGGACAGGTGGCTGATCGACGAGGAAGCCGCAAAGGTGGTTCGGTACATCTACAAGCTGTGCTGTGACGGTCTTGGCCCCACGCAGATCGCCAACCGGCTGAAACGGGAACGGGTACTTACCCCCACGGCTTACAAAGCCCAGCAGCGAGGGGAACTGCTCCCGGAACGGCCTTTTAACTGGGCGCAGAAAACCGTATCCGGGATTTTAGACAAGGTGGAGTACCAAGGCCACACGGAGAATTTCAAGACCGCATCCAAGAACTATCGCAGCAAAAAGCGGGTCAAGACCGCCAAGGAGGATCGCAAACTGTTCTTGGACACCCATCCGGCTATCGTGGATGAGCACACGTTCCAGGTGGTGCAGGAGATACGCGCCCATCGCCACAGGCCAACGGCCACAGGGAAAGTCAGCATTTTCTCCGGCAAGGTGTTCTGCGCGGACTGCGGGGCGAAGCTGCAATACTGCACCGCCAACGCTTTTTCTCCCAATCAGGACTTCTTCAACTGCGGCAACTACCGCAGCGACACGGGCAACTGCACCGCACACTACATCCGGGCGGTGACGCTGGAGAAGATCGTACTGGCCCACATGAAGCGCGTCCTGGCCTATGTCCAGCAGTTTGAAATGGCTTTTGTCAAACGGGAGATGGAGAAAGCAACCGTCAAACACCAAATCTCCGTGGAAAAGGCCAAGCTGGATATTGTGACGTTGAAGCGGCGGGATGAGGATTTAGATGTGCTGTTCAAGCGCATCTACGAGGACATGGTGGCGGGACGCCTCAGCCCGGAGCGGTTTGACAAGCTCTCCACGCAGTACGAGGAGGAGCAGAAGCAGGTGCGGCAGACCATTGGGGAACTGCAATCGCTGATTGACGATGGGGAACAGGAAGCTCACGATTTGCGGCAATTTCTGAAAAGTGTCCGAAAGTACACCGACCCGGATGAACTGACGGCGGAAATGCTGAACGAACTGGTTGACAAGATCATCGTCCACGCTCCCGACAAGAGCAGTGGGCACCGTAGGCAAAAGATTGAGATTTACTACAAGGCCGCTGGGATCATCGACATCGCTGACGACCTCTGTGAAGCCGGAGACGGCAGAGGTCAATGGCGTAAAGAGCGAAAAACAGCCTGAAAAGGCAGGACTGTGGCCTTTTACAGTCACAGTCCTGCGGTACATAAATACTTCGTTGCGGCACCTCACTTCAGGGCAGGGAGCCTCTGTTTGTCGTTATTCAATGCCATAAAAGCGTTTTCCGTTTTGCAGTGTGACTTCGGCCAGATGCTCGGGCGTGACGCCGCGGATTTCCGCCGCAACTTCGCACACGCGGTACAAGTAGCCGGAATCGCACCGGCGGCCGCGAAAAGGCTCGGGCGCCATGTAGGGGCAGTCGGTTTCGAGCATGATGCGATCTTCGGGCAGCCAGGCGATGACCTCGTGCGCACGCCGGGCATTTTTGAAGGTGATATTGCCGGTAAAAGAGATCATATACCCCATTGCGCACAGCTCGCGCGCCGTCTCGACACTGCCGGAAAAGCAGTGGCAGACCCCGCGCACGGTGGGGAATTGCTGCAGAATGTCCAGCGTGTCGGCGCAGGCCTCGCGCGTGTGGATGATGACCGGGACATCCAGCGCGTGCGCCAGCTCCATCTGCTGGGCAAACACGCGCTGCTGGTCGCCGCGCTCGGAAAAATCATAGTGGTAATCAAGCCCGATTTCACCCAGCGCACGCACGCGCGGGCGGGCAAGCAGGGCGGAAAGCTCGTCCAGGTTGTCCGCCGTGAAGCTTTTGGCGTCGTGCGGGTGAACGCCGACAGCCGCCCAGACAAAAGGATATTTTTCGGCCAGCGCAACGCTTTGCCGCGATGTTTCCATGTCCGAGCCGATATTGGCGACATGGGAAACGCCTTTTTCGGCCAGCGACGAAAGCACGGCGTCGCGGTCGGCGTCAAAGCGGCCGTTTTCGTAGTGGGCGTGGGTGTCGAACAGCTTCATATCAGCACAGCTTGGCCCCGGCGGGGATGGCGTCGGAAACCATCAGCAGGTTGAGCTTCTCTTCGCCCTTTTCGCGGTGGACGGCCGAAATGAGCATCCCGCAGCTTTCCAGCCCCATCATTTTGCGGGCAGGCAGGTTGACGATGGCGACCAGCGTTTTGCCGACCAGCTCTTCGGGCTTGTACCATTTGGCGATGCCGGACAGAATCTGGCGGTCAGTGCCCGTGCCATCGTCCAGTGTAAAGCGCAGCAGCTTGTCCGATTTTTTGACCGGTTCGCAGGCTTTGACCTTCACGGCGCGGAAATCGCTGCGGCAAAAGGTGTCAAAATCGACAGTGTCGGGATTTTGCGGCTCGATTTCCAGGGCAGGCACGGCGGGCGGATATTTAGCGGCGTAAAAAGCTTCGATTTCCTCCAGCTTTTTGGCCATGTCAAGACGGGCGAACAGGATCTCAGGCTGGCCGATGATATGTCCGGCCGGCAGAGCGCCGAAGGATTGCAGGCTGTCCCACTCGCTGGGGGCGACATTCAGCTGGCGGAAGATGCGTTCGGCGGTGTCGGGCAGGAAGGGCGCCAGCATGGTCGCGCCGAAGCGGATGGTCTCGAGCAGGTTATAGAGCACGGTGTCCAGGCGCTCTTTCTGCGCCGGGTCTTTGCCCAGCACCCACGGCATCGTCTCGTCGATATATTTGTTGGCGCGGCGCAGCAGGGTGAAGATTTCGCTCAGTGCGTCGGCCACGCGCAGCCCGTCCATTTTTGCTTCGACAGCGGCCGGGGTTTTGAGGCAGAGCGAAATGAGCTCGTCATCGACCGGCTCGCTCTTTTTATGGTCGGACAAAAGGCCATTCGAATACTTGTGGCACATGGTCACCGTGCGGTTGACCAGGTTGCCCAGAATATTGGCAAGATCGGAGTTAATGCGTTCAATCAACAGCTCGTTGGTCAGCGTGCCGTCGCTGGCAAAGGGCATTTCGTGCAGCAGGTAATAACGCACGGCGTCGACCGAGAAAAGCTCGGCCAAATCGTCGGCATAGACGACGTTGCCCTTGGATTTGCTCATTTTGCCGTCGCCGACCAGCAGCCACGGATGGCCGAAGATCTGCTTGGGCAGGGGGACGTCGAGCGCCATGAGCATGATGGGCCAGTACAGCGTGTGGAAGCGCAGGATGTCCTTGCCGATCAGGTGTACGTCGGCCGGCCAGTATTTTTTGTAGTCTTCACCGTGGCTGCCGCCGACGTCATAGCCGGGGAAGGTGATATAGTTGGACAGCGCGTCGATCCAGACATAAACGACGTGGCCCGGGTCAAAGTCGACGGGCACGCCCCAGGTAAAGCTGGTGCGCGAGACGCACAGATCCTGCAAACCGGGCTTTAAAAAGTTATTGATCATTTCGTTTTTGCGCGCTTCGGGCTGGATGAAGTCGGGGTGGGACTCGATGTGTTCCATCAGCCGGTCGGCGTACTTGGAAAGGCGGAAGAAATAGGCCTCTTCCCGGGCGCGCTTGACCTCGCGGCCGCAGTCGGGGCATTTGCCGTCGACCAGCTGGCTTTCCGTCCAGAAGCTTTCGCAGGGGGTGCAGTACCAGCCTTCATACTGGCCTTTGTAGATGTCGCCCTGGTCATAAAGCTTTTTGAAAATTTCCTGCACACGGCGCTTGTGGTCCGGGTCGGTGGTGCGCACAAACCGGTCATAGGATGAGTTCATCACGTCCCAGATACGCTTGACCTCGGCGGCCACGTCGTCGACAAACTGCTGGGGCGTGACGCTCAGCGCTTCGGCTTTTTCCTGTACCTTCTGGCCGTGCTCGTCCGTGCCGGTCTGAAAATAAACGTCGTAGCCGACAGCGCGCTTGAAGCGGCAGATGGCGTCGGCTAGGACGATTTCATAGGTGTTGCCGATGTGGGGCTTGCCCGAAGTATAGGTAATGGCGGTATAGAGTGAGAAAGGACCTTTGCTTGCGTTCATTGGGTTGTCACCTCGTATTCTGAAACAATAAACCTTAGTATATCATGCGCAATGCTACATTGTAAAGGAATCATCTTCGGCGGCGACCTCCAGGCCGAAAACCGCATGGTAATAGCAGACGCCGCCCATGTACATTCGCGGGAGAATCCACAGGGATGCCAGAGAGGTCAGGAAAAGGCTCAGAAGGGAAAGAAGCCCGGCGTCAAGCGGAGCATAGGCCAAAAAGAGCGTTATGGCTACGAGGACGGCGACCAGCTGCAAAACATAGACCATATAAAAGCGGAAAAAGGGGCGCTTAAAGGGCTTCATATTCTGGCAGGCCGAGGAAAAGCTCTGCACGACGGGGAGCGAGGGGTCTTCGGCCAGAATGAAGGCGCCCGGCATATAGGGGAGGATCTGCGCCAGGCCGACCAGAGCCGCGGCCAGCACGACAAGGTAAATGAGCAGCAGGCCGCCGTAATAGGTCATCAGCGTTGTGCCGGAGGGCAGCAGGGTGAGGACAATGAGGGCGGGCAACATACACAGCATGAGCCAGCAAAAGGCCAGCAGGGTAAACCACAAAGAGCCGAGAAGCGAGGCCTTCAGCCGCCGGCCTTCAGAAAACCACAAAAAGATGTCGCCGGCCGAACCGCCTTCTCCGCGCACCAGGCGGATAAAAAGCTCATACATGCCGTATTGCAACGGGGCCGACACCAGAAGGGTGACGACGTTGGAGAGCAGAGTGACGGCAGGAGGCTCCCCGGGCGTGCCGGTGACGCCGATCAGGGTCAGGCACAGCTGCAAAAGCAGGTTGACGCCGATGACAATCAGAGCGGCCAGCATGACCTGCGGGCGGTTTTTGCGGATGACGGAGGAGGCATAGCGGCGGATGCCGGCGTTGTCTTGGGGGTTGAGCTTCATAGAGCACATCCTTTCATCAGGCCCGGCGCCGCCTAAAGGGCGGGCGGGGTCTCTTCGTCAGCAGGCGGAAGCCCGGGCAGCAGGGGCGGCGGCGATTCCGCATCGTCTGTGCCGGAGTCGGTCTGTTCGCCGCCGGGCGCGGGATCGGCCGGGGCAGGCTCGGACGGCGTAGGATCGGCCGGGGTCACAGGGGGCGGCGTCACCGGAACCTCGGGCGTGGGGTTGACAGCCGGGGCGGCGGGACCGTCTTCGATAATTTTATCGTATTTTGTGTAAACGCTCTTGTTTTCAAAGGTGCGGGACACCTCGACGCCGTCGATGTAAACGACGCGGTAGGTCTCGGTGACATAGCCGGTATAGCCGTTGGACTTGACCTTGCTGGCGCCGGCGGCCAGGGCGGCGTTTTCGACGTGAACCGTCTGGAAGGGGGTTTTGGAAAGCACCTTGGTTTCCATCTGCACCGTTTTATTCTCCGTTTTGGTGCCCATCAGCCGGACGGTCAGGGAAGAACGGCCGTAGCTGACGTCGATGCGGATGGGGTAATCGGTGTCGTTCCTGAAGCGGAAGTCGACGGCGCCCCAGGCCACCGTGGCGTCTTCACCCAGCGGGACGTAGGTGACGGTGCGGCTGTGCGCCTTGCGCTCGACAATTTCAAGGTCGGCGCGCAGCGCGGCGTAATAAATGGTCGAAGAAACCTGGCAGATGCCGCCGCCGACGCCGTCCTCGGCCGACGTGCCGACATAGACAATGGCGTCTTTAAAGCCGCGGGCGTAAGTGCGCGGGCCGACCGTCTGGTTGTAGGAAAAGACGTCGCCGGGGTTCAAAATGGTGCCGTTGACAAAGTCGCAGGCCAGTTTGACGTTGGTGGTGCGGCCGATCAGGTTGGCGTTGAAGGATGTCGTCCCCTCGCCCAGAACGTCGAGAAAGAGCGTCCCGCGGAACTCCTCGGTCGTCATGGTCGGCTCGGTGAAAATGAGGGGAAGCTCGACAAAGCGCTCGTCGCTTTCCTCCAGCACCTTCTGCGCGGCCTCCACGTCGAGGGAAATGCCGCGTTGCGCGGGCAGAATGGTCTTGCCGGACGGGTCGTTTTCCAGGTCGAGTCGGGGGTTCTGCATCGGCCGTTCGACGGCGTCGCGAATGAGCATCAGGTCGAACTGATCGGGGTCTTCGACCGTCGGCTCGTAAACCGCGGGGGAGAGATCGCCGCTCAAAATGCGGTCGCGGATAAAGGAAGAAAACTCGCCCGTGTCAATAGAGATGCCTGTCTGGCCGCGGTCGAGCGTTAAAACGTCGTTTTCCAGCGTGTAGGCGGGTTCGGCAATTTCGGAGGAAAGCTCGCTTGCCAGCTGTTGAATTTTGGCGTCGAGCAGCTGCTGATCCACGGCGATGGCGGGGTTGACCTCCGCGCCGCCGGTCAGCGCCGTCCACACGGCGGAAACGCGGCTGAGCAGACCGCCTGTGCGGCCGTAAAGATAGGCGTCCTCGGCGGTCTGGCGCGCATCGTAGCGGGTGCCGACGTCGGAGAGATCGAGCGAGTGGGAGTATTCGCCCACAGAAATGTCAAGGCTCTGGCCGGGCGACTGGCCGGCCAGAGGCTCTTCAAGCGCCTCAAGCGCAGCCGCACGAGACAGGCCGGACAGGTCGACGCCGCCGGCTGACACCCCGTGATAGATGCCGTCATATAGGTAAACCCAGCCTAAAATACCGCCGACAGCGAGGGCAAGAACGCCCAGAACACACAGCGCGGCGACAAGGGGCTTTTTGTTTGCAGGGAGCACACGCCGACCTTCCGGGGACGGACCAGGGGCGGGGAGCTTCATTTCATCCACAGCAGATTACCTCCGTGCTTAAAGTGCAAAAATGTGTCAAATTGCTTTTGAACACACAACATATATTATATCGCGGAAAGAAGACAATAGCAATTACGAAAGGGTAACATCCCGGAGATTCCTTTCAGCGAATATGCCTGTACTGCGTTCTGATTCTGTCAAAAAGCTTTTGCAGGCCGTTCCGCCTGTCTTCAGACAGGGGGACGCCGGCTATTGCCGCCGCGTTTTCCACTACCTGGGAAATTGTCATGCCATCGGTATGAATTTTATATCCGGCGATCTCTTCGTCAAACGCCCTGATGCACCGGTCGATTTGCCGGGCAGCCCAGGAATGACGGCCTTCGAGCCGCGAAGCGAGCCTTTTCAAAAGAGTTTCCTTCTGCGCATATAAAATAATGTGCCGGACATCGTATACTTTCGAAAGCCGGCCGATGAGCTCGTCATAATACGCCGGATTGACGATGGTCATGGGGACGATAATATCGCCGGTATGGCGCTGCGCAATATAGTCAAGCATCTCGAAATTGAAGGTGCGCCACAAGGGGCAGTCCTGAAAATCTTCGGTACAAATGCCGGATGGGATATTTTTGCGGATGAAATACCCGCAGTTTTCGGGATCGTAAACATAGGAGCCCGGCAGCCTGCGCTGCAACTCATAGGCAGTCTGGGTTTTTCCCGAACCGAAAGCGCCGTTTATCCAGATAATCATAACGCAGCATCCTTGTCAATCAGAGGTATGCATATTTTAGTATACGGGAGCCGATAAAGCAAGCGCTTGACAAAGCGGAGCAGGGCGGATTATAATGTCAGTAAATATAACAAAGGAGTGGAAGAATGCGCAAAATCTCTTGCTGAATATCAATTGGCAGGAAAAGAAGGGCCGTTTGGCGGCCGCTTTGTTGTCCTGCCCTGCAAGAGAGCCGCATACTTCCCTGTCATAGCCTGATGTGTGGGCGCGCTGTCGGCGCGCTCTCCGTTGGCGCCCGGCTGCAGGAAAGGGGTTTCTTGCAGCCGTTTTTGTTGCAGGGCGCCCGGAGAGGAACTGAATATGTCACAAATTAATATATCCCATCTGACCTTTGCCTATGACGGCAGCTATGACAATGTTTTTGAAGATTTGTCGCTTCAGCTCGACACAGAGTGGCGCCTGGGCCTGGTCGGACGTAACGGCCGGGGAAAAACCACATTGCTGCGGCTGCTCATGGGGCAGTATGAATACCGGGGCGACATTTTCTGCCCGGCCGAGTGCCGTTATTTTCCCGTCGAGGTGCGCGGCGACGGTTTGCCGGCGCTGGAGGCAGCGCGTCAGGCAGAGCCGGGGCTGGAGCAGTGGCGGCTGGAACGCGATTTGAACGATCTGCGGCTCGACCCCGGCGTGCTCGAACGGCCGTGGGGCACGCTGAGCAGCGGCGAGCGCACCAAAATTCTGCTGGCCGCCCTCTTTCAGCAGGAAGGCAGTTTTCCGCTCATCGACGAGCCGACCAACCACCTGGACGCCGAAGGGCGGCGGGCGGCGGCGCAATACCTGCGCGGGCAGCGCGGCTTCATTCTGGTTTCGCACGACCGCGCCTTTCTGGACGGCTGCGTCACCCATATTCTGGCCGTCAACCGCGCGGGGGTCGAAGTCCAGCAGGGGAACTTTTCCTCGTGGTGGGAAAACCGGCGGCGGCAGGATGCCTTTGAGCAGGCGGAAAACGAGCGATTACAAAGCGACGTGCGCCGACTCAGCGAAGCAGCGCGCCGCGCGGGCGGCTGGTCAGATAAAGTGGAAAAAAGCAAAAAAGGGCAGCGCATTGCGGGCCTGCGGCCCGATCGCGGGGCCATCGGGCATAAGGCCGCAAAAATGATGAAACGTGCCAAGGCCATTGAAGCGCGGCGCGAGGATGCGGCCGAACAGGCGCGGTCGCTGCTCAAAAATGTCGAACAGGCGGACGCGCTCAAGCTATCGCCCCAGCGCTGGCGCCAGAACCGCTTGCTGGAAGCGCGGGATTTAGCCCTTTATTACAATGGACGCAGGGTGTGCGGCAATCTGTCCTTTGAACTGGCACAGGGGGAACGTGTCGCGGTGCGCGGGCCCAATGGCAGCGGCAAGTCGACGCTGCTCAGACTGTGTCTGGGGCAGGGCATCGAACACACCGGGCGTTTTGAATGCGGTCAGGGGATGGTTATCTCCTATGTCCCGCAGGACGCCGGTTTTCTGCGCGGCAGCCTGCGGGATTTCGCGGTGCAAAATAACGTGGATGAAAGCCTTTTCAAAGCGTTGCTGCGCAAGCTTGGGTTTGAGCGCACGCAGTTGGAAAAGGATATGCAGAGCCTGTCAGCCGGGCAGCGGAAAAAGGTGTTGCTGGCCCGCAGCCTGTGTGAAAAGGCGCATTTGTATATCTGGGACGAACCGCTCAACTATATTGACGTTTTTTCAAGGATGCAGCTGGAGCAGCTGCTGCTCGAACACAAACCGACGCTGCTCTTTGTCGAGCACGACGCCGCTTTCTGTGAAAAAGTGGCGACCGGCAGCATAGAGCTGTAGGGTGACAGACTAAAAACAGCCGCCCCAATGGGGCGGCTGAAATGCTTCGTGCAAAATCAGTTCTGGTCGGCGGGAGCCTCTTCGCCGGCGTCCGCAGGTTCGGGCGACGGACTCCCTTTGGCGGCGGCTTCGGCCTCTTCTTCGGCCACCTTGCGCTGGCAGTCGTTGAACAGGGCGTAAAACTCCTTGCGGTTCATCTCTTCGACATGGTAGTCGGTCTGTATGTTTTCCGGGTTGACGAACAGGTTCCAGCGCTGAATGAGCATGGCGTTAAGCTCGGCCGTCTGCTTGGAAGAGGCGCTGCGGAAGACCAACATGCCGTCGCCTTCCTTGAGGACACAGGGAAAACAGTGCAGCTTGCCGAACTGGCTGGCTTCCAGCCACAGAAGGGTGATATCCTCGCTGCAATGCTGGGCGCGATAATGCTTCTGCTCGGCCGACTGTCCCAGAAAAAAGGTTTTTAGGCTTTTTTTTCTTTTGTTGACCAAAGGAACGGTAAAATATTTCATTTTGCAACTTCCTTTCGGGCGGAAAACGCCAAAATCGGACATGCCGATATAGATATATTTTAGCGCCAAACGGCTGAAAAGTAAAGGGCAAAAATTTGCCCGTGAAAAAGCGCGATTGACTTGTGCGCCGCCATATCATACAATGATGAAGGGCCTGTTCGCCCACGGGAGGTTTTTTATGCATTGGTTTCTGCTGTTTGCCATTTCATTTTTCAGCGCTACGGTGCAGACGGTGACCGGCTTTGGCTACGGCATCATTGTCATGTCGCTTTTTCCGTTTTTTTTGCCCATGCAGCAGGCGCTGGCCATCTCGACGGTCATGTCCCTGTGCCTGAATATCGCCATTTTGTCGCGCCGCTGGCGCAGCATACAGTACAAGCAGGTGTGGCTGCCTGTTCTGTGCGCATCCTTTGGCGCTTTTGCCGGAATGGCGCTGATAGCCGAACACCCGTCGCCCGTTTACAAGCGTGTGCTCGGCGTGTTTCTGATGCTGCTGGCCGTGTGGTTTGTCTGGCTGAAGGATCGCGTCAGGCTGCGGCCGACCCTTTTGTCATCGGCTGCTGTCGGAACAGTGGCCGGCGCGTGCGGCGGGCTTTTTTCCATCAGCGGGCCGCCTATGGTGCTCTATTATGTCGCCGTTTTGGACGATGTTGAGCAGTACATGGCGACGACGCAGTGCTTCTTTTTGCTTAATAACATTGTGCTTATTGTGCTGCGCAACGCGCTGGGCCTGTGGCCGTCCGGCATCGGGGCCGGGTGCCTGGCCGCGCTGGGCGGGCTGCTGTGCGGCTATTTTCTGGGCGGCGCCATTTTCCGCCGCGTGGATCAAAAGCACCTGCGGCAGCTTGTCTATGTCATCATGGCGCTTTCGGGACTGTCCATTGCGCTCGGTCTGTGACGCCCTGGCGGCAGGGGAAGAAAAGCTGCCCGGGGCGGAAATCCAAAACAGAAAAAGGCACGGCAAACCGGTTGGTCTGCCGTGCCCTTTCTTGTTCAGGGGCGATTTGTTTTGCGCATGTTCGCCGTTGCGGCTGAATACAGTTACAGGGAAAGCTCCTTGCGGCAGTTTTCACAGATGTTGCGGTTTTTGAAATTGGTCACCTTTTTGGTGCTGCCGCAAAACACACATTCCTGCTCGTATTTTTTGAGAATGATCGAATTGCCGTCAACATAAATTTCCATGGGATCGCGCACGTCGATATGCATGGTGCGCCGAATTTCTATGGGCAGAACAATGCGGCCCAGTTCGTCAATTTTTCTTACAATACCGGTCGATTTCATATGCGGTTCCTCCTAAAACACAAAAACAAATGGTAAATCCTGTCGGACAGTAATATTATTTTACCTTTTTTGTAATAAAATGTCAACCCCAGATATTGTTAAAATCGGATGAATTTTACTGGAAAATTTTATAGAAAATATTTACCGAAAAAATACAAAATTGCGGACATCCGGCGCAAAGGGGGAAAAGGACATGCTGATGTCGAAGGTGCTGGGCGTCATGCTGCTGCTCGCCGTTGTTTTCGGGGCGATGACAGGGCGTATGCCCGAGGTTTCGCTGGCTGCCGTATCGGGCGCGCAGCAGGCGGTCGAGCTGCTTTTGTCCATAGCGGGAACCATTTGTCTGTGGTCGGCGCTGATGGAGGTCATGAACCGTTCGGGGCTGGCGGCGCGCATTGCATCCCTGCTCCGGCCGCTCATTGTACTGCTGTTCGGAAAATACGGGCGCGACGAGCAGGCAGCCGAGGCCATTTCGCAGAACATGGCGGCCAACCTGCTGGGGCTGGGCTCGGCGGCGACGCCGGCCGGGCTGCGGGCGGCGCGCCGGCTCGACGAGCTGGCAAAGCGCGACGGGGTGCCGCCCGACAACGTTTTGCTGCTCATCATCATCAACACGGCGTCGGTGCAGCTGCTGCCGACGACGGTGGCCGCCGTGCGCGCCACTTACGGCAGCCAAAGCCCCTATGATATTCTGCCGGCCGTGTGGCTGGCCAGCATTGTTTCGGTGGCCGTCGGCATTTTCATGGCAAAAACGCTCAAAAGGGTCTGGAGGGACAAATGACCGATTACATTGTGCCGTGCCTGATATTTTTCATCCTGGCGCACGGCGTCGCTACCGGCACCAATGTTTACAGCGCGCTGATGGAGGGCGCCAAGCAGGGGCTTTTGGTGGTGCGCGATATCTTTCCGCCCGTGCTCATCATGCTGACCGTCATCGCTATGGTGCGCGCGTCAGGCGCCATCGATCTCATATCCAACTCGCTGGCGCCGGTCGTCGCGCCGCTCGGCGTGCCGCCGGAGTGTCTGCCGCTGGCGCTGCTGCGTCCCTTTTCGGGGGGCGGCGCGCTGTCGGTCGGCAGCGAGGTCATCGCCCGGTCAGGGCCGGACAGCCTGGCGGGGCGCATCGCCGCCGTTATGCTCGGTTCGAGCGAGACCAGCTTTTACACCATCGCCGTCTATTCGGCTTATATCAAAATGAAAAACACGCGCTACATCGTCCCGGCGGCGCTGAGCGCCGATCTGGCCGCCTTCGTCGCCTCGTCGATCGCCGTGCGGGTTTTGCTGGGGGCGTGACGCCGCGCCGGCGATTACCGGTCGGCTTCCGGCTCGCCGCCGCGGCCGTAAAGCCGCAGGGCCTTTTGGTACAGCGCGTTTTTGGGCAGGCCGTAGCGCGACGAGACCCGGCGCACGGCCGCCATCAGCCCGCAGTGCTCGGCAAACAGGATGCCGCCGATTTCGGCCATCAGCTCTTCTTCATCCGGGCCCGTACTTTCTGTTGGCTGCGGCGCGCCCGCCACGACCAGTACAAACTCGCCCCGGGGCGGCGTTTCGGTGTACTGGGCGACGGCCTGTGCAAGGGTGGTGCGCACGACCTCTTCATGCAGCTTGGTGATTTCGCGGCACAGCGCGACGGGGCGGTCGCCCAGCGTCTCGAGCAAATCAGAAAGGGTGCGCAGCAGCTTGTGCGGCGCTTCGTAAAACACCATGGTACGCTTTTCCGTCCGCAGCTCTTCCAAATGCTCGCGGCGGCTCTTTTTGCTGGTCGACAAAAAACCCTCGAAGGTAAAGCGGCCGCAGTCCATACCCGAAATGGACAAGGCGGCGACGGCGGCGCAGCAGCCGGGGACAGAGACAACCTCGATGCCCCGCTCGGCGCAGATGGCGACCAGATCGGTTCCCGGGTCGGAAACGGCCGGCGTGCCGGCGTCGGTGATGAGGGCGCAGCTTTCACCCGCTTCCATGCGGCGGGCCAGAAGCTCGCCCTTTTGCCGCCGGTTGTGCTCGAAATAGCTGATCTGCGGTTTTTTGATGTCAAAATGATTGAGCAGTTTGGCCCCTACACGCGTATCCTCGGCGGCAATGAAGTCGACGCTGCGCAGCGTTTCGAGCGCGCGGGGCGAAAAATCCCCCAGGTTGCCGATGGGGGTGGAGACGACATAGAGCTTTCCGGGCATGGCGGCATTCTCCTAACGATACATTTCAAGGATTTCGGGCGTGTGCTCGCCCGACGCGTCGCGGACAAAGAGCGGGGGAAGGACGGCGAGTGACCGGCCGCCCCCCTTGCGCGCTTCCAAAAGGGCCAGGCTGGCTTCGTGGCCGGGCTGGTGGTGGACAAGCCGCAGGCGCTTGGGCTCGAGCCGGTGGGCGAGCAGCGCGGCAAAGAGCGCGGCCAGCCTGTCGGGGCGGTAGCACAGAAAAAAGCGTCCGCCCCAGCGCAGCGCCCGGCCGGCGGCGGCACACAGCTCGTCGGGCGAGCAGCCGCCGCTGCGCGCGTTGGCCAGCGCGTCATTCCGGGCGGCGGCGCCCCGCGCCGGGTCAAAATAAGGCGGATTGGACAGGCACAGGTCATAGCGCCCGCACAAATCGGCAGGCAGCGCGCGCAAATCGGCGCACAGAATGCGGCCGCGCCCGGCAAAGCCGGCGCGTTCGTAGTTGGCGCGCGCCCGCTCAGCCGCCGGCGCGCCCAGCTCGACGCCGTCGACGCGCAAATCCGGGCAGCGGGCCAGCAGCATCAGGCCCAAAGCGCCCTGCCCCGCGCCCAAATCGAGGGCCAGTTCCCCCTTTTTGGGGCGGGCAAAAGCGGCCAGCAGCACAGAATCCTGCGTCAGGGGAAAAAGATCGTCCTGCTGCACCATATCGATATTTCCGGGCAGAGGGATGGTTTGTTCCAGGAAAATCCCACCTTTGCGTGTTGTCAAAAAATGCGGAAGCAGCCGCGATTGAAAAGATTATAGCATAATTGCCGCGCGCTTGCAAAAAATAGGAAAAACACAAGCAAAGGGAGAATCGGTTATGCAAAAGAGACAGCGGGCGGCCGCGCAGATCCTGGCGCTGTGCAGCGTCTGCATCATCGCGGCCATGCTGCTGGGGCATTTTTCCCAGGCTTCAGCCGCCGTCTACCGCCAGGGTTCGAGCGGCCAGCAGGTGCGGACCATTCAGCAGAAGCTGAAAAACTGGGGCTATTACAGCGGCGAGGTCGACGGGATCTTCGGCAGCCAGACGACGGCGGCCGTCAAATACTTTCAGCGCAAAAACGGACTGACGGTCGACGGCATTGTCGGCGCCGCGACGCTCAAGGCGCTGGGAATGCAAAGCTCGTCCTCTTCGTCGGGGAGCGGGGCGTCGGCCGGGCGCGACAACGACCTGTACCTGCTGGCGCGCATGATTTCGGCCGAAGCGCGCGGCGAGCCGTATACAGGGCAGGTGGCCGTCGGGGCGGTCATTTTAAACCGTGTCAAGCACCCGTCCTTCCCCAACACAATCTCCGGCGTCATCTACCAGCCCGGGGCCTTTTCCGCGCTGAACGACGGGCAGTATAACCAGCCCATCGCCGACAGCGCGCGCCGTGCCGCGCAGGACGCCATGAACGGCTGGGACCCGTCGGGCGGCGCCATTTACTATTATAATCCGGCCAAAACAACCAACAAATGGATCTGGTCGCGCCCCGTCATCGCCACCATCGGCAACCATGTGTTTGCAAAATAAGATACGGCCGCCGCAAAGCAGTAAGGGAGAGCAGGCTCTCCCTTATCTTTTTGTTCACATTACGGTAACTATTCCTTGACATTATATACAAACCGAGCTAAAATTAATTAAGATAATATAGAGTTTTGTGCGGTTTGCCCGCCCACGGGCCGCACTGCTGTTATCGTCATATTTTACATGATATAAGGAGGTTACAGCTTGCCACCACAGGGAATGACCTGGTTGTTTTGCATAATCGCTCTGCTGGTCGGCGCCGCCATTGGTTCTTTTGCAGGATATACCTACCGCAGAAAAATTGCAGAAAAAGAAATCGGCAGTGCCGAAGAGGAAGCAACGCGCATTATTAACGAGGCAATCAAAGGCGCCGAGGCGAAGAAGCGGGAGGCCGTCGTGGAAGCCCGCGAAGAGATCTACCGCGCCCGCGCCGAGTTTGACAAAGAGAACAAAGAGCGCCGCGCCGAGCTGCAGAAGCAGGAGCGCCGCTTGCAGCAAAAAGAAGAGACCATTGACAGAAAGTACGAGAGCGTCGAGCAGAAAGAGGAAAAGCTTTCGCTCAAGCTCAAACAGACAGAGGAGCTTCAGGAAGAGGTCCGCAGCCTGAAAAAAAGCCAGCTCGAGGTTTTGGAGCGCATTTCCGGCCTGACGGCGGAAGAAGCAAAAAATTATCTGGTCGAGCAGGTGGAAAGTGAAGCGCGGCATGACGCCGCCGTCAAACTGAAGGAGATCGAGCGCCAGCTGAAAGAGGATTCGGACCAGAAGGCGCGTGAAATTCTGTCGACTGCCATCCAGCGCTGCGCCGCGGATCACGCCAGCGAAGCGACCGTTTCGGTGGTTCCGCTGCCCAATGACGAGATGAAGGGGCGCATTATCGGGCGCGAAGGCCGCAATATCCGCACGCTTGAGACGCTGACCGGCGTCGATCTCATCATCGACGACACGCCGGAGGCCATCACCCTTTCCAGCTTTGACCCCGTCCGCCGCGAAGTGGCGCGGCTGGCGCTGGAAAAGCTCATTCTCGACGGGCGCATTCACCCGGCGCGGATTGAGGAAACCGTGGAAAAGGCCCGCCGTGAGGTGGAGAATATCATCAAGCAGGAAAGCGAGCGCGCTCTGTTCGAAACGGGTCTTCACGGCATCCACCCCGAACTGGTCAAACTGCTCGGCCGGATGCGTTACCGCACCAGCTACGGGCAGAACGTCCTCAACCATTCGATCGAAGTGGCCCACATTGCAGGGCTGCTGGCAGGGGAGCTGGGGGCCGATGTCACGCTGGCCAAGCGCGCCGGCCTGCTGCATGACATAGGCAAGGCCGTCACTCATGAGGTTGAGGGCAGCCACGTCAATATCGGCGTGGATCTGGCCAAAAAATACCGCGAGAGCGCCGAGGTCATCCATGCGATTCAGGCGCACCACGGCGATGTGGAAGCGCAGACCGTTGTCGCCTGTCTGGTACAGGCGGCCGACGCCATTTCCGCTGCCCGCCCCGGCGCGCGGCGCGAAAACCTGGAAGCCTATATCAAGCGCCTGGAAAAGCTGGAGGAGCTGGCCGACGGCATGAAGGGCGTCGAAAAGAGCTTTGCCTTCCAGGCCGGGCGCGAGATTCGCATTGTCGTCAAGCCTGAAGAGGTCAAGGATGACGAGATGATTCTGCTGGCCCGTGAGCTGGCGAAGAAAATCGAAGACGAGCTCAATTATCCCGGGCAGATCAAAGTCAACGTTGTGCGTGAGACCCGCGCCGTCGAATACGCGAAGTAAACGAGCGGCAGCCGGACAGCAGCAGAAAAGCAGGGCGGCTTTGACGCGGCTGCGCACTGGAATGGAAACTGCAAAGAGCGGCAATCCTTTTTGGATTGCCGCTCTTTTTGACGCATGGGAAGATGGAAAAGTTTGCAGGGCCGCCAGGCAGAACTGCGTATGGCCTGCCGCTATACAAGCACAGGTGGAAGAGGCGGTTCCGGCGGCGTCTTCGGGTTTTGCCAGCGCACCCCTTCAATGTGGATGAAGCGGATTTTTTTGATATCGTAGCTGCCGAGCGGCCGGTTATCGACGTCGTAAGAATGCGCGGCAACCAGAATGCTGCGCAGGCTCGGCCGGCCGCGAATGGCGACAATGACCGGAGTGTGGTGATATTGGGGCTGGTTGGTGGCCAGCTGCACCACATCGCCCGGTTCGACTTCACTGATAGAGACCTCGCGGCCAAATGGCCCGGCGCCGCCATTACCTGTCATGAAGTTATAGAAATATTGCACCCCTGTCCAGGACGCGGTGCGGTCGTTGGCCGATATGTAGTACCAGCCGTAAACCGGCGTGTAGTTCATCACGCCGCTGCCGGCATAAACGCACTGGCTGGCAAAATTGGTGCAGTCGCCGCCGATTTTTTCAAAATTATAAAAATCCGGATTGCGGCCGTAGGCCCATTGGTGAGCATAAGCGACCGCGGCCTCGCGGTCGTATGGGCGAATTTCCAAGTGTGTAATCCCCCTTTCGCTGCCCCATACTATGCGCCGCGCGCCGCCGGGGTGACAGGGAGCAAAGGGGGATGTGGACGTGCAAAGGCTATTCGAGCGTCAGCTGTTTCTGGGGCAGATCCTCGTCGCGCAAAAGCGCGCCGGCCGCGGGCAGGGTGCGCGTGCGGTAGCGGGCGGGGTTGGACAGGCCGGAATCTTCCAGCAGCGCGGCGGAGACGACCTTTTGTCCGCGCTTGAGGGACAGGACGGCGACCCCCTGCGTAGCGCGCGTCGTTTTGGGCGCCAGAAGAGCTGTGTTGACGACAAGGGCGCGCACGCCGGTCGAAAGCACAAGCTCGGCGTCGGATGTCAGGTGGAAGACGGCAGTCAGCGGACTGCGGTCGGAAAAAGCGCCCGTCAGCTTGCGGCGGTTGGATTTGGTGCGGAAGACGGCGCTTTCGACCCGGGCGACCTTGCCGTTTTCAAAAATATAGACGAGGCTGCCCTGGTAATCGCCGGGGAGAAAGGCAAATACGGGCGCTTCGCCCTCGTCCATCCCCAGCTTCTGCGGCAAAAAGTCGCCCAGAGCGCTGGCCTTAGCGTCGTCAAATTCGTGCAGACGCGCTTTATAAGCCTGGCAACGGTTGGTCAGGAAGACAATTTCGGCGGCATTCTGCCCTTCGAAAGCGAAGCGGATTTCGTCGCCTTCCTTGAGCTTGTGCTCGCCCGACATGCGCAGGGACTGCGGCGTGATTTTTTTGAAATACCCTTCGCGCGTCAGGAAAAGATGCACAGGGTAGTTTTCAATGCTTTGGCTTTCGTCATACTCTTCGACCTCGTGCTCGTAGACGATTGAGGTGTGACGGCTGGTCGGGTACTTTTTAATGATGGTTTCCAGCTCGCGGATGATGATGGCGCGCAGCTTGTCGCGGCTGCCCAGAATGTCCTCGAGCCGCTTGATTTCCGCTTCCAGCTCGTCAGTTTCGGTCAGGCGCTTGAGGATATATTCCTTGTTGATGTTGCGCAGCCGGATTTCGGCGATATATTCGGCCTGAAGCTCGTCGATGCCAAAACCGATCATCAGGTTGGGGATAACCTCGGCGTCCTCTTCGGTTTCACGGATGATCTGAATGGCGCGGTCGATGTCGAGCAGGATTTTGCGCAGGCCGTGCAAAAGGTGCAGCTTGTCCTTTTTGCGGCAGAGATCAAAATGAACGCGGCGGCGCACGCATTCGGTGCGCCAGGCCGTCCATTCGTCCAGAATGCCGGCGACGCCCAGAACGCGCGGTGTGCCGCCGATGAGAATGTTGAAGTTGCACGAGAAGGTGTCGCACAGCGGCGTCATTTTCATCAGCTTCTGCATGAGCTTTTCCGGGTCGACGCCGCGTTTTAAATCGATGGTCAGGCGCAGACCCTGCAAACCGGTCTCGTCGCGCATGTCGGAAATTTCGCGGATTTTCCCCGCTTTGATAAGCTCGGTCACCTTGTCGATGATGGCTTCAATGGTGGTGGTATAGGGGATCTCGGTGATTTCAATCAGGTTGCCTTTTTGCACATAGTGCCATTTGGCGCGCACCTTGAACGAGCCGCGGCCGGTGCGGTAGATCTGCTCCATCTGCGCGCGGTCGTAAATCAGTTCGCCGCCGGTGGGAAAGTCGGGGGCCGTCAGCACGGACAGCAGATCGCAGTCGGGGTTTTTCAGGTATTCGATGGCGGCCCGGCACACTTCGTTGAGGTCAAAGCCGCAGATGTTGCACGCCATCGCAACGGCGATGCCCAGGTTGGCCGACACCAGAATGTTGGGAAAGGTGGTGGGCAGAAGGGTCGGTTCCTTCATGCTGCCGTCGTAGTTGTCGACAAAATCAACGGCGTCAGAGTCGATGTCGGCAAAGACCTCCTGGCAGAATTTATCCAGCTTGGCCTCTGTGTAGCGCGGGGCGGCAAAGGCCATATCGCGTGAAAAGACCTTGCCAAAGTTGCCCTTGGAATCGACAAAGGGCATGAGAAGGGCGCCGTTGGCGCGCGTCAGGCGCACCATGGTTTCATAAATCGCGGCGTCGCCGTGCGGATTCAGGCGCATGGTCTGGCCGACGATATTGGCCGACTTGGTGCGCGCTCCGGTCAAAAGCCCCATTTTGTACATGGTGTACAAAAGCTTGCGGTGCGCCGGTTTGAATCCGTCGATTTCCGGCAGGGCGCGCGAGACGATGACGCTCATGGCATAGGGCATGAAATTGCTTTCCAGCGTCTGGGTGATGGGCTGTTCGGTGTAATGCATCTGACTCATGTGCGGCTCCTTCAGCTGATATCGGCGAGTTCCAGATAGCGCGCGCCGTGCTCGGCGATAAAGTCCTTACGGCCGCTTAGGTTGTCGCCCAGCAGCACGTCAAACATCCACGCCGTCGATTCGGCGTCTTCGGGCATGATTTTGATAAGGCGGCGGGTTTCAGGGTTCATGGTGGTCTGCCACATCATTTCGGGCTCGTTTTCGCCCAGCCCCTTCGAACGCATGATAGAGACCTTTTTGCCCGCCAGTTTTTCCAACAGCGCTTCCTTTTCGCGCTCGTCATAGGCGAAATAGGATTTGTCCTTGACGGTCAGCTCATAAAGCGGGCTTTCGGCGATATAGACATAGCCCTGCTCGATGAGAGCGGGCGTCAGGCGGTACAGCATGGTCAGAATGAGCGTGCGGATTTGAAAACCGTCGTAGTCGGCGTCGGTGCAGATGATGACCTTGCTCCAGCGCAGCGATTCCAGATCAAAAGAGGAAAGATCCTTGCTTTTTGCCTTGACGTCGACGCCGCAGCCGAGCACGCGCACCAGATCGGTGATGATTTCCGACTTGAAAATCTTTCCGTAATCGGCCTTGAGGCAGTTGAGAATCTTGCCGCGCACCGGCATGATAGCCTGGAACTCGGGGTCGCGGCCCTGCTTGACCGAGCCGAGGGCGCTGTCGCCCTCGACAATATACAGTTCGCGGCGGCTTAGATCCTTGGAGCGGCAGTCGACGAACTTCTGTACGCGGTTCTGGATGTCGATGGAACCGGCCAGCTTCTTTTTAATATTGAGCCGCGCTTTTTCGGCCTGCTCGCGCGAGCGCTTGTTGATGAGCACCTGCTCGGCGATTTTATCGGCATCCTGCTTGTTTTCAATAAAATAAATCTCAAGGTTCGAGCGCAGAAACTCGGCCATCATTTCCTGGATAAATTTGTTGGTAATGGCCTTTTTGGTCTGGTTTTCATAAGAAGTATAGGTGGAAAAGCCGTTGGTAATTAAAATCAGGCTGTCGGCGATGTCCTGAAAGGCGATTTTGCTTTCGTTTTTCTGGTATTTGCCCTGCTGCTTGAGGTAGGCGTCAATGGCCGAAACAAAAGCCGAGCGCGCGGCTTTGTCGGGCGCGCCGCCGTGCTCCAGCCAGGATGAGTTGTGGTAATATTCCAGCCGCGCGCCCGCCTGCACAAAGCAGAAGGCGGCCTCGGCCTTGACCTTGTATTCCGGTTTGTCCGCGCGGTCGCGTCCGCGCTTTTCCGCCCGGCAGGAGCGCACGGCGGTCAGCGCGCCCTCGCCGGCCAGCTCGCGCGCATAATCCAGAATGCCGTCGGGATAGACAAAGGTATAGTCTTCAAACTGGCCGGGCGCCGTTTCATTTTTAAAATGAAAAGTCAGCCCGGCGTTGACAACAGCCTGGCGCTTGATGACGTCGAGAAAATAGTCCAGCGGGATGTTGATATCGGTAAAAACGTCGAGATCCGGTTTGAAATGCTGCACCGTGCCGGTTTTTTTGCCGGAAAAGGGGACTTTAATCATGCCGCCCGGCGCGTCGGTGACGTTTTCGCCCCGCTTGAAATGCAGAGTATACTCGAACCCGTCGCGGCGCGAGATGACGTCCATGTACTCCGAGCTGTACTGGGTGGCGCAGGCGCCCAGGCCGTTCAGGCCGAGCGAATATTCGTAGCTTTCGCCCTCGTCATTTTTGTATTTGCCGCCGGCATACAGCTCACAGTAAATGAGCTCCCAGTTGTAGCGACCCTCTTTTTCATTGTAATCCAGGGGCATACCGCGGCCAAAATCTTCCACTTCAATGGATTTATCGAGAAAGCGCGTGACGTTGATGACGCTGCCGTACCCCTCGCGCGCTTCGTCGATGGAGTTGGACAGTATTTCAAAAAAAGCGTGCTCACAGCCCTCGATGCCGTCCGAGCCGAAGATGACGCCGGGGCGTTTGCGCACGCGATCGGCGCCCTTGAGCGAGGAAATGCTTTCATTTCCATATTCCTGTTTGGGTTTGCTGGCCATGTTTTCCTCCCAAATCATACATTTCAAAAATAGCGTTACACTTAATAATACCGAATATTCCCGCCTGTGTCAAATGTATGTTCGCAGAGCGGCGGCGAGAAGGGCCGGCGGGGCAGAGACATCTGAAAAGGGAAGGCGCCGTCCGACGCCTTCCCTGTCGCTGCTTTTTATACTTGGCAGACCGTTCAGTCAGTTACTTCCATGCCCAGCGTCCGGGCGATCAGCGCGCCGGCATGGGCCGCCGTCTCTCCCACCATGCGGCGGCACTGGGCCGTCTGCTCCGGCGTGCCCTTGCCGCGCTCGCGCGTCAAATCCTCACAGCGCACGCAGCCCTCTTTTTCCCGGAATTCCTTGACCAGCCGCTTGGTCAGCGCTTTTGCACGGTTGGGCTGCTTGCCCCAGTCAGGCAGCAGCACGGCGGCCGCCAGCGCCGCCCCGCTCAAAACGCCGCACAGCTCGCCGGATATGGCGCCGCCCGAAAACGGGGAGGCCATATTGTAGAGCGCGTCGTCCACAGGCCGCCCAAGCCCTTCCAGAATCCCTTTCATCACCGCTTCAGAACAGGTCAGGCCGCCTGCGTGCAGGTCGGCTGCCTTTTCGTACAAATCTTTTTTGCTGACACAATCGGACATTGCGTTTCATCCTCTCTTTTTTGGCAAAATAATGCGCTTCTGTTACAGGTATTATAGGCCCACAGGGTGCTTTAAGTCAATGTGATTGTTTTACTGCTGTGTAAGGGCGGCGGTACGGCTTTTCAAACGGGTACGCTGAATAGGCCGGTAACCTTCCAGAGCCTCGGCTCGGAAAGCCCTTCAGAGCAAAGTTCCATGTCAAACGCCGCTGAAAAACAGGCCGTCTTGCCCTCTGTCCAGCCGCTGTTCTGAAAGCCGGAGACCTTGCTTGATCCCGGGCGGCCGCCGGTATAGGCCGCTCTTTCCTCCACCGCACAGTCCACTGACACGGTTTCACGAATTGTATCCAAATCCCGATGATACAGATAAATTCCGGTGACGCGAAAGCGGCAATATCCCTCGGCGCCGTCGACAGCGCCCCACTTTTCAAATATTCGAGACGCCGATTGGATTTCTTCACCTTCTGCGGCGGGAGAGGGGGTAACCGCTTCTTCGGCAAGCGTCTGAACTTCGACCTCACTCACCCGCTCCAGCGAGCCGTCGAAGCGCTCGCGAATCCATTCCCAATCGCCGTTGTCATAAGCTTCCTGACAGTCTGTGATGAACCGATCGGTGATTTCCATTCCTGCGGTGTCATATACATGGACTTCGTGCGTGTTTTCAAACAAAGATGTGACGATGTCCCGAAAATAATCCGGCTGCTCCTGGCTTTCCGGCGTCGAGCAGGCGGCCAGCAAAAGCGCCATGCATACCAGCGTAATCCTCAAAAGCTTTTTCATTTCTTTCCTCCGCGGGTCAAGCCCGGCTTAGCGGCCGTCTTTACGGCGTTTTTCGTACAGGTTTCCGTCCGGCGCTGTGATGGCGTCAGGCAACTCAGGCGGCGGAGCGCTTACGCTTTTGGCCGCCCCCAGCCAGTGGTGAATGACGCACAGCGCGTATAAAATGAGCACGTCGTCGGCCGCCGGGTAAAAGATGAATAGCATGGCACCCCACAGAAGCGCGCCGCCCACAATGACCGCTACCATTTTTCACACCCTCTTTTGACAGCCGGAAGAGTTTTGACGCCCGTGAATGGGCGGCATATAAAAAAGAGCCGACCTCAACTGTCGTTTTGCTAAAGCGCTTGAAACTACTGCTTATACAATTTTCCACAGTATATCATTTTTCTTTGTAGCAGTCAATTTGCCCATATACAGGACTTTTCGTTAAGCTGATTTTATACTTTTTGATATTTTGATTTGAAAGGATAACGATGAAAAATAAAAAGGCTCTTTGCTCTTCCGGTCGGGAGAAGCAGCGGATCTTTTTTATGCGCGCGGCAAAAAAGCCGCCCGCAGGCGGCCTTTCGCTTTCCGTTCAGCGCAAAACCCGGAAATTGCAGACGTTTTGCTCGCGCAGCTGGGTCAGCAGGTGTGAGCAGCGCGTTTGCAGCGCATTGATTTCATACACCACGGCGGAAATGAGATCGGGGTCGGTGACCTGCTCAAAAACGCCGCGCGCGCAGTCGAGCTCGAGCTTGACCGCATAATATTCATCCAGAAGCTGCTGCTGTTCCGGGCTTGGCCCTTTTTGCTTTTTCTTCGACAAACCGGCCAATGGCATTGCGGGCACCTCCCATGCATCATTTATACGGGAAGTTTTCCCCATTATGCCAAAAGTTATGCGCGGTCGGGCGCTGTTATTCCCCCAGCATCCGGCGAATGACTGCGCGCACGGCGTTCAGGTCGCCGTCGCACAGAACGGGCAGGAAATCGGCCAGTTTTTCCGGCGTAAAATCCCACCAGCGCAGCCGGAGCAGCAGCCCGATCAGCTCGTCGTCAAAGCGTTTTTTAATGAACCGGGCCGGGTTGCCGCCGGCCACCGCATTACGTGTAGTCCCCGACAAAAATATTGGGCGCGGTGACGACGTTTTTCAAAAAGCAGGACGTTTTGTATTCGTTGGGGAATACAACGTCCGGGCTGGGGATGTTTGCCATAGGGTTTCTGCTCCTTTCGGAAAATAGTCGGCCTATTGTAACATATTGTCTTCTTTGCCGCAAGACGCGCCCCGGCAGAAGGCAGTAAAAGTATAAGTGCGGGCAGAAAAGGACTTTAAAGCGCAGGCTTGCAAGAGAGGGCGCAAGCTGGTATAATGGTTTGAAAATCCTTTTGACAGATAAACCGTGAAAGAGGAGGGGCGTTTTGGAACAGACACAACAGCCTGGCTTTATCCGGCGTATGCTCAAGCTGGCGCTGCCCATTGCACTGCAAAACATGCTGACCTCGTGCGCGGCGCTGGTCGACACGGCTATGGTTGTCGGGCTGGGCAATGCCGCGACGGCCGCCGTCGGCGTCGCCGGGCGGTGGACCTTTTTCCTGAATATCTTTCTGTTCGGCTTCTGCTCGGGCAGTTCGGCGCTCATTTCGCAGTATTGGGGGGCGCGCGACAAAAAGAGCATTCACCGCACCTTTGGTCTGGCGCTGACGTGCGCGCTGGCGGCCGCGCTGGTGTACAACCTGGCAGCCGTGCTCTTCACAACGCCGATGATCCGCATTTTTACGCCGGAAAAAGAGGTGATTGACGCGGCGGCGCTTTACCTGCGCACCGCCTGCTTTAACGCCGTTTTCCTTTCGTTCAACATGCTGGCCGGCGCCGCGCTGCGCGCGACCGAAGATGTCGTCAGCCCGCTTTTGTGCTCGGGCGTCTCGGTGGTGGCCAACACCTGCCTCAACTATGTTTTTATTTACGGCAAGCTGGGCCTGCCCGCTATGGGCGTGCAGGGCGCAGCATTGGCCACCGTCCTTTCAACGGCTATGGGGTCGGTGTTGCTTTTTGCACGTGCAGCGCATAAAAAGGGCATTATCATCGCGCCGCTGCGTGAGCTTCTGGATTTTGACAAAGCCTTTGCGCGCAAGT
Organism: uncultured Clostridium sp.; assembly: GCA_947427035.1. GTDB lineage: Bacteria > Bacillota > Clostridia > Oscillospirales > Butyricicoccaceae > Ventrousia. Next base: position 43,406 of record CANEGK010000010.1, read on the forward strand.
ACTTCGCCGTCGCCACGCCGGTCATCGGCAACGAGGCGCTGTGGGCGGTGGGGACCAATATTTACGTCATGGTGCTGGCGCGCCAGGGCGCGGAAAATTACGCCGGCTACACCATGTATAATTCGGTCGAGCAGCTGGTCTTTGTCTTTTTTGTCGGCATGTGCCACGCCTGCGCCATCATGGTCGGGAAGGCGGTGGGCGAAGGCAAGCTGGAGGACGCTTATCAGACGGCGCGCAAGTTTATGGCGGCGACCCCCTTTGTCGCTGCGGCGGCCGGCTTGCTGCTCATTCTGGTGCGCAACCCCATTCTGGGCCTGCTGCCTGTCGAAACGGAGGGGGCGCGCCAGGTGGCGGCCGATCTGCTGTTTATTTACGCCTGCTGGATGCCGGTGCGGCAAATTCCCTATATCGCCATCGTCGGCTCATTCCGCGCAGGCGGCGATACACGGACAGGATTTTATTATGACCTCATCACCGTATTCCTGTGCGGGATTCCCGTCGTGGCGGTGCTGGGGCTGGTCGTTCATGTGCCCTTCCAGCTTTTGGTGCTGGCCATGTTCGTGACCGAAGATACCGTTAAAATCATTTTATGCCTGCGGCATTTTAAAAGCAGGCAGTGGATCCGCCGGCTGACCCTGCCCGGCGACAACGCCTGTGAAAATTAAGGAGGAAAACAATGGCTGCCAATGTCAATCCGGTGCGCGGCACCCGGGACTTTTTATACCAAGAGGTATTACTGCGCGATTATGTACAAAAGATTATCTTAGACACCTATCGTGAATGCGGTTTTACCCGCATCGCCACGCCGGCGATTGAAAATATCGAGCTTTTGGACAAAAGCGACGGCGGGGAAAACCTGAGCCTGATCTTTAAGATTCTCAAGCGCGGCCAGAAGCTGGATTTGACCCGCGAGAACCTGAAGGAAAGCGATCTGGTCGACATGGGGCTGCGTTATGACCTGACGCTGCCGCTGTCGCGCTATTTTGCCAACAACCGCGCCAAGCTGCGCGAGCCCTTTAAGGTCATTCAAATCGACAAGGTTTACCGCGCCGAGCGCCCGCAGAAGGGCCGTATGCGCGAGTTTTACCAGTGCGACATCGACATTCTGGGCGACAGCTCGTGCGACGCCGAGACCGAGCTGATTTATGTCGCGGGCAAGGCGCTGCGCCGGTTGGGATTCGAAGGCTTTACCGTGCGCATCAACGACCGCCGCATTCTGACCGGCATGATTACGGCGGCCGGCTTCCCGGCCGAAAGCGTGCCGTCGGTGTGCATCACCTTTGACAAGCTGGACAAAGTCGGGCTGGAAGGCGTGCGGCAGGAGCTTTTGGAAAAGGGCTTTGAGCCGGAGACGGTCGAACGCTTTTGCGAAACGGCCGGCGGCAGCGGCGACATGTTGGAGCGCGCGGCCGAACTGTGCGAGGATAAAAGCGTCGTCGACAACCTGAAAACCGTCATCGAGCGCGGCCGCGCGCTGGCCGACGGCGCCTATAATATCGTCTATGACAAAAGCCTGGTGCGCGGTATGGGCTATTACACCGGCATGGTATTTGAAATTGTATCGGACAAGTTCCCCGGGTCCATCACCGGCGGCGGCCGGTATGACACCATGGTGGGCAAGCTGTGCGGGGATGATGTCCCGGCCGTCGGCATTTCCATCGGCTTTGAACGCATCCTGGAGATATTGACCGAGGCGGGCTATACGCCCCCCAAAACGCGGCTGCGCATCGCGCTTTTGTACGACCGCGGGCAGGATGATTTTCTGGACGTTATGAAATGCGCCGAAACGCTGCGAGCCGGGGGTGGCGAGGTCGCCATCATCGCTAAGGGCAAAAAAATGGGCAAGCAGTTGGATGCGCTGCGCGACGAGGGCTTTGACAGCCGCATGATCTTCGGGCGCGACGAGGCCCCCGCCCCTTTTATTGAGCGCTGAACAGAAAACGCGCTGCAAAACCGTTGATTTTGCAGCGCGCTTTTACATGTGTGCAGGGGCTACTGAAGAAGCTCGCGGAGCTCGTCCTCCGGGCGCACGCCGACCAGACGCTGGGCGGCCTGGCCGTTTTTAAAAAGAACCAGGGTGGGAATGCTCATAACGCCGTACTTGCGGGCGATTTCCATGTTTTCATCAACGTCTATTTTGACGATTTTCCGGTTTTCGGGCAGGGTCTCGGCGATGGAGTCCAGAACGGGCGCCAGCATTTTGCAGGGGCCGCACCAGGTGGCAAAAAAGTCGACCAGCACGGTCTCGGCGCTGGAAACGGCCTCGTCAAAATTGTCCTGCGTGATGTGTTCAACAGCCATGTTGTTCATCCTTTCTTTGTACCGCTATCGAAGAAGGGTACTAATCTTGTGCATTTATACTGGAAGTATGCGCCGGAACAGGAAAAATATTCTCGGCTCTATGCATATTATAATCTGTCTGCCACAGGAAAGCTATTAATTTTCTGCAAATTATGCTAGAATAGGAGCATTGTCGGCCGTTTTCAAAGGAGGGCCTTTTTATGCTGCTGCAAACCGAAAGCATTGATAAAACCCGTCTGAGCGAGCTTTCGACCCTGACGCTGGCGCATATCGGAGACGGGGTTTTTGAACTTCTCGCACGTACGCACGCCGTGGCCGAGGGCGGCTGCCGCGTTGAGCAGGTACACCGGCGCACGGTGGAAATCGTCGACGCCAGGGCGCAGTCCCGTGCGGCCCAGGCGCTGCTGCCCTGTCTGACGCCGGACGAGCTGGCGGTCTATAAGCGCGGACGCAACGCCAAGCCCAAGACGGCCCCGGCGCACGCCACGCTGGCCGAATACGCCCGAGCGACGGGACTGGAGGCCCTGTTTGGAATGCTGTATCTGACCGGGCAGTCGGAGCGGATTCTGGAGCTGTGGCGGTTGCTGATGCAGAGGGAAGAAGAGAGGCGTTTATGAAAATCCTGCGCAGGCTTCTGCTGATTTTGCTGGCTGCCGCCCTGCTGGCCGGGGGCGTATATGTTTATGCCCGTTATATTGAGCCGCGCCGGCTGAGCGTTGAAACGCTCACGCTGCCGGACGCCGGCCTGCCCGCGCCGGTACGCGTCGCCGTGTTCAGCGACGTACACCTGGGCAACGGCGTCACAACGGAGGATTTGCGGGAGTTGGTGCGGAAAATCAACGAGCTGCAGCCCGATGCCGTCGTTTTTTTGGGCGACCTGTTTGACAACTACGAGGAATATGAAGGCGATGCTGACGCTGATGCTGCGGCGCTGGCCGGCATTTCGGCACAGGTTAAGCTGGCGGTGTGGGGCAACCACGACATGGGCGGCGGCGCGTACCGCGTTTATCCCGAGGTGCTGCAAAAAGGCGGCTTTACTTTGTTGGAAAACGAGAGCTTTTTAGCGGAAGATTTGGGGATTTGTTTTATCGGCGCGGCAGACACTATCTTTGGCCAGCCGGATGTGTCCGGCCTGGCGTCGGAGACGATGTATAATCTTCTGCTGGTGCATGAACCGGATTACGGGCTGGAGGTTGAGGGAATTCCGCTGCAATTGTCCGGTCATTCGCACGGCGGGCAGATTTATCTGCCGCTTTTGGGCGCGCCGCATGCGCCGTTGGGTGCGCGGACCTGGCTGCGCGGCCTGTATGAAAAGAAGGACGGCGGGCAGGTCTATGTCAACCGGGGCATCGGTATGTCGCTGGCGCCGTATCGCTTCGGTTCGGTTCCCGAGCTGACCGTCGTCGATATCACATGACTTTTACACACAGAAGGGAAAATGCAATGCTGGAGTTCAAATACGATGTGCAGCTGCTCATTGAAGGCGAAGGCCTGGAAGAAGAAACGATCGGCGGCTATTTTATCGATCATTTTGAGGGCGACTGTCTGCTGGCGGTCGGTGATGAAACGCTGATAAAAATACACTTTCACACCAACGAACCGTGGAAAGTGCTGGAATACTGCGCGTCCCTGGGTGAGATTTTCGATATTGTCATCGAGGATATGGACAGGCAGGCGCGGGGGATGAAGGGCTGAGAAGAGCGCAAAAGGCAAAAGAAGGCGGTCAAGGATTGAGAGGAAGGGGGAAGGGCTTGGAACGGCTGGATAAGCTGGTGGCGCAGGCGCGCCTGCTGACCCGGAAGGAGGCGCGCGCGCTCATCCGCGCCGGACAGGTCACCGTCGACGGCGAGGTCTGCCGCCGGCCCGACGCACATGTCGATCCCGCGGTGCAGCGGGTGACGGCGGGCGGCGAACCGGTGGGCGGCAAACGACCGGTGCTGCTCATGATGAACAAGCCGGCCGGCGTTTTGACGGCGGCGCGGGACGGGCGAGAGACAACCTTTCAGGATCTGCTGCCGGAAAAATACGCGCGGCTGGGACTCTCGGCCGCCGGACGGCTGGATAAGGACGCCGAGGGGCTGCTGCTTTTAACCGACGACGGCGAGCTGGTCCACCGCATCATTTCGCCGCGGTGGAAAACGGAGAAGCTTTACTATGCCGAGCTCGATCGTCCGGCTGGTAAGGAGGATATCGCAGCCTTTGCCGGGGGGCTGGATCTGGGCGATTTTGTCGCGCTGCCCGCCCGCCTGTGTATTCTGCCGGGCGACGGAAGGGCGTGTACGGCCGCGGTGACCGAAGGTAAATTCCACCAGGTTAAGCGAATGTTTCTTGCCTGCGGGAAAAAAGTCGAGAAGCTGAAAAGATTGAAAATAGGAACTTTAGAGCTGGATAAAACGCTGAAAAGCGGCGAAATACGCGAGTTGTCGGAACAGGAGCGCGATGCTTTGTACGAGATGACGGGGCTGCTTTGATAAAGTTCACTTTTTTCTTTGCAAATTCTTGTTGAAAAAAGATAAAAAATACATTAAACTAGATATAGTGCGTTCTGGTCTTTTATTTAAAATAGACAAAGGGTGATCGTAAGTGGCAGCAAGACTGTTTCAAAGCATCCTTCTCGAAATTAAGAGTAAGGTTTCCTTTATGCTGGGCGTCGTCGACGCGGCGGGCAATATCGTTTCCTGCACCGAGCCGCGCTTTATCGGCGAGAACATCGACGCCGCCAGCGAGTTTTTTGCAGCCGGCGTAGAGGAAGGCGAGTTCGGGGGCTACTGCTTTAACCTGCTGAGCGGGTACGAGAGCGGATCGGAATACGCTGTTTTCGCCGGGCAAAAGGGCGAAAACGCCGCCATGATCTGTGCGGTTACGGCCATCGCCATCGGCAACAGCCAGTCGCTTTATGACGAAAAGCACGATAAGGTCAACTTCATCAAAAAAATCCTGCTCGACAACATTCTGCCGGGCGACATTTATATCAAGTCGCGTGAAATGAACTTCAACAGCGATATGCGCCGGGTCGTCTTCCTCGTCCGTATGACCGACCGGCAGGACGCCGCCGTGGTCGAGGTTCTCCAGCGCCTGTTCCCCGACCGGCAGAAGGATTTTGCCATCACCATCAACGAGCGCGAGGTCGTGCTCGTCAAGGAGATGAAAAACCCCGACTCCAAGGAAATCGCCCGCATTGCCAAGCTCATCGACACGACGCTGACCGAGGAGTTGCAGCTTGAACACGTCATCGGCATCGGCGCGGTGGCCAATCAGCTGAAAGACGTGGCGCGTTCCTTTAAAGAGGCGCAGATTTCCGTCGACATCGGCCGCGTGTTTGACGAGGATTTGACGGTGATGAATTTTGAAAACCTCGGCATCGGCCGCCTGATTTACCAGCTGCCGACGACGCTGTGCGAGATGTTTTTGTCCGAGGTGTTCAAAAAAGGCTCCATTGAATCGCTGGATGAGGAGACGCTGTTTACCATCCAGAAGTTTTTTGAAAACAACTTAAACGTCTCTGAGACTTCGCGCAAGCTGTTTGTACACCGCAATACGCTGGTGTACCGGCTGGAAAAAATCAAAAAGATTACAGGGCTCGATTTGCGCGAGTTTGACAACGCCATTGTTTTAAAGGTGGCCCTGATGGTCAAAAAGTACCTCAAATCGCGCGAGAGCTTTTCGTAAACGGCGGGGCCAGCCCCGCGCAGGGAGCCGCCCGACTGCAGCGCGGCTCTTTTGCACGTTCCGGTTTTTACTGTTGCTAGTGGAGGCTTATTCCTGACATGGTAAAACTGCTCGATACATACAAAACGTATGACAACGGAACCAAGGCGCTCAAGGGCGTCAACCTGACCATTGAGGACGGCGAGTTTGTCTTTATCGTCGGGCCGTCAGGGTCGGGAAAATCAACCATTATCAAAATGCTGGCGGCCGAGGTCCGGCCGACGTCGGGGAAAGTATCGGTCAACGGCTTCAACATTGCAGCCATCCGGCAGCGCGAAATTCCCTATCTGCGCCGTACCATCGGGGTGGTTTTTCAGGATTTCCGGCTGATCGACAACAAGTCGGTGTATGAAAACGTCGCCTTTGTCATGCGGGCGGTCGGCACGCCGCTGCGCGTCATCAAAAAGCGAGTGCCGTATGTGCTTGACCTGGTCGGGCTTCTGCACAAATCGCGCAGGCTGCCCAGCGAGCTTTCGGGCGGCGAGCAGCAGCGTGTCGCCATTGCGCGCGCGCTGGTCAACAACCCCAACATGATCATCGCCGACGAGCCGACGGGCAACCTTGACCCTGCCCGTTCGCTCGAACTGATGATGCTGCTGGAAAAAATCAACATGCTTGGCACCACCGTCGTCGTCGTGACACACGAAAGGGAGCTGGTCGACCAGTTTGAAAAACGGGTCGTCACCATTGACGGCGGAATTGTGATCAGCGACAAGATGGGCGGGTATTACAGCAATGGGCAAATACAGCATTAAATATTTCGTGCGCGAAGGGCTGCACGGCATCGCGGCGCACGGATTCATGAGCTTTGCCGCCGTCACCGTCATCGCGGCCTGCCTGTTGATAACGGGCACCTTTGGCCTGCTCGCGTACAATATCGATATTTTAATAGACGGGCTCGAATCGCAGAACGAAATCGTTGTGTACATTGATGAGACATACACGCGCGAACAGGCGCTTGAGCTGAAGGAGCAGATCCTCAGCGTGGAAAATGTGCAGGAGGTCGTTTTTGTCAGCAAGGAAGAGCTGTTTGACAATTATCTTGAAACTTTGGGCGAGGACGCCGCCGTTATGGAGGATCTGCGCGACGACAACCCGCTGCGCGACGGGTATCGCGTCATTATGAAGGATGTAGCGCTGCACGGGCAGACGGTGGCCGCGCTGGAAAAGGTGACGGGCATTGCCTCGACCAACAGCCAGAAGGAGATTTCCGACCGGCTCATCCAAATCCGCCGCGTCGTCAACGCCGTGTCCCTTACGCTCATCGCCCTTTTGGGGGCTGTGTCGGTCTTTATCATTTCCAATACGGTTCGGCTGGCCATGTTTGCGCGGCGCGAAGAAATCTCCATTATGAAAATGGTCGGCGCGACCAACGGTTTTATCCGCACGCCCTTTATTATAGAAGGGATTACACTGGGGATGATGGCGTCCCTGGTCGCGTTTTTTGCCCAGTGGGGCGTTTACAAGTATATTGTGGTAGAGCTGATGCAGGGAACCGCCATTTTCAATATGGTGGAGTTTGACACCTTCGCCCTTTCGCTGTTGCTCGTTCTGGCGGCGGCGGGACTGGTGCTCGGCGTGGGCGGCAGCGTCATCCCCATCCGCAAGTTCCTTAAGGTTTGACGCAAGGAGAGAGTATGAGCAGACAAATGCAGAAAACACAGGGGCCGGCGCAGAAGCCGGTCAAACGCCGCATGGACAGGCGCGGGCGCATTCTGCGCATCGGCGCCGGCCTCATAGCCGGGGTTTTGGCAACGCTGATGCTTTTGAGCTTTGCGTTCAGCGCGCTGCCGATCCGCGCAGCGGCGTCGCAAAGCTCGGTGAATGCGTTGCGCGACAAGCTGTCGGAAACCAGCAGCCGCAAAAAGGAAATCGAGTCCGAGCTCAAGGATCTGTCGGCTGACAAAAAGGCGTTGTCGGCGCAAATCGCCAAGCTGGATCAGCAAATCGCCGCCGCCGAGGATGAGATCGAAGTGCAGGAGCAGCTGGTTGCCGAGTTGGGCGAGCTCATCAAGGTGCAGGAGGATGAGCTGGCCAAAGCCGAGCAAAAGCGTGACGAGCAGTACGAAAAAATGAAGTCGCGCATCCGCTTCATGGTGGAAAACGGCAGTATGAGCTACCTGAACATCCTGCTGTCGGCTGACGATTTTTCCGACTTTTTGTCAAGGTATGAGATCGTCTCGCAGATTTCGACTTACGAGCAGGGGGTGTTCAGCGAGCTGCGCGCCCTGGCCGAGCAGATTACGGAGTACAAGCAGACGCTGGAGGACAGCCGCACCGAACAGCTGGCGCAGCTTGCAACGCTGGAAGACAACAAAAAGCAGCTCGACGTCGAGCGGCAGAACCGCACGCAGCGCATGAAGGATCTGGAGACCGCCGAAGACGAAATCAAAGAGGCTTTTGAAGAAATCGAGGCGGAAGAGGAGCGTATCAACGCCGAAATCAAAAAGATGGTGGCCGAGCTGGCCGCAAAATCCACCTATGTGGGCGGCACGTTTTTGTGGCCGCTGCCGGCGGGCTACACCACCATCAGCAGCCCCTACGGAATGCGCACGCACCCGGTCACCGGCAAATACAAGCTGCACACCGGCACCGACATCCGCGCCGGCACCGGCGTCACCATCTTTGCCGCCAACGGCGGCACGGTTATTACCTCGACGTACAGCACCGCTTACGGCAACTATGTCGTCATCAACCATGGCGGCGGCGTGTCCACTCTGTATGCGCATATGAACCGGCGCGCCGTCAGCAAGGGCGATACCGTCAGCCGCGGGGATGTCATCGGCTATGTCGGCTCGACCGGATATGCAACCGGTCCGCACCTTCATTTTGAAATCATCAAAAACGGCAGCACAATCGACCCTATGACCCAGTTTACCAAGCGGTAACAGTTTAACAAGGAGTCATCCATGAAAAAGAAACGCACAGTAGGAATCGGCGCGGTGCTGATGCTCATATTCCTGACCGCCGTCGCCACATTCAATATCACTTTTTTCATTTCGGCCGAATATTACAGTATGCGCCTGAGCAACCTGCAAGAGTTGGAAGGCCGCTATAAAAAGCTTAAAGAGGTCGCCGATTATGTCGAGGCCTATTTTGTCGGCGACTATGACGAGCAGGCGCTGATTGACGGGGCGGTCGCCGGATACATCGACGCACTGGGCGACCGGTGGTCGGGCTATTACTCGGCCGAGCAGACGCAGGCCATGATGGAAGAGGACGAAAACTCGTATGTCGGCGTCGGCATTACCATTTCGAATGCCGAAGACAGCGCGTATCAGATCATCTCGGTCACCCGCGGCGGGCCGGCGCAGCAGGCAGGCATTCAGCCCTTTGACGTGCTGCTCGCTGTCGACGGCGTTGCAGTGCGCGATTTTGCAACCTATGACGATATGGTCAACGCCGTGCGCGGGGAAGCGGGCACCGAGGTCGGGCTTACCGTTCTGCGCGGCGAAGAGACGCTGGAGTTCGCCGTCACCCGGGCGGAAGTCTATAACGAGCAGATTGAGATAGAGCTGCTGCCCGGCAACGTCGGCTATATGAGCATCGCGGGCTTTGAAAACAACGTTGACGTCGAGTTCGCCGCCAAATTGCAGGAACTGATCGATCAGGGCGCGACCTCGCTCATTTTTGACGTGCGCTTTAATCCGGGCGGTTATGTCGAGGTCATGTGCAACATGCTGGACAAGCTGCTGCCCGAAGGCACCATCATCAGCATGAGCTATAAAGAGGGAAAAACGCAGAATTATAAATCGGACGCCGACTGCGTGCAAATGCCCATGGCCGTCATCACCAATGCCTATTCGGTTTCGGCCGCTGAATTTTTTGCCGCCGCGCTCCAGGAGTATGGCGTGGCCACCGTCGTCGGCGAGAGCACGGGGGGAAAGGGCTTTGCCCAGAACCTCATCACGCTGGAGGACGGTTCGAGCATCAATCTGTCGACGGCGCGCTACTACACGCCCAAGGGCGTCAGCCTGGCCGGCGTCGGCATTACGCCCGACCGCGAAGTAATCATGTCGGAAGAGGATCTGTACAATTTTTATGAGCTGACCCGCGAGCAGGATGTGCAGCTGCAGGAGGCCATCGCCGTTGTCGCGCCCGGCGCGGGCAGTACGCCTGCACCGGGAACAGAAACGCCGGCAGCGCCGACGGAAAACGGTGCCGATGCCACGCCCGAGACAAACCCGGATGCCGTGCCGCCGGAAAACACGCCGGCACAGTAGACTTTGACGTTCTGCGGTTCTGCCGTCGGATCACCGCGCATACATTAGGGCATCCGGGCTTTGCGCCCGGAACCCTGAAGCGGCGGTGATCGTGTGTTTGGAATCTTGACCATTGAACGGAAAAAGCCGGCCGGGGCGGGAGAATGGCTGGCTCTGCGGCTGAGTTCCCGCGCCGCTATCCGGTGTGAAACCGACTCGGTGCGCATGGCGCTCTTTCTCAAAATGACGCTGACCCTGCCCGAAAAGGCGGGCGCGCGTCTGACACGCCGCCGCCTGCAAAAGTGTATGGCCGTCATGCGCCTGCGCGGCGTACACCGCGCCATTTTGCCGCCTGAGGCGGAAGAAGCGGCGCGAAGCGCCTGCATTGCGCCCATTGTCCCTAAAACAGCGCTGCAAAGCTGCGCTGCCGACGCAGCGCTGCTCGCGCTGGATGCCGTGGGAATGGAGCCGGAAAAGAGCGGCGTCACCCTGATCGCCGACCGGACGGGCCGCGACGTGCAGACGGCGGCTCTGGAGCTGGCAGGGCGCGTCCGGTGTATTCGCGTGTGCAGCCGTGTGCCGGCGCCGGCGCTGCGCCGCCGCTTGTATGAAGATTACGGCATCGCTGAACATGCGCCGCTGGCTGACACCTGTGGCGCAGCGCTTGTTTTTGACCCGACAGAAGAGCCGCTGGACGGCTATGGTGTTGTGTGCAATCTGACCGGGCAAGCGCTGCCCGAACACCAAAATCCCGAGTGCCGCTTTCAGCTTTCCTGTGCGCCCGGGGTGCTGGCGCAAAAGCCGCCGGGCGTGGCCGCAAGCGATTTTGTCGCGGCGCTGTACCTGTGCGGCGGACTGTCTCAGCAGGATCTCGAGGTGCGCATCGACCCGGAAAGCGCCCTTGACAGAGCGGAAAAGGCCCCATATAATAAGGACTAATATACGAGCGGCAGACTTGCGCCGCCGGGGAGGAAATTATGCAAAAGCAGTATAAATTGACGAAAGAACGACTGGAAGAGCTGCGCCATGAATTGGAGCATTTGAAAACGGTTCGTGAAAAGGAAGTGGCAGAGCTTATCAAAGAGGCCCGATCCTTTGGCGATCTGTCAGAAAACAGCGAATATGACGAAGCCAAAAACGAACAGGGCAAGCTCTATTCCCGTATAGCCGAGCTGGAGGCCATTCTGAGCAATTATATCGTCATCAGCGAAGACGAAATCTCGACGCAGGAGGTTTCGGCCGGCACGCGCGTCAAGGTGGAGTTTGTAGAGGACGGAAGCATAGAGGAATACCAGATTGTCGGCTCGCAGGAGGCTGACCCCGGCCAGGGCCGCATTTCGGATGAATCGCCGTTCGGCCGCGCCGTCATTGGCAAAAAGCTGGGCGAAATTGCCGTTGTCGAAGCGCCGGCCGGCAACATAGAGTACAGGATTATAGAAATTTCCAAGTAGGGAGTCGAATAAAATGAATCAGGAAACAGAAAGAACCCCCGGGCAGGAGCAGTCGGCGGAAGAACTGCGTGAGATTTTGCAGATTCGGCGCGACAAGCTGAGCCGCCTGCAGGCCGAGGGCTGCGATCCCTTCCGTGAGGTGCGGTATGACCGCACGCACCATACAACCGATATTCTGGAGCATTTTGACGAGATGGAAAACCAGACCGTCTCGCTCGCCGGGCGTATCATGTCCAAGCGCGATATGGGCAAAGCGTCCTTCTGCGATTTGCAGGATCAGAACGGCCGCATTCAGCTGTACGTTAAGGTGGACGAGCTGGGCGCCGAAGGGTATGAGCGTTTTAAGCGCCTGGACATCGGCGACATTGTCGGTGTGCGCGGCTATGTGTTCCGCACCCGGCGCGGGGAAATTTCCATTCACGCCGGCGAAGTCAAGCTGTTGAGCAAGTCGCTTTTGCCCCTGCCCGAAAAGTATCACGGGCTCAAGGATGTCGACACCCGTTACCGTCAGCGCTACGTTGACCTGATTGTCAACCCTGAAGTGCGCGAAACTTTTGTAAAACGCTCACGTGCTATTCGCGAAATTCGCGCCTTCATGGACGGCCGGGGGTATATTGAAGTGGAAACCCCTGTCCTTAATACAGTGCAAGGCGGCGCAACCGCTCGGCCTTTTGTCACCCATCACAATGCCCTGAATCTGGACATGTATCTCCGCATTGCCACTGAACTGCATTTAAAGCGCCTGATTGTCGGCGGTTTTGAAAAGGTCTATGAAATCGGGCGAATTTTCCGCAATGAGGGCATGGATACCCGACATAACCCCGAGTTTACGACCATTGAGCTGTATGAGGCATACACTGATATCAACGGCATGATGGAGCTGACAGAAAGCCTGTTCCGCCATTTGGCGCAGACGGTGACAGGCGGCACCACCCTGCCTTATGGAGACAAAGTCATTGATATGGGCAAGCCCTTTGAGCGACTGACCATGACCGAGGCACTGAAAAAATACAGCGGCATCGACTTTGACAAGGTGGAAACCTTTGAACAGGCCAAGGAGTTGGCCGAGCAGCATCATATCAAGGTCGAGCCCAAGCACGGTAAGGGCGATATTCTCTCGCTTCTGTTTGAAGAGTTCTGTGAGGACAAGCTGGTACAGCCCACGTTTATCATTTCGCACCCCATTGAAATTTCACCGCTTGCCAAAAAGGATCCGGAGAACCCCGCTCTGACACAGCGTTTCGAGCTGTTTATGAATGGTTGGGAAATGGCCAACGCTTTTTCCGAGCTCAACGACCCCATCGACCAGCGCGAGCGTTTTGAAAATCAGATGCGCCTGCGCGCGTTGGGCGATGTCGAGGCCAGTGAAATGGACGAGGACTTTTTGACGGCGCTCGAATACGGAATGCCCCCGACGGGTGGCTGTGGTATCGGCGTCGACCGCCTGGTCATGATTTTGACCAACAGCCCGTCTATCCGCGACGTTCTCCTCTTCCCCACAATGAAGCCGATTGACTGAGTAAGTTCGTATAAGTTCATACACAGAGGCTTACAGAGGGTTATGGAGGGCGCTTACCACAGAACTTACCACAATTTACGAAAACCGCACCACAAAAGATGCGGCGTGATTATGCAAATCTCCGCAAGCCCCCACAGCTCTCTATAAATCTATTTAGCATCGAAGCCCACCGAGAAATCGGTGGGCTTTTTTTGTTGCGCCTGTCGCATTCCAGAGCGGAATGTGGCAGGCGCTTTTTCCTTTCACAGGCTGCTTTTGACCCTGAAAAAATTTTTTTGAAAAAGTGGTTTAATTTTTCGAGCTTTTTTTGCTGTTGTGGGGTGTGAGGCAAAACACCTCACGAGTTCTTTGAAAACTGAATAGACATTCATCAGGTCGTTCCTGAGCGGAGGGGAAACCCTCAGCCGTATGAAAGTGCGCCATGATCCTCCTGCCCATAAGGGTAAATGCGGAAAGCAAGGAGGGAGAGCGAAGCCGAACTGTTCTGAAATATCCGGTTGCTACGGATAAGGCGATGAAACGCATCAGGGTTAATGATACTTCCCTATGGGGCTGGCGGAGAACCCGGCAGAGGTGAGATTCCTATGGACTCGGTTAGCAGCCGAGCGCCTGATGACTTCCCATTGTGCTTGGGGTGTCGTGGACAAATAAAGCACATTACATAGCTGCCAAAAGCGGCTATGAATCTAAGCGAAAGGAGGTAAGCCGAATGAGCGACTGCAAAACCATCGCTATCTGCAATCAGAAGGGCGGTGTAGGAAAGACCACAACGACGGTCAACTTGGGCATCGGACTTGCCATGAACGGTAAAAAGGTCTTACTCGTTGACGCAGATCCACAGGGCGACCTTACCACCTGTCTTGGGTGGCAGGATACGGGCTCTCTTTCCATCACGCTGGCGACAAAGTTGGCTGATGTAAAACTTTTTTAGAGAACATAAAGAGATAACAGGCGCTTGCCTATGGCCTTTGGGCCACGGGCAGGCGTTTTTTCTATATCCTCTGGAAATTTTGCGGAGTAGACTTTCAAAACCGGCTATTCGTGAGGTAACAGGTGGAACTACATTCCTCTTTTGAAAACTGGATAGCAGCCGTCAGAGAGATACCTGCCGCAGTAGATAGTATGCCATGATATGAGCGTACCTGCTGCTCAATCAGCGCACAGCGCCGACAGAGAAAACCCGGCCAGAGTTGGGCGGGGAACCGTATGGCGGTCTGCGTTACATATCCCGTAAATACGGGGTGTGAATTTTCAAAGGAGGAAACCGCTTATGTTTCATATCAGGAAAAAACGCCGGGGGAGGTGCCGCCATGAAGAAGCTGAAAACCGTGGACGCGGATACGCTGCTCTACCAGCCGCTTGAAAAGCCCAGCTTCATTGTGGACGGCCTGATCCCCACCGGCCTGACCCTGTTCTGCGGGGCGCAGAAGATCGGTAAAAGCTGGCTCATGCTGAAGCTGTGCCTGTGCGTGTCGGAGGGCTGGCCCCTGTGGGAGCTGCCGACTACGCCGGGGGACGTGCTGTACCTGTGTTTGGAGGACACCTTTTACCGCATCCAGGACAGGCTGTTCCGTCTGACCGATGAAGCCAGCGAGCGCCTGCGCTTCGCCGTGGCAAGCTGCAAGCTGACGGACGGACTGGTGGGCCAGCTTGAGGAATATCTCAAGGAGCGCCCCGACACCCGGCTTATCGTCATTGACACCTTGCAAAAGGTACGCACCGCGTCCAAGGACAACGCCTATGCCAACGACTATGGGGA
>CANEGK010000011.1 GCA_947427035.1 uncultured Clostridium sp.
GTGCCGACAATACTTGGCTGGTGACGGCCCGGAAAGATAGGTAACGCCTACTTCCTTTTTCTTCCCCTTTTTATATTCCTCCTTAGCTCAGTCGGTAGAGCATGCGGCTGTTAACCGCAGGGTCGTTGGTTCGAGTCCAACAGGGGGAGCCAAAAGAGACTGCCCAATAGGGCGGTCTTTTTTTACTTTTAAATGAGCCATTCCTTTTAGCAAATAAAAAGATGTCAATATGGATCGATTTTTGGCATGTTTTGACTCAAAGCGAGTTGGATTTGCAGCGGGACTTTTTGTTAACACCAAATTATGCGCTTTTTTGACTAGCGGGGTATATGGAAAAGCCCTATTGCAAATAAACCGTACAAATCAAGCTATCTCTGAGAAAGAGTAGGATGCAAATATGGATTATTATCATATGACTGCGCTGAGCAATCTTTCATCCATTTCTATTCATGGCTTGATACCCCAAAACGGTGAAAATGGAAAACTGATTGGCGAAAGCAAAACCAAAGTGTTTTTCTCGGAGGGTTTCGAGGGAGCAGTTGCCCTGTTTGTTGATTTTGAGATGGTGTTTAACAAAATCAAAACGGGACAGATAAAGCGAATGGATAAAAGATTAGAACAAAGTGTTTTACAAAGCAAGAGCCTCTTTGATTACCTGGGCGAAGGGGTTTATCTTCACTTCGACGGGGCACAAATTGAAAATGAGAGAAATTTTGAGAACGGCTGCACCGATTCCGTTATCCTGCCTGCGTGTTTGAGCGTATGTGTTCTTCGGGCAGAAGACCGTAAGGCAGAATCCTTTTCAAGACGGGATATTATTGGATATATGATGGCGAAAACACCGCCTGAACAGATCCGATATTATGGTGCTTGCTATGCAGGTAGCCCTGATTTTGCGTAAGCAACAGCTCGGATACAGGAAAAGGTCAAGCGATATTACCGGAATCATCAGGCAGATATAGCCGGCTATCGCGGACGCAATGACAGACTTTGTTTTGAACCTTTAAAAGATTTTTTGGCAAAGAGAAAAGACACCCTTTGCCAGAGTGTCTTTTCAAAAAAACAGGAAAAGCGGTGTCAGCGATCAAGCTGGAAGGACTGACAGTCAGTGCATTGATCCATAGTGGGGTTCTTTTCGTGCGTGCCTACCATGATTTTGTCAAGGGAGCAATTATCCTGGGTCTTAGCGTGGTATTTGCACTGATGAACGGTGCAGCCGATGCAGGGATTTACCTTAGCCATTTTTCATTCACCTCCTGGTTGATAAATCTAGTATAACCGGAGGAAGGATGAATTATCCAGCCTTAGCGCATCGATCGATTGCCGGGCACATTGCCGTTTTGTTGTGCTGTGCGGCCGTTTTGGCGCGGAACAAAATTGGCAGGACGGCTGTGTGTATTATAAAAGGTGACAAATTTAAGTGAATACAAATCGCAGGTGGTGTAGCTGTCGTTGTCCCGGTCGTACAGCGTGACAAAATTGGTGCCGGCGGCAAATAAAATGCCGTATTTTTCAACCAGTCCCCCGGTGCCAATTAAAAATTCGCAATCGGCAAAATAGCCGATGCTCTGGGACAGCACTTCGGAAAAGGACTCAAAATAGTATTCTTCAGCATTCTGTGGCAGATCCTCGCCGTTCATACCTCCGGCGATTTTTTGCATCTGGGAATTGAGGTTGGGGGCGCTGCTGGGTGCAGGATTTTGGTAAGGCGAAGCATAGGGGTTGAAATTGTCATTGTTCAAAGCGGCTCATCCTTTCTTTCAGGTGTCGAAGTAGGCAGCTGTGGGATTATAAAAGCAGTGATCGCCAATGCGGGTAATAAAGTAACCGATATCACTGGGAAATTGGGGGCGGCATTCGGGTGAAAAGGGATTGAAAAACCATAGCGCTTCGCCCAGAGGCATCAGGCGGTTGCCGGCAATGGCCCAGTCGACAATCTCAAAGTGAATGGATTCTGGGCTCATGTTATAAATATTCTGCGGATTATACTGACCGCGTTCGGTCTCTGAAGCGCAGACAAATTGATAAGGCTGATAAATAATATTGCGGATGCTGCCTTGGCCGACACGCGCATATTCGCCGCCCGGTGCTCGAACGCGATTCATGACAACACTGGCAACAGCGCGCATGCCGTTGTCTCCTTCACCTCCGGCTTCACACTGAATAAGCCGCGCAAACAGTTCCCGGTCGCTCAATGGCATGGCTCCATCCCCTCTTTCCGTGCAGTTTCTCTAATAGATATGTAGTTCTGTAGCGGCCTATGAGTACGATTTCAGAAAACAGGAAAAAACACTTGCTATTTCTTGTCGTTTGCAATATAATATATTTTCGTAGCCGACCATTACTTTGGGCCTTTAGCTCAGTTGGTTAGAGCAGACGGCTCATAACCGTCCGGTCCCGGGTTCGAGCCCCTGAAGGCCCACCATGTTTGAAAAATCCGAACGCTTTCCTGCGGAAATGCGTTCGGATTTTTCTTTTTCAATGGGTGATTGGTGAGCGGATCGGACAGCGGCCCGAACCTGCTTATCGGCTTTTTTCGCGCCAAAGCTGCGCCTCTTTGAGCAAAAGGTCTATAAGCTCCTGCTTTCCTTCTGTATAGCGTACCCGATCGCAGGGAAATGAAAAGGCCAGCTTTTGCTTACAGCGCTCATAGAGCTTCGCTTTTTCTGGAAAGGCGTTTAGGTAATCCCGGAAATTGATATAGTTGTTCCACGCAAGGCTATTCCATTCCACCACATGGATGTGGTGCGTGCGGGTATTCTTTTCAAGATCACCCATGACAAAAAGCAATTGACCGACTATATCTTCTCCATGAAAGATAATGCTATGTTGTTTTAAGCTATCAATATACGGCTTAATATCATTTAAGCCGCCGACACCGATGACAATATCTATAATGGGTTTGGCGCAAATACCACAGAGGGCTGTGCTGCCAACATGCTGAATCTCCACCGCGGCCGGGCCTAATATGTGCTTTAACAGTACGATGGTGTCTTTTGCATTTTTCTCCCAGCCCTTCTGGTGGGATACCAGCCGTACAAAACCGCGCTCCAGTCCCAGCAACATGTTATGCTCACCTCGGTTTTTATTCTATTCCCAGCGCCGTCATAGCGCGTTTGAGATTGCGCCATGCCGCCAGCAAATCGGCGTGCCTGCGCCGCCCCGCATTGGTCAGGAGGTAATACTTCCGGGGCGGCCCGCCCGACGCGTCCACCCGGTACTGTTCGGTATACCCGTCTCTGCACAGACCCCGCAGCAGCGCATATATCATGCTTTCCTGCGTATCCGGGAATTCGGTGTACATCCGCTGTAGCAATTCATAGCCGTATTGCTCGCCCTGGGTTAAAAGTTCAAGCAGACACAGCTCCAGCAAATCTTTTTTCAGCACAGCGAAGCCACCGTTCCTGTCATCCCTGCGACGGTCAGCAGAAGATCATATTGCAGATAAGGCAGCTGCCATCCTGCGGCCGAAGCATCGAGATCCAGGCTCCAGAACATACCCAGCAGCGCCATACACAAAACCGTTGCCGTCAGGCCCAGAACATAGACCGAGCGCCAGCGCCGATCGCTCAGCCGGGCATTGACCAGCCCGAGCAGTCCCACAAGAGCCAGCGCAAAACAGCCCCATTGCAGACAGGCATTTAAAATCGGCGCCAGCGACGGCGCCTGCTGAAAGACATGCATAAGCCCGTCTGGCCGCGCCAGAGCCAGCCAAATGACCCACCATATTCCCGCCAGTCCGGCCAGCTGAAACGCCAGAGCAGGCGCAAGTCCCTTGGGCAGCGCCCTGCTTTTTTCATGCACACCCTGCCGCCGGAACCAGAACCAGGAAACCAAAAGCCCGACGGCCAGAAAGATCAGCTCGACAGGCAGTACCCGAAGCTCCGTCTTCAAAAGACGCCACAACCCGCCCATATGCGGCAGGATGCTAAGAGCCGGCAACAGCAGGCAGACCGTCAGCAGGCCGAATACAGCCAGCCATTGACGGTAGATTCGGGGCGGGCACAGCAGCTGCACAGCCTGCGTCGGCGTTCCCAGCTCCTGAACAAGCTCCGGTTCGGAACGCGGCTTTTGCAGCAGCAGCTCTTCATAATCGGCCACGACATCCTGCGCCTCGGCAGGCGGGAGACGCCAGCGCGCCGCTCTGGACAATTGCATGAGATAGGTTTTCTTCATGTGCAGCACCTCGATCTTATACTGTAAAAAAAACAGTAGTATGCCATCATTATAGCAACCCGGCAGCGCCCTGTCAATAGCGGCTCTGAAAAACAACAGGGCGATACACGGCGCGGATATGAAAACGCCCCGGCCGCTGGCCGGGGGCTTATCTGACAAACAATTCCTGTTCAGCTCAGGCGGTACAGCGTCTTGTCCCAATCAAAACGGGCAGCCGCCTCATCTTCATCAAAAATGTACTGGGGGAGAAAAGCGCTTTCGCCGTTTTCGCCGATGCTTTGCCCTTCCTGCGACAAGAGATCCAGATGCAGCCAGCCCTCGTCGGTCTGCACTGCCAGCCACCAATACATCTGGCCGTCGCGGCTGCCGATGACGACGGTACAATCCAGCCCCAGGCGCCCGCCCAGCATCCCGGCAGCCAGCACCAGTCCCGACTGCGCCGCCGTCTGCTCGATCAGAGCGCCATATGCCGTGTAGACCGACGTTTTTCGCTGCATTCCTTCCGTTTCACTGCTGACGCGGGTCGCCTCTTCATCGAGCTGAACGTTGGCAAGCAGCCACTCGGCCAGCAGCTGCAAAGTTTCGCGATCGGTCTCGCCGCGTTGGAGCTGTTCGTCGACAATTTCGTCGCACCGTTCGCGCGTTGCCTGCGCCTGTGCGCGCAGTTGGTCGGCGTCGTCAATATATTTGGCATCGATTTCTACAATACGCCGGTATTCGTCTTCCGGATAAAAGGTAAAAGACAGCTCACGCAGGCCGACGGCGTATTCGGCCGCAGCCGCCCAGCTCTTCATCATGCGGGCCATAAAACGCTCGTCCGAGTCGGTGAACCAGGTAAAAGAGAAAACCCGTTTCTCACGGAAGGAGCGGAAATACTCCGTCATCCGGCGTTCAAAGTCACTGTCGTCCAAAACCTCAACGACGTTGCGGATCTCTTCGGCCGTGCGGCGATACTGAATGGTGACGCTGATTTCCATTTCGGACAGGATGCGGGTTTTGTCGTATCCAATACCCTGCACGGCGTAAACGCCGAGCGGGTAGACCGTTGTAAAATACTGCCGGATGGCCTCTAAATCCTCATCCAAATCGCCCGTGTAGCCGCTGACGCGGATGCTGTCGCTTTCGCGCGCCGAGCGGATCATGTTTTGCAGCGCCGTTTGCAGCGTGTAATAATTCCCTATGGAATTTGAACTGGTTTCGTCATTTTCAGCGGGCTGGGCAATATGATCCTTTTCACGGTAATACTCGCCGCTCGAAAGGCCGCTGCATCCACCCAAAAAAAACAGCGCGCAGCACAGCAGGGCAAAGGTCCTTTTTCCGGCGGCCACAGCGCTCACTCCGTTTCCATACAGCTTAATAGCCCAGCGTTTCGCCGACCAGCAGAACCTTGCAGCGCTTGACGCCGCCCGGTTTCCCCATGGTAATGCTCATGACGTTACAGATGCGGTCATAACTGCGGCAGTCATGGCATTTCCCGTCAACGGCGCAGGGCGTTTTCAGTCCCAGGCGTTTGGCATTGAGCGGAGCGGCCACTTGGCGGGCGCGATCGATGGCAGCGTGAAGGTCAGGGGCCAGTTTGTTGACGCCGACGACATAATAAACCGTTTCAAAGCCGTACATAGCGTTGGAAACGCGGTTGCCTGTGCCGTCGATATTGACGATCTCACCGGTTTCCGCCAGCCCATTGACCGAAGCGATATAGACCTGCGCTTCACATTCAATGACGCGCTGATCTTCACTGCGCTCCATCCAGTGCCAGTAAACCTGGTTGTTTTCGCGCAGCGCTTCAAAAGCGCCCATTTCCTTGAGCGTGACCGAGCCGCCGAAAACCACCTTTTTGCCCTGTACTTCGGCGCACAGGGCGCTCAGCGCCTCTTTGGCAGTTGCGTAATAGGCGGCGTCAATGCGCCGGTCTTTCAGGCTTTGCAGGGTTTTTTCAATGTTCATAAAACCGTCTCCTCTCTATAACAGCTGCTGGTGGTGATCTTTAAAGCCCTCGCCGAAAATTTCATTGGCCGAGGTGACAATCATAAAGGCGTCGGGGTCCTCTTCGCGCACAATTTCGCGCGCCTGCGGAAACACCTGCTTATGCATGGCACAGAGAACAACTTTTTTCGGCTTTTCGGTATACGCCCCGATACCGTCCAAATACGTGACGCCGACGTCCAGCTCCATCAGACGGGCGGCAATCGGGCGGTCAGCGCTGGTGATGATATACAGTAATTTGGCCCCATCTGCGCCGTACAATACCGTATCAAATACAAAGGTAAAGACCACCATGGCAATGGTCGCATACAGCGCGCGGTCGATGTTGCGGAAAATGATGCCGGATAAAATGACGATGACCGAGTCGGTCAGCAAAAACAGCTTGCCCGTTTTGACATACGGATAGCGCAGTTTGATAAGGCGGACGATGATATCGCTGCCGCCCGTCGTGCCCCCGGCGCGGAAGACCAGTCCCATGCCGACGGCCAACAGCGCGCCGCCGGAAGCGGCGGCCAAGAGCGAATCGGTGGTCAGAGCGCCCCATTTCCCAATGATATCGATCATAAAAGAGGAAAAAACAGTGGTAAAAACAGTGGACAACATAACTTTATAGCCCAGCTTCCACAGCCCCACCAGCATGAGGGGAATGTTGATGCACAGCACGACCATACCGGTAGGCAGGCTGGACAGATAGTTGATGATGATGGCCATGCCGGTCACACCGCCCGGCGCCAGCTGGTTTGGGTCGAGGAAGAGCGCGATGGCCGCTGCATACAGCAGACTGCCCGCTATGAGCAAGATGCCGTTCAATATAAATTTTTTCTGTTTGATTCCGTTGAGCACAGCGCGATTCCTCCATTTTTCTGTCGGGCAGAAGTACAGTAATATAGAAAGTCCAATAAAAAATATTATACCGCATGAGGAAGCAATACGTCAAGGCGGCGGCCTTTTGGCCTATTCTATAGCACCTTTCAATGGAAAAATGGGCGTTTATGGAGCAATGGGCTATCAAATTATCTTTGAGAAAGAGGTTTGAAGCATCATCCTATCGGCTGTTCCTGTCAGCTTTCTGAACGTCCGCGCAGGGGAAAGGCTTTGCTTTTATAAAGACATGTGGTATAATACCCGCGGATGACAGAATAGGATGCTGGGAGCTGACCGCCATGCGAATGCGTAAAAAGAAAAACCTGATACCCCGGATGGAGGCCTGCGCCGATTTGCTTGTCAGTGATCCCCCTGCACTTCGCGGCAGCTGGCGGGAACAGTTTGGCCAAAAGGGCGAGCTTTTTTTGGAGATTGGCTGCGGCAAAGGCCAGTTTGCTGTCGGCACTGCTGCGCGCTGCCCTGAAGATCTCTTCATCGCCGTAGAAAAATCCCAGAACGTTTTGCTGCTGGCGCTGGAAAAAACGCGTGCGGCCGGGCTTCGGAACCTGCGGTTTATTGGCACCGACGCCGCCCAGCTGGGGGACGCTTTTGCACCGGGCGAGGTCAGCCGCATTTATCTCAATTTTTCCGACCCGTGGCCGCCCAACAACCGCGCCAAACGCCGCTTGACACACCCCAATTTTTTGCGGGTGTACGACTGCATTTTGCGCGCAGGCGGTGAAATACGCATGAAAACCGATAACCGCGCGCTTTTTGAGTTTTCGCTTTGCCAGCTTTCACAGTTTGGTTATCCGCTGCTCGATGTCAGCTTGGATTTACACGCCCGGCAGGACGAAAGCAATGTCATGACGGAATATGAAGAACGCTTTTCGTCACAGGGAATGCCGATTTACTTCCTGTGCGCACAAAAGCCCGCGCTTTAAAAATACAGGCAGCGCCCCGAATTTGGGCGCTGCCTGTCTGTTTTTTCGATAATGAAGGTCAGAGTGCGCGGGAACGCGCCAGACGGGCGACGGGTTGGCGCAGCAGGGTGAGCACCACGATTTCCACCGGAATCATGACGGCGCATTGCAGCAAGCGGGTGGGCAGCAGCTGAATAAAAGGAGAATGATACAGAATCGAGATCCACAGGCTGTTGAGCACCAGACTGCAAAACAGGCAGGTAATGAGGGAAGCGGCGCAGATATTTGCGATTCCCGCCGGGCGGCGGCGCAGAAACAGCCCAAAAATCAGGCCGATAAGCGCATTGGTCAGTGTGAAGCCGGGAAAATAAGGGCCGATGGGGAAAAGGACGGCGCCGATAAAATCGGACAGCCCGCCGGCGACGGCAGCCCAGGCAGGCCCGTACAGCATGGCGCAGATGGCGAGCGGTACGAAGCCAAAGCCGATTTTGAGTTCGGCCGTTGCGATGGAGCCGAAGCGGGACAAAACAACCTCCAAAGCGATGAACAGGGCGACGGCGGTCAGGGTCTTGACAGAAATTTTGTGCATAAAAAACCTCCTTTTTTTGTGGCATACCACAAAAAAGGAGATCTCCCCCGGTTTTGTGGCAGCGGATGCGGAGACGGCACCGCGAAAGACAAGCTTTCTTCGTCCGGCGGCGACCTCCCATCCGCCGGCACTTGACGCGCCGCTCCTACTCTGTCAATATTAGTCTCTCATAAAAAAAAGCCAATGTCAAGCCCCGGTTCCTCTTTTTCCGGCGGCTGAATTGTGATATACTGGAACCAATCAACGATATGGAGGGATCACCCATGCATGAGCAAATCGCGTTTGCCGAAATAGAGCGCTGGCGGGACAAGCTGGACAAGCTGGCGCTGGACATCTGGAATCACCCCGAAGGGCCTTATCGTGAATACCGGGCCTGCGAATGGACGGCGCAGCTTTTGCGCGAGGCCGGCTTTGACGTCGAGGTGGGGGTCGGCGGCATGAAGACGGCCATCCGCGCGTCTTACGGCTCGGGCAAGCCGGTTTACGGCCTGCTGGGCGAATACGACGCCCTGCCCGGCATGAGCCAGAAGGTCTGCGCTCACAAAGAGGCCGCGGTCGAAGGCGAGTGGGGGCAGGCGTGCGGCCACAACCTGCTGGGCGTCGCACATGTCGGCGCTGCCATCGGCCTGAAGAAGGCCATGGAAGAAAAGAAGCTGCCCGGTACCGTCATTTATTTCGGCTGCCCTGCCGAAGAGGTGTTGACCGGCAAGGCTTTCCTGGCCCGCGCCCACGTGTTTGACGGCATCGACTTCTGCGCCGCCTTCCACCCCGGTTCGATGAACGACGTCACCTTTGGCACGGCGACCGGCCTCAATTCCTTTAAACTGCATTTTAAGGGGCGCACGGCCCATGCCGGCGGTGACCCGCACAACGGCCGCAGCGCGCTCGACGCCGTCGAGCTGACCAACATCGGCATCAACTATCTGCGTGAGCATGTGCCGACGTCGGTGCGTATGCATTATGTGATCACCGAGGGCGGCGTCGCCCCCAACATTGTGCCCGACAAGGCCTGCGCCTGGTATTTTGTGCGCGCGCTGTCGCGCGAGATGATTGACGAGGTGTACGGCCGCGTGCTCGACATCGCCCGCGGCGCGGCGCAGATGACGGGCACCGAGCTCGAGGTCGAGTTCCTGGGCGGCTGCTACCCCACGCTCAACAACCGCGTGCTGGGCGAGGTCATGTATGACACGCTGTGCGAAATCCCGCGCGAGCCGTGGACTCGGGAAGAGCTGGACTTTGCCGCCCAGCTCAACGGTGATAAGCCGCTTGCCGAGCCGCTGCATACGGGCGTCGAAAAGTACGAGGACAATTCCTATGGCTCGACCGACGTCGGCGATGTGCAGCACATCGCGCCGGGCGTTGCCTTTGACACCGCCTGCTGGAACATGGGCGCGCCGGGACATCATTGGCAGGTGACGGCCTGCGCCGGCCACTCCATCGGCCGCAAGGGCATGATTTACGCCGCAAAGGCGATGGCCCTGTTCGGACTGAAGGTCATGGGCGACCCGAAGCTGCTGGCGCGCGCCAAACAGGAGTTTGACGAGGCCACGCAAGGCAAGCCCTATGTCTGCCCCATTCCCGACGAAATCCCCGTGCCCAACCAGGATTAGGGCGGGGCTGTATTCGCCCCGCAAAACAGCGGAAATTGCACAAAAACAGCATGGTGTATGCCACCATGCTGTTTTGATTTGGGCCGCTGGCCGGTGCGGCGCGCAGAGGCCGCAGGGAAGCGGCGGGTTACCAGTTTTTGTCGTTGTACGGGGTGTTCTGCACGCCTTCGGCATTGAGCCGCTGCACCATGCGGTCTAGCTTGCCCTTCCACAGCTTTTTAAACCAATCGGTGTGGCCGAACCAGCGGACCAGCGTGGGGCTGACGGCGTAATAAGTATGGATAAACGCGCGGCCGGCCCACGTCGCGGCGAGATGATCGTCGCGGTAACGGCGAAGCGTCCACACCTCGGGGCAGTCGTAAGAGCCGTAAACGGCCGTTGCGACATAACAGCCGTTGGAAGAAGGCTGAGGCCGCTCGGGAATGACATATTCCGGGTCGATTTCCTTGATTTTGTTGTGGTACTCCATGATCTGGTTGATGAGCTTTTCCTTGTAGTCTTTATTCCATCCAATCTTACTCCAACCGCCGTTGCTGTAGGTATACTTACCGGACGATTCAATTGCCTTGGTAATAAAAATAAGGTTTTCGTAAACATCCTTGTTTCGCGCTTCGTCTTCTTTTTCACGCAGGGTGATGGCGTATTTCAGCAGGTCAACGGCGTCCCACGACTGCTTTGTGAATCGGTCCCACGCGTGCTCGCTGGGGTGTTCCGAGCTGTGGTAATCCTTTTGGATATCGTTCTGAAAGGCCTTGACTACAGCCTGATTGATCCTTGTCGCCATGTCGGACTTGAAGGACTTGGGCTGCACGCCGCATTTGGCCAGAAGCTTGAGCGCCCAAAGCTGAACAAGAATGGCGCTGTTTTTGACTTCCTTTGCATTCTTCTCGCTGGCATTTTTGGAATAATTATCGCAGCACAAAGAGACCAGGGCGAGCGAAAGCTTGCGGATCTCGTCCGCAGAGCCGGTCTTAATTTCTTCCGCCTTGTCCTCGGGTGCGCTTTCAATGGCTTTGGTAAAGCAGTTGACCGACTCTTCGATGCGGATGTTGGCGAGCGTCGACTGCCAGCCGGCCGCCTTGCCCTTGATGTACCAGGCTTCGTAGTTGTTAGGGTCGATTTCAATGATCTTGTTGCAGTAGCTTTCCGCTTCTTTCTTGTTGTCCGCATCGTAAGCGTTTTTGGCCATCATCAGATAATTGCCGAGCTTGTCGCTGCTGTCGACCTTGACGGTGCCGGTGACTTCGACGACGCCTTCGACCATCATCTTTTTGGCCTCTTCGACGGAATACTGCGTGCCGCAGTCCTGGCAGACAAAGACGCCGTCCTTCTTGAGAAGGTTGGTGCTTCCGCACATTTCACAGGTCAGTTGCTTCATGTTCTTATCCCTCTCCCTTTTTTTATAATTGTATATGGTGGTCTTTTTGCCGCAGATCAACCTGTTTGGCCTGCCGTTTGGCGGCGGAAGTGGCGACAACCAAAAGCCAGGCGAGCAAACACACAATGAGGTTGGCAAAAACAGCGGTTTTTATGCCGACGCTGTGTTCGGCACGGGCGATGACACAGCATAAAACAAGCTGCGCCAGCAGCCAGCCCGCCGAGACAACGGCGCGCGGCGCGTTCAGAAAGCGATCCCGCGCGGCCGCGGTGTCTTTGCGCCACAAAAGATACAGCGACAGAAAGGCGGCGGCCGTAAAGCCCAGCGTGATCCAGACAGGCGCCGTGTAGTCGCGGGACAAAAACAGCAGCAGGGAGGCTTCGATGGCAAAGCCCAAAAGCCATGCGGCGTTCTTCAGACGGCGTCCGTTCATGACTGCACCTCACGCTTCATGCCGCATCGGGGGCAGAATTTGCCGGGGCGTTCAAACACATAGCCGCAGCCCCGGCAGGCCGGGCGCGCGGCGACCGGCGCGCCACACTCTTCGCAAAAAGCGGCGCCGGGCGACAGCTTTGCGCCGCAGTTTTCACAAAAGGCCGCGGCAGGTTGCGCCGTTATCCCGCCCATTGCGGCGGAGACGGTGTCGTTCATCACCGTGCCGACGGCGCCGCCGACGCCGGCCATCATCCCCAGGCCGATGCCCGCGCTGCTGAAATTGCCCGCGCCCTCGTTCTGCGCCAGCTTTTCGGCCACGTCAAAGCCGCGCTCCTGGTGATAGGTATAGCCTTCGATGTTTCGCTTGCGGGCCATGCTTTCCGCGTCGATGACGCGGCGCTGCGCTTCGGTCTGCTGGTCAATGACGCCCACCTGCTGCCGCAGCCGCGCTTCGGCGACATCGGCGTACTGGCGGAAATGCAGCTCCTTGAAGCGGATGTACTGCGGGTCGTTTTCCGGCTTTGCGATGGTGGTGACGAAAAAGCGTTCGAGCGAGACGCCGTAATCGAGAAAATCGGCGCTCAGCCGTTCTTTCAGCTCGTCGGAAAAGGTGATGAGCTGCTCGTCAATTTCAAAAATATTGATAGCGCTCGCTTTCAGCGTCTGCGCCATGTAGGTTTTGACTTTGGTCATCAAAAAGGCGCGGAAGTAGGCGCTCAGCCGCGCCTGGCTCAAGTCCTTTTCCGTGCCGACCAGCCGGAGCAGCAGCTTTTTGGAGTCGGCCGCCCGCAGGCTCATTTCGCCGCTGGCGCCGATGGAAAGCGGAAAACCATAGGTCGGTTCGATGTACTGGATTTTGCTGTCGGTCCCCCAGCGGATGGCCATTTGCTCGGTTTTGTTGATAAAGTAAACCTCGCAGTGAAAGGCCGACTGCCCGCCGGTAGGGATGTTGACGACGTGCCGCAGCAGGGGGATGTTCTGCGTCTCCAGCGTGTAGCGGCCGGAGCCGAATAAATCAAGCGGCTGTCCGTTGAGAAAAAAGACGGCTTCCTGGCTTTCATGCACGATCAGCTGGGAAGAGGTGCTGAAATCCTCGCAGGGATGCTTCCAGACAAAGGTGGAATTGTCACCCTCGTATTTGATGATATCAATCAGTGCCATGGGCTTAAAACCCTCCTTAAGCATGGCTGTTGAGCGCTTCAAAACAAATAAAAAAGCGTTTATAATCGATTTCATCATAGCACAATAAAAAAATCGTTTCAATAAGCTGAGAGCATAGTGTTTTCAAGGGATTGAAGCCGCTCGAGGGCCGTATTGCAGCCATTTGCCGGGGTGCGGCGAGCGGCAAAAAAGGGCGCATCCGGCAGCGGATGCGCCCTTTGATTCCATGCTTTTTGAAAAATACCGCGGGGGTTTTGAAAAGATGGACTTGACAAGCAGTCGTTTTTTGGATATACTAATAAAGCACTTGCGGATGTAGCTCATCTGGTAGAGCGCCACCTTGCCAAGGTGGAGGTAGCGAGTTCGAGCCTCGTCATCCGCTCCATTGAAAACGACAGGTAATTTTGCCTGTCGTTTTTTATTAGCAGCCGGCGAAAGGGGTGTTGCAATGCTGGCCATACTTTCGCCTGCCAAACGGATGAAGGAAGAAGACTGTCTGCCGCCGCGCACCGAGCCGGTTTTTCTCGGCCGGGCGGAGCAGCTGCTCGGCATTTTGCGCGCCCTGCCGCAGCCCGAACTGAAGAAGCTGCTGCAATGCAGCGATGAAATCGCAGAGTTGAACTACCGGCGGTATCAGAAGATGAATTTACATGCGGCGCTCAGCCCGGCGGTGCTGGCGTTTGACGGCATACAATACCAGTACATGGCGCCCGGCGTCTTTGAGGACGCAGCCTATGACTACGTCGAACGGCATGTGCGGATTTTATCCGGGTTTTACGGGCTGCTGCGTCCCTTTGACGGAGTGACTCCTTACCGCCTGGAAATGCAGGCGCCGCTGCGCACGGAACGCTTTCGAAACCTTTATGATTTTTGGGGCGACGCACCTTGCCGCGCTTTGCTGCGCGAGACAGAGACGATCGTCAACCTGGCGTCAGACGAATACAGCCGCCTGATTCGGCGGCATCTGCCCGCGCATGTGCGTTGGGTCGACTGCGTATTCGGAGAACTGTCGAACCAAAAGGTGAAGGAAAAAGGGGTTTACGTCAAAATGGCGCGCGGCGAGATGGTGCGGTTTATGGCGGAAAACGACGTGCAGGCGCCGGAAGAAATGCGTGCTTTTACGCGCCTCAACTTTGTCTTTCAGCCCGCGATGTCCGCGCCCGATCGACTGGTTTTTCTCAGGCCGCCTGGTCAGAACAGGCGGAGCTGCGGGTCGCTGTAAGGAGCCTGATAGGCGCGGATGATGTCGCTCATGCGGTATAAAATACCGTTTGCGCGGCATTCTGCTGCAAAAATGTCCCACAAAGCGCGGGCGTGTGGGCTGGCATATTGGTAGCGTTCGCCGTAAGTGCGCACATAGCGCGCCCGCAGGCCGGGGAAAAGCTCGTCCAGCCGATCGTAAAAATATTGCCGTTGATTGCTGCGCAGTGTGACGCCAAAGGATGCATAAATAAACCGGGCGCCGCTCTCGGCTGCTAAACGGACGAGAGTTCGGATATTGCTTTCACTGTCGGTGATAAAAGGAAGAACCGGCATGAGCAGCAGGCCGGTAAAAAGCCCGGCGGCCGACAGCCTGGCAACGGCGTCCAGCCGGGCGGAGGATGGCGCGACATGCGGCTCGATTTTCCGGCTGAGGGCATCGTCTGCCGCGGTAACGGTGATTTTGCACAAAACCGGGGCGCGCTGGCTTATTTCGGTCAAAACGTCGATATCGCGTGTGATGAGCGGGCTCTTGGTGGCGATGCCAACGCCGAAACCAAAGGCGGACAGCAGCTCGAGGGCATGGCGGGTAAGCTGCAATTCGCGCTCAAATGGGTTATAGGGGTCGCTCATCGCTCCGGTGGCCACGACGCCGGTGCGCGTCTTGCGCTGTAAATCGTCGCGGATGATGCGCAGCGCATTTTCCTTGGCGCGCACACGGTCAAAGTCCGTAACCCGGTAGCAGTCGCTGCGGCTGTCACAGTAAATGCAGCCGTGGCAGCAGCCCTTATAAATATTCATATTATAATGCATACCAAACCAGCGGTTATCTTTTTGGTAGCCGGAGAGAATGGTTTTGGCAGGAATGGTACTGATCATGGCGCTCACCCCGTATAAACCAGTGTAACAAAAACAGGGGTAAAATACAAGCGTTGCCGCAGAGCTGAAAACGGCGCATTGAAAAAAGATATTGACAAGTCAAAAATAGTAATGTATACTAAAATTGTTCAGAAATGGAGATACGATAACGATATGAAAATAACAAGGGAAGCGGATTATGCGGTTCGCATTGTCTACGCTCTGATGCAGGCACAGGGAGTCATGCCGGCCAGCGAGATTTCCGAGCGCACAGGGGTGACGCTGCGTTTTGCCCTGAAAATTCTGCGTAAACTCGCGGCCGCAGGCATTGCCGCTTCACAAAAAGGAGCGCAGGGCGGGTATCGCCTGCTCGCTGATCCGGCGCAGCTGTCGCTGGCGCAAATTATCGAATGCATCGACGGGCCGTTTGAAATCTCACATTGCCTGAACAGGGAAGTGGGCTGTACGCATATGCCCGATAAAGAAAGCTGCCGGTTTCGGCAGGTCTTTGATCAGGTCAGCACCAAGCTCCGACAGGAGCTTGATCAGATTAAAATGACATCTTTTAAAGACGAATGAGGAGGAACTGTACCATGAAAAAGTTTGTTTGCAGCGTCTGCGGCTATGTTCACGAGGGGGATGAAGCCCCCGATGTCTGCCCCCAGTGCAAAGCCCCCAAATCAAAGTTTGTCGAGCAGTCCGGCGAGAAGAGCTGGGCCGCTGAGCATGTGGTTGGCGTAGCCGCCGGCGCGCCTGAAGAGATTCTCGAAGGCCTGCGCATGAATTTCAACGGCGAATGCACCGAAGTCGGCATGTACTTGGCTATGGCTCGCGTTGCCCACCGCGAAGGTTATCCTGAAATCGGCCTGTATTGGGAGAAGGCCGCTTATGAAGAAGCCGAGCACGCTGCCAAGTTCGCCGAGCTGCTGGGTGAAGTCGTGACCGCTTCCACCAAGAAGAATCTGGAGATGCGGGTCGAGGCCGAAAACGGCGCTACCGCAGGCAAGACCGAGCTGGCCAAGAAGGCCAAAGCCCTGAACCTGGATGCCATTCATGACACCGTTCATGAGATGGCCCGCGACGAAGCCCGCCACGGCAAAGCTTTCGAAGGCCTGTTGAAGCGCTATTTCAACAAATAAAGTTTTTGCTGCACTTTTGAGGGCGAGCGGCTTAGAGCCGCTCGCTTTTTATATTATAAAAAGGGCGGTACGCTGCTGTACCGCCCTTTGTCTTAGGCTCATCAACCGCCGATAGTATAAGTGTAATAATCGCCGGAGATGTAGAAAGAAAGGTCGACTTTGCCGCTTTCGACTTCGGCGGGGACTTCGATTAAGTAATAAACCACGCCGCTGTCAAGCGGATCGATGGAATACTGATTGGGGTAGCCATTTAAGTCGGCGCCGCCGTCCTTTTCCAGAACAGCAAAAGAAGAATAGTTGTACTTGTCGTTGTACACGGCGCTGACGCCGGCGATATCGCTATATTTCATTTCAGTGCCCTTCAGGTTTTTGGCCGTTGCCTTAACGATCAGGTAGGTTTTGCCGCTCTCTGCTTCGTAATAGTGATAGTAACCGGTGGCCTTGGGCGGATACAGGGTAGTGGCAAAGGAGATAGAGTCTATCGTCAGGCTGAGCGTTTCGCCGTCAGTGATTTCCTCGCCGATGACGATGGGTTTTTTAGCGCTTTCAAATTGCTGAAGCCCCAGCGAGACGGTGCGGATGTCCTCGCCGGCCGTCACGGTGAGCGTCATGTGCTCCGTGTCGGCGTCCCCGGGGATTTCAAATAAATGATACAGCCGGGCTTCGGACAGCGGATCAACGGTGTTGGAGCCGGAGCCGAGATCCGCGCCGCCGTCTTCCTCAATTACGCAGGTTGAAGTATATTCGGCGCCGTCAATGGACAGAACGGCTGACAGCAACTCGCGGGCCGGTAACGCGGAAGATTGCAGATTCTTGACATCCATCACCGCGGCGACGAGCTGGTTGCCGGTTTTTGCCTCGTAATGGGTGTAAATACCGTCGGGCTTGGGAGGCAGGATGTCATTTGCAGCGTAAACGGTCGAGATTTCGTATTCGGCGATGCCGTCAATGCTGTTTGGGCTGTCCAGGGAAAGCTCCGGCAGCACAGGTTCCGGATCGGGCTGATCTTCAGGCTCATCCGCAGCGTCCGGGACGTCGGGGGCATCCGTGCCGTTTTCGGACGGACGATCCGGCTGCGACGGTTCGCCGCTGTCGCCGCAGGCGGCGAGCGACAGACACAGCAGCAACGCGAGCAGCCATGCAACAGTTTTTTTCATTATTTGAGATCCTCCTTTATTGAACCGTAATGGTCGGATTTCCTGCCAAAAAGAGCCGGCGAAACAAAACCCATATCAGAATAAAAGAATTTTTGAAGGATGTCAATAAGCAGGCAGCATACGGTGATTTCAGAGCCCGAGCGGTACATGGCCGCCCTTGCGGACGGCAAGGCAAAACAGTGTGGCGGCAAAAAGCGGCAAACGCATCCAAACGCGCCTGCCGCTTTTTGATTTTAAACTCACATGTCGTCTGCCACGAGCCTGCGCTGTGTTTCGCGGCGTTGAAGCAGAAAAATGGTGCGGACCAGCCGATCCTGTTCTTTGAGTGGCAGCCCTTCAAATTCACAGCCATAAAACCGGGTGCGTTCTTCTGTATCAGCCCGTTGCACCTTGCAGTGAAAGGAAAAGGCTTCGCTGTCCGGGAGCAGCTTTACATCGCTTATGAAGAGAAGGTCACCGGGTTTGTAGAGTTCCATGCAGCTGATATGAGCGCCTCCGCCGCTGATATCCAACAGTTTGCAGGGGACGCCGTCAGAGGCGGCACTGGATTTTACGCCGCTCCGCACGGCCGGCTCGCCGTTAACATGCGTGATTTTGGCGTCGATTGAGACTTTTTGCCGGAAAAAGTTGCGGTGATTTTCAATGTACTGAGCGGAGAGCTGATCAATTTTCCAAAACTGATCAGAGCTGCCGCAAATCCGCCCGCTGCAAATAAAGGTCTGTGAGGTAGATACGAATCCCCGCAGCTTGACTTCGGCGTTGTACAGAATTGGGGGGACATTTTGGCCCGAAGAATTGCTGAGTTGAATGGCGGTATCGTCAATTTTATCAACTTTGCCCAGAAAAATAACCTGATTGTTTGAGGCGAGCACCTCAAGCGACATCCCTTCGCGCACAGCGTCAAGATGGGTATTATTGTTTTCCTGCGACATTTAAAACACCGTCCTCACATGTTTCACATGGTAAGCACCCTGTGCAGAATGACAGCCATTTCGGCGCGCGTAATATAAGCGCCGGGGCGAAGCAGGCCGCTTTCGTCGCCCCGAATGATTCCCGCCTGCACCAAAGCTGAAACGGCGGTAAAGGCATAGTCCGAAACCTGGCTGCTGTCACGATAGAGCGAAAGGTTGCCGCCCATCGATGAAATGCTCCGCCCGGTTGCCCCCAGGGCCCGGTAAATCATGACCATAGCATCCTGGCGCGTCAGCGCGACATTGGGGTTGAATCGGTTGTTATAGCCCGAAACAATGCCCAAATCTTTGGCGGTGGCAATGGCCTTTGCATAATAGCTGCTGGCCGGAACATCAGGAAAGCTGGCGGTACTGCCGGTATCCAGCTCCAGCGCCCGGCAAATCATCAGCACAAAATCGCCGCGTCGAATATTCTGCGCCGGGCTGAACTGCGAACTGCCAATGCCGTCGATGACGCCGTATTGAAAGAGAAAATCAACCGAGTTTGAAGCCCAGGCAAAATTGCCCATATCGGTAAAGGGATTGGAAGCGGGGGATTTGGACACTGTAACCTCTACCGTACCGTTGAAGCGGTTGCCGCTTGCGTCATATCCTGTGTACGCGATGGTCGCGGTTCCCGAAAAGTCAGCGTTGGGCACAAAGCTGACGTCATAGAGGGAGGGGGAGCCGTTATAGTAGTAATAGCTGCCGGTCGTCACGGGCGATCCGGTCTTTTGCGGCGAGGAATAATTGAGATAGAGGCGGCCGGATGCCGTGCTGGGCAGAGTGGTGAACTGAACGTGTGACAGCTCGCGCCCAAACATGGTCTGGCTGGCCTGATTGAAGTCGCTGCTCTGGAACAGAATGGGCATCGAGCCGCCGGAATAACGGATGACATTGGCGACGGGGCGGGTCACAGTGATTTGAACGACGCCGGTGTAGGTTTTTCCGTTGCTGCTGGTGCCGGTGTAATTGATGGTCACCGTGCCGGTATAACCGGCGGCGGGTACAAAGGTGACGTTGTCGAGCAGGGAAGAGCTGCCGCTGCGGTAATAGTTGGTGCTGGATGAAACGCGGCTGCCGGTGCCCTTATTGGCGTCATAATTGTAGTACAGCGTGCCCGACTGCGACGAAGGAAGGGTAAAACGCACATAATTCAGGCCGTAACCTGTATAAGACTGACAGATATTGTGGAAGTCGACAGAGTCGAAGGAAACCCTTCCGCCGCTGACGGCGGAGTAATAAATCGTCGTGTCCAGCCCCTGCGCGACGTTGATCCGTATGGTGCCGCGGTAGCTGATATTGTTGATGTCGTAACCGACATAATTGATATAGGTGGTGCCTGTGAAGCCGCTGGCGGGCACAAACGACACGCTGGAAATCGAAGGGGAGCCGCTGCGGTAAAAGCTCTGATTGGCCGAGACGCGGCTGCCCGAGCTGGAGCTGCTGCGATAATTGTAATAGAGCGTGCCCTCGCGGCTGTTGGGAAGGGTGAACGTGACGCGGTTGAGGCGCGCGCCGGTGACATCCTGGCAGACCTCGTTGAAGTCGGCGGCGTTAAAGTCGGCCGACATGCCGCCCTGCGTCGAATAGCTGAGCTCGGCCGCCGTGTCGGTGCCGGGATATTTGATACAGACCTTGCCGGAAAAGCGCTCGCCGTTGGTGCTGTAGCCGTAAAAATCGATGAACACCCGGCTGCTTGCGTTGTTGGCCGGCACAAAGGTGACGTTAGAGACCGACGGGGTCAGGCTGCGGTAATACCGGTTGCTTTCGGGCACGCGGCTGTCATAGGTGCCGTTGCTGCGGTAATTGTAATACAGCGTGCCGGCGCCGGAGGCCGGCAGCGTAAAGCGAACATAATCAAGCGTAGAGCCGGTCGCCCGGCGGCAGGCGTCGTTAAAATCGCTGGCGCGGAAGGTTACGGCAGCCCCGGCGCTGGCCGAATAGGTCACCTCGGCGCCGTCGGCCTCGTCGTCGGCAACCGTAATGCGCACGCGGCCGTAAAAACGAACGCCGGCCGTGTCGACGGCCGTATAGCCGATTGTAAAGGTGCCGGTGTAATTCTGCGCCGGAATCAGCGTCACGTTGTCAAGGTACGGGTTGCGGGCACGGTAAAACGGCGTGCCGACGCCGACCAAATCGGAATATTGGCCGGACACACTGTTGTAGCCGGTGCATAAAACGCCGCGGTTGGCCGCCGGCAGGTCAAAGGTGACGCTGGTTAAATCGCGGCCGTTGCGCACACGGCAGACAAGCGAGAAGTCGGCGGCCGAAAAGGTGACGGCCGTGTTCTTTTTAGTGGTGTACAGCACGTCGTCGCTTTCAGTGACGGTGATGCGGATGGTACCGCTGAACGAGCGGTTATTGGCGTCGCTGCCCGAATAGGTGATGGTGGCAGTGCCGCTGAAATCAGAGTGGGGCACGAAAACGACGTCGGACAGACTGCGCTGGCCGCGGGTGTCGTTATAATAATACCGTTCCGAGCCGCCGACGCCGAATCCGGTGTCAGCGGGGGAAATATAGCCATAGTACAAGATGCCCTGCGACGTGCTGACCTGGAGATTGGAGACATAAGAGAGCGGCGCGTCAAGCACCTGGCGGCTGCATGAGTTAAGGGACGACAGAATATCGGAGAAACGGAAGGGCTGGCCGGCCGTGGCAGTACCGGTAATGACGCTGGCGGTATTTTCCACCACGTTGACAGTACAGCTCGCGCTGTAGCCGCCGATTCTGGCGGTGACCGTGGTGCTGCCCAGCGTCTGACCGGTGATGCGCCCGTCGTTTGAGACAAAGGCGACCTGGCTGTTGCCGCTCGACCATTCGACCACCGTGCCGATGCCGCCGATAGGCGTGGCGCCCAGCTGCTTCGATGTGCCCAGCAGCACGCTGATTTCGGAGGTATCCAGCTTGACGCCCTTGACCGTCACCTCGCACTGGGCGGTTTTGGCGTTTTCGCCGGAGCCGACGGTGGCAAAGACCGAGGTGGTGCCGGGGTTTTTGCCGGAGATAGTGACGCTGCCGCCGCTCGTCGCGCTGAGTGTGGCAATGTCGGAATCCCGAACGCTCCAGCTCACGGCGTCGGGATCGGCGCCCGAGGGCGAAACGCTGGCGGTCAGCGTCTGGGGCGACTTGCCGTTCGGTTCGAGCGTGATGGCAGAGGGGAGCAGGGTGACGTCGGTGGGGGCCGTGTAATTGACAGTGACCTCGCATTCGGCGGTGCGGATCAGGGGATCTGGCTGCCCCTTGATAGTCATACGAACCTCGACTTTTATGATGGTCTTGCCGGCTTTAGCGGGGTCAAGCGTCGCAACAGAAACCGCTTTGTTATCCGGATCGTCTTCCGATGTGGGGTTGATGACGTCCGTGACGGTGCTGCCCCAGTTAAAAGTAAGGGTCGCATTGTCCAGCGTTGCGCCTTCTGGCTGAGTAGGAGTGACTGTGGCGGTCAATTCTGCCGGTGTGCCGAGCGTCATGGACAACTTGGTGGAGTTCAGCTCGACTTTGAAGCCGGTCGGGTCAACGGCAGCCGGGGGCGGATCGACAGTGCCGCTGTCGCCGCCATCGCCGGTGCCGTCGCCGGTACCGTCACCACCCCCCTGATTTCCGTCACCTTCACCCGGGGTCGTCTGGCCGCCGTCCGGCCCGGAAGGGTCGGCAGGATCGCCCTCGCCGTCGGCGGCGAGGGCGGGCAGAGCCAGCGAAAAGGCTATCAGAAAGGACAGAAAGAGGGTCATGAAGCGGGTTAACCGCTTTTTCATGGAATACATCTCCTTTCAAAAGGAAAACGGAAATAAACCGGTTAGTTTGTCTTGGTCCAGGTGAAGGCGAAGGCGGGGTGGCCGACTTTTACATCGAGAACCGGCTTTTCCAGCTGGGTTTCGGACTGCATTGGATCTTCCTTCAGAGTTAAAGTCAGCTTTCTTTTTGCACCGACACTGCCCGAGCTGGAAAAGTCACCATCATTAAATATAACAATTGTGCTTCCAATAGGTATATTTTTAAAATCAAGTTGGAAAGTATCCAGTGCAGCAGTAGTCGTTTTGGAGCTTGTAAACTGGAAAGTTGAAGTAACATGGTTGTGGAAGTATGCTCTATATTCCGTCCCGAGATCTGGGTTTTTCTCGTCGATGTCGTAATAACCATCATCGAGTTTTCCCGTTTTGTCAAACAAGAGCGGCCGCGCAACAATATCACCCGTGGTATTGAGGAAATAGACCGGTTTAGTAAAGCCGATCAGAACAGAACCGCTATATACTTTTTTGCCGTCTACGATGCTCTCGGTAGCAATAGTATTTACGCTGATAAACTCGGGTGGGATCCGGTCAGGAATTTGGACGTTTTTCAGCGCTTTAAAGGAGTCGACTGTGCCGTCCACATTGTGCGCCACGGCTAGACAGAAATACTGGGTACCGGGATCCATATCCTTTTCAAAGTCCTTACGCTCCTCTTTGCCCTTTTCCAAGCGGTTGAAAGAGCCGAACGTAGGGCTATTGGTGCCGCCGACAGAGGTGGTGCCGTTAATGAAGTTGGCGACCCTTTCGCGGATATTACTGCGGTCCTCTTCAAATGTTCTGGCATACTGATCGAAAATGGAATACTGCGAGCCGGGCGCTGTGGTCAGCAGCGCGTCAAGGACGGAGAAGGTAGACTCATTGCCATCCTGACCTTTGTCCGCAACAGTCATTTTATCATCTGGGAAATCCTCGGTGGCATAGTTGGAACTGTCAAATGTCTCACGAAGCAGCGGGGGGATGCCGGCGTAAGCGTACAGCGCATAGTACAGCTGCGAGGTCTCGGTGGTTTCAAAGACGACTACCGGGCTTTCGTTGGTCAGCAGAATGGCCGGCTTGGTCACATCGGTCGTGGTGAACTGGTAGACGTACACCCGTGAAAGCGAGGCGGACGCGCCCTTGAGCACGAAATAGGCGTAATAGGTCGTCTGGCTTTCCAGGTTTTCAACGCGTATTTCGTCGACGCCGGTTCCCAGCGCTTTCCGGCCGGTCTTGATGCGCGGACTGCTGAACTTCGGCGCGTAAATAGACTGGCTGGTCGGGGCGCTCAATGTAGGCGGCGTGGTGACCGTTTTATCGCTGCCGCTTTCAGGGACCTTGTCAGGGGTTACCGGGTTTTTGGTGGAATCCAGAGTGGGCAGCGCAAAGCCGTATTCAGAGCTGGCCGATGGGGCGTCCGGATCCTGATCCGGGTCCGGGGGCGTGGTGCTATCCAGCGGATATACCGGCGCGAGGGCGTAGTAGACGGTGCCCGGGCGGTTGAGCTGAAGGCTCATGGTGACGACCGAGTCGCCTGCGTGGAAGGTGGGGTAGGGGCTCATAAACTCGGGTACGTTATAATCGGTGAACTGATGCTCGATTTTGAAGCCGCCGGGCGTGCTGACGCCGACAAAATCGCCGGGGTGGCTGACATCGACAACGCCGCCCGAGGACAGACCGCGGTTTAAGTAGCTGTTCCAGTTGTCTTCGGTGATGTTGTTGGAAAGGTTGCGGATGTTGTTGGCCGCGCCGGCCGGCAGCGTCACATTGACGGTGACGTTCTGGCTCCAGGTGGTGGAGTCGGAAAGCTCTTCGACCTGCGTGACCTCGATGGCGAATTCATAGGTGTATTCTTCGTTCAAAGAGTTGAGCAGAGTGAAGGGAGCGTTGGAAGCCTGCGGGGTGCCCTTGTAGACCAGCTGCGTCATGCTGCCGCCTTCGGCCTTGCTGCCGTCGGCGGGCGGCAGAAGCTCGAGCTCGCCCAGCTCATACCAGCCGTTGGAATCGGGTGTTCTGAGGGCTCGGGTGGTAGCGGTGGCGGGATTAAACAGATCAACCGCTGAGCCCGAAGTGATTTTGTCGCCGTCTTGATCCAGAACGCGGCCGTAGAGTTTGAACTTCATAATGGTATTCGACCACAGAAAGACGTCGAAGAAAGTGCCGCCCGCGACGCTCTGCGTCGACATCGGGTGCATGGTAAAGCCCATGTCGACCCGCGCGTCGTCCGGCGAGCCGGTGACGCCGTCGGTCAGACGTATCTGCGCGAACACGGTGGTGAACTCGGGCAGATTCTGCGGGTTGGGCCGGATGACGTTACGGTTGTTCGAGGTGTCGGCAATGTTGCTGATGCTGAAATAGTAGGTGCCGCCGCTGCTCAGATGAATGGCCTTTTCGTTTTCAAAGAAAAAGACGGTTTCGCCCTCGGACATCGAGACAGTGACATAGCGGTAGTCGATCCAGGGACCGGTGATGACCTGATCATCGCTTGTGCGCTCGGTCACTTGGTTCTTTTCAGGGTCGATAATGTCGGCGTCGCGCAGCTGAATGTCCTGCCGTAGCAGCCTTTGCAGCTTGTCAGCCGCCGCTTTGCGTTCACTTTCGGACAAGGAGGCGTTTTGCGACGTATTGTAAAGCGTCAGGAAAAGGTCGCCGCCGATGTCCTGCACGCCTTCGCTGAAGATGACGCGCACGTTGGTGTCGGCCATGGGCGACGTGCCCTCGGCGTCCGATGTTTTGGAAAAGGTCTGGCGGGCGGTGGGCGGTTGGTTGTCCTCGGTATTGATGGTCACCATTTTGACCGTTTCAGAATAGTTGCCCGCATCATCCTGGGCGACGTAGTAAAGATCGTAGGCGTGCTGCGCCGTCAGCCCGGTGACATTGATGGTCACATCGCGGTTGGCTGCGGCGGTCAGCTTGCCGGATTTGACGACGTTGCCCATGCCGTTGGCAACCTGCATTTTGGCGGCCTCGCTGTCCAGTGTCGGCGGTTCGCTCTGCCCGGCCAGCGGCAGCGGGTATTGCTGGCCCTGCTGCACGGCGACCCAGTAAATGGTGCCCTTTTCATTGAGCGCGGCCGTCAGCCCGACCGAGGTCGGCTTGATGGCGGTGGGGGTCGGTTCGGTCAAAAAGACAGGGGGGGTGCCGTCAACCGTTGTGAAGGTGATTTTGCTGACGGGCGAGTTCTTGCCGCCGTCGGCGTCGATGAGACAGAGGTACAGGTCGTAGCTTTCAAGCTCCTGTAAGCTGACGCCGTTGACTTGGAACACATCGATGACGTTTTTGGTCATGTCGCGAATGCCGAAGCCCTTGTTGCCGCTGACCGATCCGGCCTTCAAGTCCTGCACGGTGGGGGCGGTGCTGCCCTTGGGCAGAACGGCGTAATAAAGCTGGCAGCTCTTGGTTGACATAACGGTGACGAGGGCGGAATCGCGGGTGATTTTGGACATAGTCGGGTAGCCCTTTGCAAAGGCAGGCACCGAACTGTCCGGCGTGGTGAAAGCGGTCACCTTGACGGGGCTGTACTGCTGGCGGTTGTCCACCAGAATGGCGGACAAATAATAGGAGCCGTCCATGTTCAGCTTTTTGAGCTGGACGGTCGTTTCGGTGCTCGACGAACCGATGGCCAGCGTGCCGCTTTGAATGATTTTATTGGAGTAGGCAGCCGGGCTCAAAAGCTCGGTTTCGCCGACCGATCCGTCGCTCAGCGAGGTGAGCGCCCAGTAGACGGTGCCCTTTTTGTTGGTGCTGAAAACAATATCGGCCGATTCGGGCGCCACGTTGCGCGCCACCGGATAACCCGCCAGGAAGCGGGGATCGGCCGACGATTCGGCCGCCGTCTTGGAATCCATTTTTTCGCCGTAAATATCGGCGGAAATGCCCGGGCGCACGGTGACGCTGTCGGGCAGCATAGAGACAGAGGAATCAGCTGCGCTGACTTCAAGGTGAGAAATGTCGCCGCTGCCGGTGACTTTGGTCTTGACGTCAAGGTTCAAAAGATCGACGGTGCCGTTGACGTCGACGACGACGGAGGAGTTGACCGCCTTTTCATCGATAGTGACCTTAGATGCAGTACCCTGCGCGATGGTCAGCGTGGAGTTGGGCGTCAGGTTGACGGCTTCTTTGATGTTGCCGGAAAGCTGGACGCCGATGCCGGTTTCACCGTCCACCTCGATGAGTTCCAGACCGAAGCCGGTAGGGGTACGATCCTCAAGGTAGGCACTGGTGCGGACGCTGGTGTGCGTCACATCGGTGTCGCCTTCGGCGCGGATGGTGACAAACTGGTTGCGGATGCTGTCGACCAGCATGGAATCGGCTTTGACGTTGCGCAGAATGATACTGCTGTCGCCCTTCTGGCTTTCGCCGGCGCCGCTGGCAATGATTTTGCCCAGGACGGTGACGTTTTCAAGCAGAACGTCGCCCAGGTCAATGCCGCCGGTCAGATACAAATCACCGGCGATGACGGTATTGCGCAGTATAATGCCGGAAGAATTGATCATGACGTTGCCGTAGACGCTGCCCAGCGAATGCTCGCCCGGCTCGTTGACGAGCGTGCCGATGGCGCGCGACAGCACGGCGGCCATTTCGCCGCGCGTCATGCTGCCGTCAGGGTGGAAGGTGCCGTCCGGGTAGCCGTTGATGATGCCGATTTTAGTGGCCGCTTCGACATAGCTGCGGCTCCATTCGCTGAAGTCGCGACTGTCTGAAAAGCCAAGCGTTTCGCCCTGGCTGGCTTCCAGCATCAGGTTGCGTGCCAAAAGCACGACAGCCTGCTCACGGGTCAGCGGCTCGTTGGGGGCGGCCGTTTTTTCAGACGTGCCCTGGAAATACCCGACGTTGTAGGCAATGCCGATATCCTCGCTGTACCAGTCGGCTGTGCTCACATCGGTAAAGGGGTGGGTGACCGAGCCGGAATAGCCGAAGGCACGGTTAATCATGGTGATGAACTCAGCGCGGGTAATGCTGCGGTTGGGGTCCAGGTTGCCGTCCACATCACCGCGCATGACGTCCCAGTCGGTCAGCTTTTGCAGATAGGGATCCGTCCAGGCGGCCTGCGCCGAAAACGAAACAGCCGGGAACATGCCGCACAGCAGAAACAAGGCCAGAGAAAAAGCGGCCGCCCGGTATAAAGTATTTTTCATTGTTTTTTTTGCTCTTTTCATGTGTAAAGCCCTCGCTTGCTTAGAGTCGGTTGTTTTGTTCGAGCTGAACGGTGAAGACAGCCTCGCGTATGAGCGCTTCTTCATCGTTGCACATGTCAATGAATTTGGCTGCGTAAAGCGGTGTGCCGCGAACGGATGGGCGTTCACGCAAAATCTGGCAGCAGAGAATAAGCGGCTGTGGAGTAATGGGGATGACCACTTCTATTCGATCGCCCCTGGCCAAAGGCCCGTCACAGAAAAAGGCGATGCCCCCACAGCTGAGATCATGCGATTCTATTTTGCGGCGGCCGCGCCAGGCGCAGCTTACCGGATAGACAAACGTGTCAAAACGGATGGGGATGCGCAGGTTCTGCCGCACGTCTTCGCCGAGAATCTGCTGCTTTTTCAGAATGACGACACCGCCGCTTTCGCTCAGGATTCGCCCGAGCAGCGGCGGCGCGTCGGGCGACATGCCGACAAGCTGTAAAAGTTCATGCTCCAGCACGACGGCGGTTTTCCCGTCCAGCACGCGGATGCGCAGCTCGTCACAGTCCGGATCATTTTCCAGTCGGCCGTGCGCCAAGGGATAATTACTGCTGTCAAGCAGCAGATATGTATCGGTCTGGCTCATGATGAAACCCCTTTCTCCTGAGCGGAAGTGTTTTCGGCGTTTTTGGCTTTCTCCGCTGGATCAAAGTGCAGAAAATACACATAGATTTCTACGATCGCCTTGTAAAGCTCTTCGGGGATCTCCTGGCCCAGCTTGAGCTGAGTCAGGACGGTGGCAAGCGAGTTGTCTTCATAAATGGGAACGCCGCTGTCGGCGGCGGTTTCCACAATTTTTTCCGCCATATAGCCCATGCCCGAAGCGACGACAACCGGCGCCGCATCATGGGCGCCGAATTGCAGGGCAACGGCCTTGCGCGAAGCGCCCTGTGTGCCTTTAGACTTTGACATTTACGCTGTTCTTCCTTTCAAAAATTTGCGGGAACACCTCGGTCAGCGTAACCGGACGCTCCATTTTGCGCACGCTGACGGCGGCCGGTGTCAGGCCGTTCTGTGTGAGAATTTGCGCCAGGGACTGCTCGATCTGCCGGGAGAAAGGGACGACCCGCTCCGGGCAGGAAATGTGAATGTCCACCTCGCGCCCGGTGCTTGAAATAATGACGTCAAACAATCCAAGCGCCTGTACATCCATTTTAAATAATATTTTTACTGTATGGCCCTGGCGTTTGTCGGCCTGGCCGCCGTTTTTGTCTTCGGCGTCGGGGTCGACCCACATTTCGGAAAAAAG
The DNA here is from genome assembly GCA_947427035.1 of uncultured Clostridium sp. Classification (GTDB taxonomy): domain Bacteria; phylum Bacillota; class Clostridia; order Oscillospirales; family Butyricicoccaceae; genus Ventrousia. The sequence continues at coordinate 28,629 of CANEGK010000011.1, forward strand.
GAATTTCCCGTCCCATTCCAGCGGGATAAGATAGTGGTTGACCGGCATGTAGACGCTTTCGTTGATCAGCATGGCGGCCACAAGCTGCTGGAAAACCTGCTGCGTGGCCGCATCGCCTTCACCGCTGAGCGCATGGGCGGCGGCGTTGGACAGATGCTGCGCAAACTGGTTGGCGGCCGAAGCCTTATTAAATTCGCTGGAACGCAGCAGGGTGAGAAGCTCCTGATCGCTGAAGCCGCCCAGCTGATCCTTCAGCGTGCCATAGCTGACCAGCCGGCGGAAGGCCTGAAGCAGGTTTTCCTGCGAGCCGTTTTCATACCGCGCCATGTCGAGCGTCAAAAGGCTGAGCAGCCCGCGGGAAACGCCCAGATCATGCGTCCGCCCCACATAGGCGGACATGTGGGGGAAGACTTCCTGCTGGAGCAGCGCCAGGCCGCTCTGCCTGTCCCCGGCAGCAATGGCGTTTTCCATTTGCGCAGTTAGTTCGCGGAGCTTTTCCGCCCAGCTGGCAGGCATGGCGTCGGCCATGCCGCGCAGGTTGCGGAGAATGTTCCCTTCAATATGTTCGGTGGAAGAGTAGTCTGCGTAGGTTTTCAAAAAAAGAAGGATGTCCTGCCGCACACTGTCCGACGACGCGCGTGCATAAGCGTTGCGAAGCAGGGCGAAAAGAACCCCGCCGAAGCGGGTGCCGGCCTTGAACTGACCGGTCATAAAACTGAGAAGCTCCCCCTCGTCCATATGCAGCATTTCCATGACCTGGGCCATTTCGGCGGCCAGTCCCTCGCTCATGCCGGAGAGGACGACGGTGCCTTCCCGGCCGGAAAAAAGCGCGGACAGGCTTTCGGCCAGGCTGGGCGCTTCGCGCAGGCGCTGCAAAAAGGTCTGGAAATTGGAATCGTACCGGATATTTTCAAAGCTTCCGAGCGAACCGTTGTCCTGCTGCTCGGTTTTTCCGTCCGCCCGGCCGACGCGGCTGGGATCGGGAACATTTTGAATTTGCGTGCTGTCGGGCGAAAGCGGTATGTTGCGATTGATGACTGTATTGTCATAACCCGGTACCGGGTTGGTCGCATTTAAAATCTCCGGCATCTTTTGGACCCCCCAAAGATAAAACGTTACAAAAACTATTAATTTTTACTGCGCGGTGCCGATAAATAATAAAGATACTAAAAAAGGCGGTGTTTATCATGGGCAGCGGCAATGATATTCTCGATATGTATATTTACGAAACGAATCTGCTTTTGGAGCAATTGGAAGCGATTGTCCTGGAGGCGGAAAAGGCAAACATCTTTTCACAGGATAACGTCAACGAGATTTTCCGCATCATGCACACCATTAAGGGATCGTCGGCGATGATGGAGTTTGACACGCTCGGCACCATCGCGCACCGGATTGAAGATTTGTTCTTCATCATCCGCGAAAAGACAATGGATGTGGTCCCCGACGCAGATCGCCCGGCGCTGTTTGACTTGGTTTTTCAATCTATCGATTACTTCCGCGGCGAAGTGGAAAAGATTGAAGCCAATGAACCGCTCTCTAAAGATATCGACAACTTCCTGGCAAATATTAATAGCCTGATCTCTAAAATTAAAGGAGAAAACACTGGAAATGCACCGGCGCCTGCGGCGGCGCCCCCGGCCAAAGAAGAAAAGCCGGCTGCCGAAGCGGTGGCGATCGCCGACGGCAATAAGGAATTTCCCTATGAGCTGCGCGTATATTTTGACGAGGGCTGCGGGATGGAGAGCCTGCGCGCTTTTATGCTGGTCACCGCTATCCGTGATTTTTGCGCCGAGTCTGACTTTATTTTCGAGCCTGCCGACGTGGAAACCAACAGCGCCTCTTCTGAACAGGTCATTGAGAATGGCTTCCGCCTGATGTTCCGCCACGCGGAAAACCGGGACAGCGCCATTTCTGTCGTGAGCTCGTCAGGAACGGTCAAGTCTTATCAGGCACAGGATTTTCAATACGAAGAGCCGGCAAAGAAAGAGCAGGCAGAAGCATCGCCGGCCGCTGGCGCGGCCCCGGCCAGCCACCCGTCTGCCGCCGCTGCCGGGCAGCAGCATTCTAAAGAGAGCCTGGTCAGCGTCAACCTCAGCAAGCTTGAGCAACTTTCGGCCATTGTGGGGGAAATTGTTATCACCGAGTCGATGGTGACCTCGTCGCCCGATCTCAAAGGGCTCAACTTGGACATTTTTACAAAATCCGCCCGTCAGCTTCGCAAATTGACCGACGAGTTGCAGGACGTTTCCATGTCGCTGCGGCTGGTGCCGGTTTCCGCCACTTTCCAAAAAATGAACCGCATTGTCCGCGACATGAGCAAAAAGCTCAACAAGCGCGCCAAACTGACGCTGGTGGGCGAGGACACCGAGGTGGACAAGACCATTGTCGACAGCTTGGGCGACCCCATCATGCATATCGTGCGCAACTCGATGGACCACGGCCTTGAAGAGACGGAAGCGGCCCGCATTGCGGCCGGAAAGGATCCGGTCGGCGAAATCACCCTGTCCGCCAGGGATACGGGAAGCGAAGTCATCATTGAAATCAAGGACGACGGGCAGGGCGTCAATTATGACGCCGTGCTGAAAAAAGCCATTCGGCAGGGGATTGCGTCGCCCGATGTCGAGTATTCCAAAAAGGAAATCCTTAATTTCCTCATGATGCCCGGTTTTTCCACCAATGTCGAAGTGACCGAGTTTTCGGGCAGAGGGGTCGGAATGGACGTCGTCAAGCGGAATATTGAAGAGGTGGGCGGCACGGTTTCGCTAACCAGCGAGCCCGGCGAAGGCATGACGACGACGCTGAAAATCCCCCTGACCATGGCAATTATGGATGGAATGGAGGTTTCGGTCGGCAATTCGATTTTCACCATTCCCATCAACAACATCCGGCAGAGCTTCAAGGCGGCCGGCAAGGACATTGTTCACGATTCGGCCAACGGCGAGATGATAGATTGTATCGGCAACTTTTACCCCATTATCCGCACAAAGAATTTTTACCGTCTGGAAAACGGCTGTGAAAATATTGAGGACGGTATTCTGCTCTGGCTGGAATCGGGAGATTATTCATATTGCCTGTTTGTCGACGAGCTGCTGGGTGAACAGCAGGTGGTTGTCAAGCAGCTTCCCGGCTGCGTCAACAGCTATAATATCAAAAAATACGGCATCAACGGCTGCACCCTTCTGGGTGATGGAAGCATCAGCATTATTTTAGATGTGGCCAATCTTTATGTAGCGGCGCACGGCGCGTGATAGGAAAAGGAGGAGCATCGCCAATGAGCGAAGACGTTTTGTTCGCGCGGGTGGACGAGAACGACAGCCTGGACATGGCGCAGGCTGAAGAAGCAGTCAACACCAGCAAATACCTTATTTTCATAACGGACGATTTGAAATTCGGCATCGACGCCGATTATGTGGTTGAAATTATCACCAACCACATAATTACCTATCTGCCCATGCTGCCGGATTTTGTCCGCGGTATTATTAATCTGCGCGGCCAGATGATCCCCATCGTCGACATGCGCCGCCGCTTAGGCAAACAGGATAAAGACGACTGCCTGGTCATCGTACTTAACATCAACGGTACGCAGATCGGGATTTTGGTCGACGCTGTCGATCAGATGATTGACATCCCGCACGCCAGCATTCTGCCTATGCCGTCGCAAAGCGCCCAGGAGCTGGTTTCGGGAATGTGCTCTCTTCCCGACGGCTCCGGTACGATGCTGGTTCTCTCATGCGACCAGCTGCTGCCCCATGACTAATTCGGAGAATAAGGGGAGCGGGCAGTTTTCCCCCATGACGATTTCGGACGCCGACTTCAAACGGCTGGTTAGCTTTGTGCAATCTACCTATGGGATTGACCTTTCGCAGAAGCGCCAGCTGATTACAGGCCGCCTTTCCACTGCCCTGAAGCAGAAGGGCTACAAAAGCTTTTCTGATTTTGTCAACCACCTGCTGAAAACCAAGGATGAGAGCGAGATGACCTTGCTGCTCAACAAGCTGACAACCAATTACACCTTTTTCATGCGCGAGCAGGAGCATCTTGATTATTTTCAGCAGCAGATCATCCCCGAAATTGTACGGCGCCACCAGAAGGACAAGGTGTTGTCCATTTGGAGCGCCGGGTGTTCAACCGGCGAGGAACCGTACAATATTTCCATGTATCTTTACGATTACCTGGGAACGCAGGCCGAGCAGTGGGATACCCGCCTGTTGGCCACCGATATTTCGGCGCAGGCTTTGGCCGCCGCCAAACGCGGCGTTTATCAGCTGCCCGACACCGTGCCTGCGGCGTGGAAGAAAAAATATTTTGTACAGGAGCCGGACGGCCGCCATACGGTGTCGCCCGCCATCAAGAAAAACGTCATATTCCAGACCTTTAACCTGATGGATCCAATTCATTTCCGCAGAAAATTTGATGTGATTTTCTGCCGGAATGTCATGATTTATTTTGATCAGCCCACAAAAGACGCGTTGGTGCGCCGGTTTTATGACGCGACGGTGCCGGGGGGATATCTGCTGATCAGCTATTCGGAAAACCTGAATCAAAATACTGCTTACCGCAGGGTGGCTGCCGCTACGTTCCAAAAATAAACAGAGGGGGCTTTATGGAATGGCGCCTAACAAAAAGGTTCGCGTTATGGTCGTGGATGATTCCATGCTGGCGCGAAGCCTGATTATCAAAGGGCTGTCGGCAAACCCGGGAATCGAAGTGGTAGGGTATGCTATCAATACCATGGACGCAAGAAACAAGTTTGCCCAGCTCAAGCCCGATGTAATGACAATGGATGTGGAAATGCCCGGCATGAGCGGTATTGATTTTTTAAAACAGTTCCTGCCGGAGCATCCGGTGCCCGTTGTACTGGTTTCTTCGTTAAACCTGCGGGTTTTTGACGCGCTGTCTGCCGGCGCGGTGGATTTTCTCCGCAAACCGGAAAAAGATAAGACCGAGACGTTTATTGAAGCGTTGACGCAAAAAGTGCTTATGGCGGCCCATGCGAAGGTGCGCATTGCCCCGCCAGCGGTCGAGACGGCCGCACCGTCCGCCGCACTGGGCGCTCATGCGTCACTGGACAATGTGATCATTGGTCTGGGCGCATCTACCGGGGGAACGGAAGCCACGCTCGAAGTTATGAAGGGCCTGCCCGCGGATATTCCCGGCATGGTCATCGTCCAGCATATGCCGCCCGGTTTTACCAAAATGTACGCAGACAGGCTCAACCGCCTTTGCAGTATGGAAGTGCGCGAGGCAAAGAGCGGGGATGAAATTCACCGCGGATTGGCGCTGATCGCACCGGCGGACTTTCAGACCAAAGTTGTCCGCATCGGCAATCGCTACACCGTTTCCTGCGGTTTTGCGGAACGGGTCAGCGGACACCGCCCGTCAGTCGATGTTCTGTTCCGTTCGATGGCGGACAATGTGACCTGTAAAATGGTGGGTATCATCATGACCGGGATGGGGCAGGACGGCGCGGACGGCCTCTTGGCCATGCGCAGGCGGGGCGCTTATACCATCGGACAGGATGAAGAGTCCTCGGTTGTCTATGGAATGCCGGGGGTCGCCAAAAAAATCGGCGCTGTTGCGATTCAGGCGTCTTGCAGCAATATTGCGCAGGTGCTGATGCGTCATCTGAAAACCCTATAGCCGACCTGAAAAAAAGAGAATGCCGGTCATTGCAGTGCAGAAAAACCTGCCGACCGCGCCTCGATTAAAAAGACAGCCTGTTAAAAAGCTACCGGCTGAAAGTCAAGCTCTGATTTTTAGCATAATCAATAAAAAATCCTCGTTTTAAAGGGGAATTTTATCAGGTAATTCGGCGTATTGTATAAAAATAGAAAAGATGCCGCAGTGGCAGAGCAGAGTGGAAGAGAAAGAAAATTCTCTTCCATTCTTATTTTCCACCCCATATTGTCGATATAAAATATTGAGTAGGTATGAATCATGGTAGATTAAGGATGTGAGATATATGCTGACTTCGTATGGCCCGGGTGCAATTCCGCCGGTCAGCCGGTCGAAGATGAGTTACACCGGCATAGAGCGGGAAAACCGCGTACAGGTCGCTAAGGGGGGCCATTATGACTCTGTGAGTCTCTCGGCTGTTCCCAATAGGGAAAGCTCTTTCCGGGAGCTGGTCGGCCGTCTGTCGCAGGATGTGCGGACGGCGACGACGACAGGCGACATCCGCGCGCTGCGGGAAGAGGTTTCTTCAGGGCGGTATGTCCCCGACGCCAGAGTCATTGCGGCCAGAATGCTGCTGATGGAAAAGGAGCTGTAAATGGAGCGGCTGCTTGATATATTCGATAAGCTGGCCGCCTGTCTGGGGCAGCTCGCCGACTTGTCCCACCAGAAGACCGATGCTGTCCGGGCGGACAATTTGCTGGCGCTTGACGAAGTGCTCAAGCAGGAACAGGCTTTGACCCTGTCCATACGCGGGCTGGAAAGTAAGAACGATGCTCTTTTGAAAGAGTTCGGACTCAAGCAGGTGCCGCTGAGTGCACTGCCGGAACGCTACCCTCCCGAGCTGCAGCTGAAAGCCAAACAGACAGTCGATAACCTGCACAATCAGTACGATCTGTATCGCAGCGCCGCCGAGGTGGCGCGCAACACACTGGAATGCAATTTGCATGAAATAGAAAAGTTCCTCATGCAGCAGGGGATGGATCCTGCGGCTGGGCCGGGTTATGTCTCGCCGGATCTGGAACCCCCTGCGCCGATGAAGACCGATTTTCGCATATAAGTGTGTCGCGTGCAGATAAAGGAGAGTAGACATGAGTTCGATAGGCACATTTGGTTCGTTTACAACAGCCCGGCTCGGGATTTACAGTGCGCATAAGGGCCTGAGTGTCACGGGTAATAATATTTCGAATATCAATACGGTGGGTTACACCCGTCAGTCGCTGGATCAGGTCAGCCTGCATGTCGGCGGCGCCGATCGTTACCATTCGTCCTATGACGTAAAGATTGGCAACGGCGCGCTCGCCGTGGGCGTTTCACAGCTGCGTGATCCGTACCTTGACATTCGCTACCGCTCGGAATCGGCGAGTGTCGGAGCGATGAACGCCAAGCTGGAAGGCTTGAATAACCTGGCCGCTATTTTCGATGAGGTGGGCGATGGCGACGACGAAAACGGCGTTATTGGCGCGCAGTTCAGCGATCTGTTGCGGGCGCTGCAAAATCTGACCGATCAGACCAACCAGGGGCAATATGACACGCAGGTGCGTACCTCGGCCGAAACGCTGGTCACGCTCTTCAATTCGGCGGCCAGTCAGCTGGAAGAGATTCGCAAAAATACCGTCACCGGCATGGAGAAAAAGGTCACCGAGGTCAACGAGATTCTCAATAATATCCGCGATCTGAACACCAGTATCCGCAAAAGTGAAATTCACGGCGACCCTGCTCTTGAACTCCGTGATGAGAGAAACCGGCTGATCGACGATCTTTCGGAGTTCGTGAAGATAGATGTCATCTACAGTGAAGAGGACATCGGCTGTGGCATGACGGTGGAAAAGCTGAGTATTCGGCTGGGCAATGCCAACCCGGATGCTTCGGTTGACACGGATACCGCCCTGCTGGTTGACGGCATGTTTTCAACCCAGCTGTCTATCCGCACAACGCCGAAGCTGAACGAGGGCGCGGATAAAGACGTAAATCCGTATTTGAAGCCGGACGGCACGCCGACGGCGGATGAAGCTGAGGCAGACCAGGTTTACAGCGAAAATTATGACATTAATCTGAGCAAGCTGTACGATTATCGCGGGCGTGAGTGGGAAGACGTCAGCAAACCCAAGACGACCGCGTTTAAGACCGAGGCGGATTATAACGCGGCGCAGGCGGCCAATCCGGCAGGGACGGTCGACGACGGCAAAGGCACCAAAACGACCACTGCGTATTATACGACAACGACAAAAGACGCTGCGGGAAAAGATGTCACCAACTACATTTGTGCAGTCACCACGGCCAAATACACACAGGAAGTTGCGCTGGACGACAACGATTTGTATGGTTCCTTGCAGGCTACGCGTGAGACGTTGAGCGAAGCGGGCGAGTTCACCACCAAGGATCATATTGCGAATATAGACGAAGGCGCCGCGACCAAGCGCGGAATTCCCTATTACCAGCATTCGCTGGATTTGCTGGCCCGGCAGTTTGCAACCATTATGAACGAGGCCAACAATGGCTATATGGTCAATGAAAAGAATGAGTATATTGATAAGGACGGCAATGTGCTGACAGAAGGTGGAAACCCCATTGTAAAAGGCACAGATTTGACAGATGCGCAAAAGGCGGTTGTGGAGGCCGACGGTTACCGCCCCGAAGGCTTCGGAAACCTGTTCAGCAACCACGGCGACGGGGATGATGCTGAGGGTATCACGGCGGCCAATCTGTCTATTGCGGCCAAATGGGCTTCGGGCGATGTCAATATTGTTTCGACTTATATCCGGCCGACTAACTTCGACGAGTCTGCCAGCACGCAGAACTCCAACGTCGTGCATATGCGCGCGCTGCTGGAGGAGAGCTTTGATTATTTCCCCAGCTCCGTTGTCGACGACGCCAGCGGCGTGCCCATGTTCAGGGGCAATTTCGCCAGCATGTTTAATAGCATCGGCGGTGTGCTCGCCAATGATCAGCGCAGCACCAACATTAAATTGAACAGCTATTATAACAGGGCTATCGAGTTGGACACCGGCCGTGATTCGGTGTCAGGCGTTGACTTGAATGACGAAGCCATGAACCTCATGCAATATCAAAAATCGTATTCTGCGGCGTGCCGGCTGATGACAACGCTGGACGAGGCGCTTGACAAGCTGATCAACGGCACGGGTACAACCGGCAGGTAAGGAGGGGTAAAAATGATTCGTGCGACAACCAACGGCGTTTTAAAAGGATACAGAAGCAATTTGATGACTTCCTTTGTCAAACTCAACAGCGCGCGCAACACAGTTCTGTCTCAGCGCAACTTCAATACCTATGCTGAAGACCCGGCCGCGGCGTCGCAGTGCTTCCAGATTCGCCGCTCTTTCCAGCGGGTCAGCACACAGATGACGCTCAGCGACGCGACCATGCACAAGTATGAAACGGCGTACAGCGCGCTGGAAAAGGTCGTCGGTATGGTGGACAATGAAGCGGACGATTCCGCGCTGGCCGCCGCGCTTCGCGCGGCCAACAAGCCGACCGGCGCCGGCCGCACGGCGCTGGGCAAAGAGCTGATGGAGCTGTCCGACAGCATTGTGCAGTCGATGAACTCGAAATACGGCGACGTCTTTACCTTTGCCGGGGCAGACGGACACAATGTACCTTTTACCTGGGAGACAGGTGCGGACGGCGCGCGCCAGCTCTGTTACCGCGGCGTGCCGGTTGATGTCTCCGTTCCCGAACCGGTATATGCCGATCCGGACGATCCGACCAGTGCGGTTACCAATCAGGACGAGATTGACAAGGCGAAGGAGCAGCTGGCTAAGCTCGACTACATGAGCGGCGAGAGCCGTTTTGTCGATATTGGCATCGGTTTGCAGGAGCATAACGGCGAACTCATCAAAGCCAGCGCCTTTAACGACGCGCTGCAGGGCATCAATTTTCTGGGGTATGGTGTGGATAAAAACGGCGATTCTGACAATATTGCCTCGATCATCAACCGGATGGGCCAGATTTTGTCCAATTGTAAAGAGGACAGCGGCGAGTGGGGCAGCGACGAAGATATGGCGGAATACCAGCGGCTGGCAGAAAAGTTTGACGATGTTGCCGCCGAACTGAAGAAAAACCATGTCGAGCTTTCGACGCGGGCGCTGTTTTTAAAGAATAACCATGATCAGCTGAAAACAACGGCGAACACATTGAACACACAGTTTTTGGACATTGAGCAGTGCGATCTTGCCGACGCGATTACCTCGTTTTCCTGGGCACAGTACTGCTATAACGCCGCACTCAAGGTCGGCAACAGCATCTTGTCCCAAAGCCTGATGGACTATTTGGGTTAATTTTAAAGTTTGCAAAGCGTTTGCTTTGGAAGGGAGCGCATATTTTCCATGTATCCGCTTATCGAGATCAAAACAGTCCCCATCGAAATTGAAATGAAAGTGACCCATGCCAAGCTTGAGTATGCACGGGGGACGGCCGAACTGGAAATTTCCAGAAAAGACGGCGGCGGACTGCATATTCAAAGCCGCCCGATTCGCCTCAATATTGATACGTTTGAAGCGCGCAACTCCATCGTTCCCACGCCGATGCGCGCTGTCGAGCAAAATGCGCAAATCGGCCAGCAGGCGGCTTATGAGGCGACGGCTACCTATGCCCGACAGGGTCAACTGCTGCTCAACGCCAAAATTGGGGAGGAACTGGTGACCCAGTTTGCCGCAGAGGCACAGACCAGCAAGCTGAAAACCAATGTGGGGCTTCAGTTTTTGCCCAGTGTTGGCCCGGAAATCAGCTGGAACCCCGGCGAAATGCAGATCCGCTTTGAAATGGATAAGCTTAATTTTGACTGGCGGTTCGACAAGCAGCAGTTTGAGTTTACGCCGGGAGATATTGAAGTCTCGGTGACGCAGCAGCCCGATGTGCAGATTAAATATGTCGGCGGACCGATTTACGTCCCGCCCTCTTCCGATCCCAATTTCGAGGGCGACGACGAGGCATAAAGGGAGGTTACCCTTTTGAAATTGCAGACGAAATACTTTGGCACCATTGATTATGAGCCGGAAAGCTGCATCAGCTTTCCCAACGGCCTGGTCGGCTTTGAGGCGGAGCAGCAGTTTTTGCTGCTGCCGTTTGAAGGCAGCGCACAAAGCCTGCTTTGCCTGCAAAGCATACGGACACCTTCGCTGGCTTTCGTAGTCATGGATCCCTTTGCCCTTCGCCCTGATTATGCCCCGGTGCTGCGTCCGGCAGAGCTGGAAGCGCTGGGAGTCTCTGACAGTGAAGAGCTGTGTTATTATGTCCTTTGTGTTGTGAAAAAACCGGCTTCGGACAGTACGGTGAACCTGAAATGCCCCGTCGCCATCAACCCGCATACCTTTACCGCTTATCAGGTGATTTTGGAGACAAAGGAATATGAAATGCGCCATCCTTTATCGGAATTTGCTCAGGGCGAGGGGGCGGCGCCATGCTGATTTTACAGCGGCGAGAGGGCGAGTCTGTACATATTGGACAGGACATCGAAGTTACTATTTTGTCGGTTGAAAGCGGCAGGGTGCGCATTGCCATCACCGCTCCGACCGACGTGCCTATTTTGCGCAGTGAACTGGTGCGGGCGCAGGCGGCCAATCAGGACTCTGCACAGGAGCAATCGGCGCCGGCCGAGCTGCTTGACGTGTTGGGCAGCGTTTTGCCAGCTGGGCACGTACAAAAGCCTGGCGGCCCTTTGAAGCCTGTGGCGCCGCCTGATATTCTGAAAAATAAAAAGAATTGAAATCCAACAGGAAGAAAGGCGGGTGAAATTTATGATGGAATCCATTGCCGCTATGTCTATGAGCATGAGCGCTGCGGAGTTTGCACAGAACTATTCAATTTCCGTAGCGAAGAAAACGATGGAATCGCAGGAGCTGGCGGCACAGGAGTTGTTGAAAATGCTTCCGGAAGCTCCGGCCATGCCAAAGGGCCAGTTTATTGATGTGTATGCATAGCAGCTAAATCAGACGCTGTCCGCTTTTTAAAAGCGGGCAGCGCTTTTTTGTTTTGCGGGGAGATTAAGCGCTGTAGATGTAAGAGCGGCCTGCACTGCCGAAGGCTATTGCCCACGAATGGTATATTTTCCCTCGTATTGCGCAAAATCAGAGTGGGAGGGTTGTCTATGGAATATCCTTTATCCGATTTTGCCCGCCGTACAGAAGCGGAATATGCAGCGCTACAGCAGTTCATTGACAGGTGCGCAGAAAAGGGCCGCAGTTATGAGCTTTCCTCTTGTGCGCTGCCGGAGGGCTGTAGCCCAAATAGAGCTGCATTGGGCTTTTTTCGAATAGCGGAGCAATATCTGTTCTATATACGTCCGGATATCTGCTGTACAGAAGATGGCGCGTGGCTGGCTGAATGGATTCAGCCAAGCTCACGCCTGTTTGGCAGCTTTGCCGGTTTGGCAGGGTTTTTGCAGGCGCTGGGAAAAGCGGCGTTGCAGGCAGAGCGGGGGACAGAGCCCGGGCTGTATTGTCAGCTGAAGGCCGCTTTGGGGGAAGCAGTGCTGGGGCAGGCGCGTGCTGTCGAAGCGGTCAGCTTTAAGATGTACAGCCATATTTGTAAAAAGGCGCCGGCGCGGCCCCTGTCGCTGATTTTTTATGGCCCGACCGGTGTGGGAAAATCCGAGCTGGGCAAGGCGGCGGCAGCGGCGCTCAACCGCTTACAGGCCGGCAAAGAATGGCAGTTTGTCTGGACAGAGCTCAACACCTTTACCGAGCCGCATTCGGTTTACCGCCTGACCGGAGCGCCGCCGGGATATGTCGGCTATGACGATCCGCCTGTCCTGGAAGCAGTACGCCGCAACCCCTATACAGTGTTTATGTTCGACGAACTGGAAAAAGCACACCCATCTGTACTCAAAGTATTTATGTCTATTTTGGATGAGGGGCGCTGCACCGCGCGAAAAGAGGACGAAAGCGGCAACCGCGAACTGGATTTCAGCCGGTGTATTTTCCTTTTTACTACCAATGCCGATCTTGCAAAAAAACCGGGACGTTCCATGGGCTTTGCCCCGGCAGAGCAGCCGGAGCAAGAAGCAGAGAAGGGGCGCCAGTGCGAAAACATGGCCGAACTGGCGCAGCAGCTGTTTTGCAGTGATGAAAAGGCCCGGCGCGCATTGGCTGCATCGGGCGTATTGAAAGAGATTGCAGGCCGTTTCAGCGGATTTGTCGGGTTCCAGCCGCTGGATGACGCTGCGCGCCTGGCAATTACAAAAAAGCAAATTGTTGCTTTGGGCAGGGAATATGGGCTGCGGGTTCTGCATGTCGCGCCCGAAATCGTCGCAGCGCTTATGCCGTCGGCCGTATTTTCTGTGCGCTCGAATACGGGAGTTCTGGAAGGGGCGCTGACCCAGATCTTTTCAGAGTATGCAGACAGCCGCGCAGAGAAGAATGTGCAGTTGCTTGGCCCGCTGACGAAGCTGAGGTTAACGGCTGCTGATAGCGAAATGATTGTTCCGGCGCTTCCATAAAAATGCACTGCTATGTGGGCAACTCTCTGTTACCGTATGTTAACTTCCCGAAAAAAGTGCCGATATAAAAAATAAAGAGCTTAAATAGTACAACTTAGAAGTTACAGAAAATGTCATCGGTTGGCAGGGCCGCGGGAGTTGCGGTTGCAAGGAACAGGAAAAGCACGGAGAAATACTATGGAAGAATATGTACTGACAGAGGAAAGCGTAATGACGTTTTTGGCGAGCATGTCGGCGGCCGGCAGCTCGGAAGCGACGATTCAAACCTACAAAAAGGCGCTCAGCGGGCTGGCCGAATTTGTGGGCAAAGGCTGGCGTCTGAACCAGGAAAATTTGAAAAACTGGCGGGACTATCTGATCTTTGAGACGGGTTATTCAAACGCTACGGTACGCTCGAAGCTAAGCGCTGTCAACAGTTTTTTAAAATATATTGGCTGCAAAGACTGGACGGTTGAGAGGCCGGTGTCCGAAAGCCGCCCGCCTGTGGAACTGAGCAAGGAGGAATACTGGCGCCTTTTGCAGGTGGCAAAGGCGCTGGAAGATGAACAGATCTATTACATGATCAAGACCTTTGCAAATACCGGGATAGGCGTAAGTAATTTGCAGTATGTGACGGTGGAAGCCGTTAAACGGGGATACGTCGAGTGGAAGCGCCGGGAGAGGGTTGTGCGCGCACGTATTTTAGAACCGCTGAAAAGCGAGTTGTTGGATTACGCAAGTAAAAATGAAAAAACGGGGGTCATTTTTTCCTGGCGGAATGGAAAGCCGCTGGACCGATATGTGATATGGAAGCGAATTCAAAACCTGGCCGGTGATGCGCAGGTCGACGTAAATAAGGCCAATCCACGGTGTCTGTCACGGTTGTACACAAAACGCCAGAAATTGATCTCGGATGGATTTTTTGATTTGCGTGAACGTTCATACATACAAATGGTAGAAAAAGAAAATGAAATACTTGGCTGGGAGCAAAACGTTTGAGGGGAGAAAGCAGGCGTTTTAAAGGCCAAAAAATGACAGGCGGCATTGCCTGCGCGAGAAAAAATCCGCGATTCCTACGGGAATCGCGGATTTTTAAAGTAAAAAAGGTTGTAAAAGTAGCAATTTGAAGGGAATTTGGAAGAGAGCATCAGCATGGATATGAGAATATCAGCCTATTACAATTGGAAAATTTAGTATGGATCGGCAAGGATGAAAAAGCATAGAAAAGAGTGGGAAAAGCACTCGGCAGGATGGGTAAGTGAAGATGAATATTTGCTGAAGATTTGAAAATGTATTTTCTTGAAAACATTTCCTGAAAAGGGAGAAAGGAAAAGAAAAAATCAAAAAAAATTGCCGGTTTGGTATTGAGTTTTCTGCTGAGAAGATGTATAATAACATCGATTTACATATACATTATCGCGGGGCGGCACATCACATAATTTTGGTTATGTGATTTTTGCGGGTTTATGCATGGCTTTTCCCGCGATTTTTGTGGAATGTTACCATACGCCCGAGGACAGGAAAAGAATTTGTCTGGAGAGGAGAGCAGATATGGATTTTTTGTCGAGCAATTCAATGCTCATGATGGAGAAATCAATGGGCTTTTTGTGGACCAAGCAGGCTGCTTTGTCCGATAATATTGCAAATGCAGAAACACCAAACTATAAAACAAAGGTAGTCACTTTTGAAGAAAATCTGCGCGAAAAGCTGGAAAGCGCGGTACGCGGCCGTGCGCCGCGCAGCAAGGTGCGGGAAATTTTAAACGAGTCTGAGTTCGCCGTGGTCGACGCGCCGGATATTACGCGCATGGATGACAACGGCGTCAACGCCACTGAACAGATGGTAGAAATGGTTCGGAACGCCTATCAGCTGCGGTATGTGATGAGTTCGATTTCAAGCGATCTGGCGACGTTGCGCACAGCTGTGCGCGGACAATAATGAAGTGAGGCGGACGGAATGGCTTTTTTAAATACTTTGAATATTGTCGGCTCGGGTCTGACGGCACAGCAGCTGCGCCTTGACATCGTATCAGAAAACGTCACGAACTCCAGCACTACGCGCACGGAAAACGGCGGCGGGACCTATCGCCGTAAGCTGGTGGTTTTTCAGGCCAACACCGGCGACGAGAGCTTTCGCGCGGCTATGCAGCGCGCGGCGGTCGGCCTGCCGGTCAGGACAGGGTCGGAAATGGTCGGCGGCGTCCGCGTCACAGCCGTTGTAGAGGATCCTTCGGACTTCAAGCTGGTGTATGATCCGACGCATCCCGACGCGGATGAAGAGGGATATGTTTCGCTGCCCAATGTGGACATGGTCAAGGAAATGACCGATGCAATGGCGGCGACGCAGGCATATTCTGCCAACGTTACCATGCTCAACGCTATCAAAAATGTAATCGCGCAGGGCCTTGAAATAGGCAAGTAAAAGCAACTCACGTCTTAGGAGGGCGATTCCCATGATTTCGAATATAGAGCAGATCCAACCGATTGCCCGAGTAAAAGAGCCCGAAAAAACCGGCGCCGTCTCGCCGGTGACCGGCAGCTTTGAAAGCTTTGGATCCATCTTCCGTTCGGCCATTGATAATGTAAAGACAACCGATGCGGAAAAGACACAGATGCAGTACCAGCTGTCTGTGGGCGAACTGGACAACCCGGCGCTTTTGATGATTGCCCAGTCCAAAAACCAAATAGCCGTCGATTTGCTGGTGCAGCTGCGGAACAAGGCTTTGGACGCTTATTCGGAGATCACACGCATCAGCCTTTAAGCTGACAGACATTTGGCGCCGGAGGATGATAGCGGTTGGAAACAAAGTTAAAAGGGTACTGGGAAAAGACCAAAACCCTGCTGGGCAAGGTATCAAAGAAAATTTGGATACTGACCGCAGTGGCGTTGGCTTTGGTGATTGCGGTTGTTGTGCTCCTCAATTCAAATCGTGAATACGCTGTTTTGGTCACTGGTGTGAGCTCTGAAGAGGCGTCATCCATCATGTCTTACCTGGAAAGCCTGGGCGCGACAGATTACCGGTGGGAAAACAATGATACAATTCTGGTGCCTTCCGGTCAGGAAGTCGCGCTGAAAGCAAAGCTCGTCATGGAAGGGTATCCGCGAAACGGCTTCGCGTACTCTACATATTATGATCATGTCAGCGCGCTTTCGACGGAGGCCGAGCGCAACGCGGCTTATTTGCAGGATCTGCAGGATCGTATGGGGGCGGTCATCCGCTGCTTTGACGGTGTTAAAGACGCCGGGGTTACCATCTCTCCGGGGACGGACAGAACCTATGTGCTGGACAGCAGCAACCGGGTTGAGGCTTCGGCCAGCGTCATCATTACCATGCGGGACGGCGAGCTGCTGACGGATCAGCAGGCGACGGCCATCCGCCATTTGCTGGCGCACGCGGTGCAGGGCCTGCAAATCGGGGCTGTCAAAATTTCAGACACACGGGGCAATATGTATTCTACTGACGCCGGACTGGAGAGCAGCAGCGATTCGTCGGCGCTTAAACTGTTGTTAGAGGAAAAGTACAACAATCTGATTCGCTCCAATGTCATGCTGGTGCTCGTTCCGCTGTTTGGCGAAGACAATGTCAAGGTCGGCGTCAACTGCACGGTTGATGTCAATAAAACCATTGAGGACAATACCGATGTATATCTGCCTGAGTATGCACAGGACGGCAGTACCAATGGCGAGGGCATCATCGGTTCGAAAATTTATGACGATTATGTGGTCCGCGGCGACGATGAGACGCCGGGCGGCGTTGTGGGGGCCAACTCCAACTCCGATTTATCGACCTATATTGAAGATAATTTGAATCCGGATGGGACCGAGCGGCAGATTGGTACAAGCGGCCAGGTCGACTATGACAACCCGAGAAGCGAGAAACATATTGAGCGCACAGCGGGTTATCTGAGCGACTGTATGGTGGCCGTCACCGTCAACTCGACGGTAGCGGCTGGCGGTGTTGACGTCGATCAGCTGCAAAGCCTGGTTGCGCGCGCTGCCGGTATCAGCGATGATACTGCGGAAAACAGAATTTCGATTTATTCGGGCCCCTTCCAAAACGGCCAGAGCGGCAACGGCGAGTCGATCAATCCCGGCGGGACGCTTCCGATGTGGGTCATTTATGCGGCGGCCGGCGGACTGCTTTTCTTCCTGCTTGCTCTGCTTCTGATTCTTGTCATTCGAAAGAAGCGCAAAAAGAAGAGAATGGCGCTTGAGGATGACCAGCAGGCCGTAAATGAAATCTTGTCTTTGGTGCAGATGCCCGAAGCCGAGCCTGCGGGCGCCGACGTCATGAGTCTGAAAAGCGAAAAAAGTATGGAGCTGCGCCGGGATATCCGCAAGTTTGCAGACGAAAACCCGGAGGTTGCGGCCAAAATGGTGCGCATACTGCTGAAGGGAGAAGAGAACGATGGCTGAAGCCGCAGTGACGGTAAAAGAGACCCGGCCGGTGCAGGAAACGCCAAAGCGCAAGTCAGATTTGACCAGCGCACAGCGCGCGGCGGCGGTGATTATCGCACTGGGGGCTGAAAAGGCTTCGCAGCTTTACAAGTTCATGGAGCCGGAGGAAATTGAGCAGCTGACCCTTGAAGTCGCCCGGATGGGTTTCTTGGATCCCGAGTCGACTGAAGAAGCGCTGAACGATTTTTACCAGCTTTGCATGACCAATAAAGCGGTCACCGAGGGCGGGCTGGAATACGCCCGGATGGTTCTGGAAAAAGCCTATGGATCGCAGGAAGCCAGCGAGCTTTTAAATAAAGTTACAAAATCACTGAAAAACAGGCAATTTTCTTTCATGAGCAAGGCCGATGTCCGTTCGCTTTTCGCGGCGCTGCAAAATGAGCGGGCGCAGACCATTGCACTGGTGCTTTCTTATATGGAAGCGGATAAAGCGGCGGGTGTCATCGCACAGATGGATGGCAGCAAGCAGATTCAGATTGTCGAGAGCATGGCGAAGATAGAAAGCGCTTCACCTGCCGCGGTTAAGATTATCGAAGCGGAAATGCAGAAGAAGTTCTCTAATATCGTTATTACCAATAACGTCAAGGTCGGCGGCATCGATTATGTGGCTGACGTCATGAACAACCTCGATCGCGCCAGCGAGAAAAACATTTTCGATGGGCTGTCCGAGCACGACCAGGATTTGGCCGGCGAAATCCGCAAGCGTATGTTTGTCTTCGAAGATATCGTCACCATGGACGACCGTTCGGTGCAGCGCTTTGTGCGTGACTGCGACACCCGCGATATTGTCTTGTCACTTAAAGTGGCAAACAGCGATGTCGCAAATAAACTTTTTGCCAACATGTCTGCCCGTATGGCGCAGAGCATCAAGGAAGACCTGGAAATCACCACGAATGTACGCATGAAAGACGTCGAAGAAGCGCAGCAGCGTATTGTGGACATCATTCGCGGGTTGGAAGAAAGAAACGAGATTATTATTTTGAAGGGTGGGAAAGACGATATCATTGCATAACCTACTCAAAAGTTTTTCCACTATCAAAACGGAAGCGTATGTCTTCCCAGATGTTTCATCATTTGAGATACCGGACGACGAGACAGAAGACGGGAACGGCGGAGTTTCTGAAAGCGTAGAGCCGCAAAACGAGACTGAAATGACGGATGATCGGGAAGCGGATGCAGAAGAGCCGGCACAGTTGACGCCGTTGGATTATGCCAGCGTTCAGGCCGAGGCAATTGTGCAGGACGCACACCGTGAAGCGCAAACCATTTTGGAGCAGGCGAGGGAGCAGGCACAGAAAGAGGCGGAACGGATCTGCCAAGAAGCAAAGGACGCCGGCAGGCAGGAAGGATATCTGGAAGGGGTGGCGCAGGCGCTGGAGCTGGGAAAAAAGGATCGCGAAGCCCAGGCCGCCCGCATGGAGGAAGAAGTACAGCGCTTTTTGGAACAGGCCGGAGCGGCTGTCGACCGGCATCTGGATGAAAGCATGGACGATTTGCGGGATCTTGCTATCGCCATTGCCGAAAAGGTCATTTGCATCAGCCTGAAAAGCAGTACGGAGATTATCGGCCGTATGGTGCAGACGGCGCTGGATAAGCGCAAGCATAGGGAATGGGTTCATATCTACATTGCGGAGTGCGATGTCAAGCGGATGGGGCAAATTCCCGCGTCACTGGTGTCTGCCATTTCAGCGCTGTCCGACAGGGTGCGCATTATCCCTATGGCAGATGATGAGTCGGGCACCTGCGTGATAGAAATGCCCGATGAAATCATTGACGCCAGTACGTCGACACAGCTGGGAAATATACGCAATATGTTATCAAGCAACCGCCAGAGCGATGGTGATATGGCTGTTTTCAGCCTGTAAGGAGAAACGAGCATGTCCGCTTTTCAGCAGATGGCACGTCAGATATACAATGCAGAGACCTACAGCCTGACCGGCAAAATCGAAAACATTGTTGGGATGTCCATCGAAGCGTCGGGGGGACATGCGGCGGTCGGCGATATCTGCCGTATTTATAACGGCGAATCGGGACACCAGGTCACGGCCGAGGTTGTCGGCTTCAAAAATGATCGCATCCTGCTCATGCCATACTCGGACATGACGGGTATTTCAGCCGGCAACTTTGTGCGCAATACCGGAACGCAGCTCACACTGCGGGTCGGCGAGTTCCTGCGCGGCCGCATCATCAACGCGCTCGGCCAGCCGATCGATGGCAGAGAGGCTTTTGAGGGCGGAACGCCCTACTGTATTATTGGCTCTTATATCAATCCGCTCCAGCGCCCCCCCATCCGTCAGCGCATGGAATTCGGCATCAAAGCCATTGACGGGCTCAACACCATCGGCAAAGGTCAGCGTATCGGAATCTTTGCCGGTTCCGGCGTCGGGAAAAGCACCTTGATGGGAATGATAGCCAAAAATGTAAAGGCTGATATTAACGTCATCGCACTGGTGGGCGAGCGCGGACGTGAGGTTCTTGAGTTCGTTCAGAAAGACTTGGGCGAAGAGGGAATGCGGCGCTCCATTCTGGTCGTCGCAACTTCGGATCAGCCGGCTATGCTGCGTATGAAATGCCCCTCAGTCGCAACGGGAATTGCCGAATATTTCCGCGATCAGGGGTACGATGTGCTGCTTATGATGGATTCGCTGACCCGGTTCGCTATGGCGCAGCGCGAAATCGGCCTGGCTATAGGGGAACCGCCGGTGGCCCGCGGCTATACCCCTTCGATTTATGCCGAGCTTCCCAAGCTTTTGGAGCGTAGCGGCAATTTCAGCAAAGGTTCCATCACCGGCGTTTATACGGTTTTGGTCGAGGGTGACGACACCAACGAGCCCATCGCGGACACGGTCCGCGGCATTTTGGACGGACACATTGTTTTGTCCCGCGCGCTGGCCAACAGCAACCATTACCCAGCCATTGACATCAGCGCCAGCATTTCCCGTCTGATGGTTGAAATTGTTTCACCCGAACACCGCCAGCTGGCTTCACGGCTGCGCGACATTTTAAGTATTTATGAAAAAAATGCGGATCTGGTTGCGATTGGCGCCTATAAACAGGGGACCAACCGGAAGCTGGATTTTGCTTTGTCTAAGATAGATGCCGTCAACGCATTCCTGATGCAGGGGATCAATGAGAGCTTCTCTTACGAAGAAACATTGCAAAAGCTGGAGGAGATTTTGAAATGACAGCATATAATGGTGTGCGGAAATGAAAAAGTTTGTTTTTGCGCTCGACAAAGTGCTCGATTATAAAGAGCAGATTTTGGAATCAGCCCAGGGCGAACATGCCATAGCATTGGCACAGCTGCGCCAGCAGGAAGAAATCCTGGAGCAGGCGTGGCAAAGCTATCGCGACTATAATGAAGAATTCTGCGAAAAAAAGCAGAGCGGAATGTTGATTGTGCAGGCCATGATGTATCAGAGCGGCCTGCGGACGCTGGAAGCGCAGATTCAAAAGGAAACCGAGCGCCTGGAGCAATGCCGCGCGGAGGAAGAGAAGAAGCGTGCGGTGGTAGTTGAAGCCAAAAAAGAGACGGCTTCGCTGGAAAAGCTTCGCGAAAAGAAGCTGGACGGCTACAAAAAGGCCGTACAGAAAAGTGAAGAGCTGCTGATTGAAGAGTTTGTCAGTGCGGCCCGAGCAACCGCACCAACCGCGTAGTACGAAAAAAGCGTCCATTTCGGTGGGTTAAAGCCGACCGTTTGGAAATACAATTTCATTGAAAGGAGGTGAAAGAGAGATGGAACAGGCATATAACGCAGCGATGAGTATGTTGCAGCTGATGACGGCAATGCAGCTTCCCAAACAAGGCGGCAGCAGCGATCAGACGGCATCCAGCGATTTTTCCAAGCTGTTGGAGCAGAAAGCGGATGCGGCCAAGCCGTCGGGCAGCAATAAAACCGCTGCGGCGAGCGGGCAGGACGCCCCGGCGTCGGATAAAACCAATACGGCGCAGGATGCGGGTAAGCAGGAACAGGCAGAGCAGCCGAACTATGACGTCGCACAGCAATTGGCCTGCGCGCAAATGGTGTGGATCAATGTCGATGCAGTGCCCGAACAGCAGATGGCCGTGACGAATGTTGACGCGGTTGTGCCCGAACTGGACAGCACGGCAGTACAAACGCCGATGGCGGCAGAAACCGTACAGGCCCCTGTCCTGGGTGAAGCCGTACAGTCTGCGGTGCAGACGGCGGAAGCGCAGCAGGGCGGGCAGCCGGATGCACAGCAGGCGGCCGAACAGCTGCCGCAGGATGGCATACGGGCCGTACAGCCGCAGGCGACGCAGACCGAGGCCAAAGACAGCGGCGAAGCGCAGCTTTTTGAAGATGCCAAGGTCGAAGTCAGCGTCAAACGGAACGATACCGAAGATAAAGCCGCCGAAGAGGCGCCGCTTTTCGAAAATGTAGAGGCAGCGCCTATTAAGGTTGCCGAAGCGCCGGCGCAGACTGAAACTGTCGAGACAGCGAAGGCCGATGTGGAAACACAGGTCAAGGAAAAGCTGACCCAGGCGCTGGAAAACGGCGAATCCAAGGTCGAAATCAAGCTGACGCCCGAGACGCTGGGCAGCGTGAAGATCGAAATCACACAGGATCACAGCGGCATCATGCACATCGTGATCAATGCGGAAAGCGGACAGACCCGCGGACTGTTGGAAAAACATGTGTCCGGACTGCAAAGCATGTTGGCTGACCGCGGTTATCAGACAGCACAGATCGAGGTTCGCGAACAGCAGGAAAACCGCCAGACGAATGAGAGGCAAGATAACTTCCAGGACGGCCGGAACGACCAGGGCGGCCAGCAGCAGGAACGGCGCAGACAGCACGCCCCGCGCACCGAGGACTTTTTGCAGCAGCTCCGGCTGGGATTGATCCCGCTGGAAGAGGTATCCTGACGGAAAGGAGGAAACAAGTATGAGCTATATTGGCGATTTGTCCACCTATATGAGCACAGGTGCGGCCAATAATACAGCAGCCAAGCAGACGAGCAACACCAAAGACAAGCTCGGCCTGGACATGACGGATTTTTTGATGCTGATGGTTGCGCAGTTCCAAAACCAGAGCATTGACGACACGGCAGACACGTCGGAAATGCTGAACCAGTTGGTGCAGATGCAGATGGTGCAGGCGCTGGTGAATATGACGGACGCATCGGTTATGTCTTATGCCGCTTCGCTGGTGGGCAAGGAAGTGACGATCGGCACCTATGACGGCAACGGCAATTTGCAGGAAATAACCGGCACTGTGTCGGCGACAGGCACTTACGGCGGAGAGCAGGTTGTTTTCGTTGGCGACCAGTATTACTATTTGAGCGAAATCATGGCGATTGGGCGTCTGCCGAAAATCGAAGATGTAGAAAAGCCCGATGACGGGTCGCAGACCGAACAGCCGCCCGTGACCGAGCCTGACGGACCGCAGAATCCGGCGGAGTGAGGTGATTTGATTGTCCATGATTGAAAAACTGGCAAACCAGCCGCGGCAGCAGACTTCGGTATCTGCCAACCGTACCGCCCAAAACGGGGGGTTTGGCGCGGTTTTGCAGCAGGAGCTTGGCAAAGCGAAAACGCAGCAGGCACAGCAGCCCGGTCGCGACGTCGCCTTTTCCAAGCACGCAATGTCCCGGGCTGAAGAACGGGGAATATCCATTACGCCCGATCTGATGGATCAGCTGCGCGGCAGCATGGTGCGGGCGCAGGCCAAAGGGGCAACCAACATTCTGGCAATGGATGCGGAAAAAGCCTTCATTATCAACGTGCCCAACGCCAGGGTCATCACGGCAATCACGCAAAAGGAAATGAAAGAAAGCGTATTTACCAACATTGACGGCGCCGTATTCCTGTAAAATACAGATGGCAGGACCGGTTTCGGATGCCTTTGCCCCTTGTCCGTTTGACGGGGGGCAGGCGGCGCCAAATCGAAAGGAGAGCATTTAAACAATATGACCGGAGCTATGTACGCGGCCATTTCCGGCCTGAAATCGCATATGAGCAAGCTCAACGTCATTGGCAACAACGTCGCAAACGTCAATACGTTCGGCTATAAGGCGCAGCGCGCCGTCTTTTCCGACTCGCTGTACGTCACCTCGACAGGCGGCTCGAACGGCACGACAACAACGGGCGCGCGCAACCCTTCGCAGGTTGGTTATGGCGTTCAGATTTCGTCCATTGATATTGATATGAGCACGGGCACCTTTTCGCCCACGGCCAACGGCCTGGACTGCATGATTCAGGGCGACGGCTTCTTCCTTGTCGGCGATAAGACGACGTGCAATACCATCGACGCGACGCGGCCCGATTCGCTCAAGGCACTGAACCTGACGCGCGTCGGCAACTTTGAGTTCAAGGCGGACGGCTACCTGACCAATAATGACAGTTCGGTCGTTTACGGCTTCATGTGCATCGGCAATGTCAACGGCGAGCCGATTTTCAGCGATCAGCTCGTTCCCATACGTTATCCCAAAATGCAGACGGTGGTGGATAATGCAACTCCGCCGACAGAAACTCTTGTGGTGCGCTACGCGACCCAGGCAGCCAATGGCCGCCTGACGGATGCCACAGGGGAGAACGGAGCCGAACTGCCCTTCGTCGCAGTCGACAGCGTGACTATTTCGCCAGAGACGGGCCGCATTACGGCGACCACCAAGGACACCGGCGAGGTCATCACCATCGGCATCATTGCTATGGGCAACGTGACCAACCCCAATGGCGTCACCCACTTGGACGGCCCGTACTACAAAGCGGGCGACGGCGCCGGCGATTTGCAGGTCGCGCTGATGGGGGGCATCGGCGACGACATGTATATCGGCAACAGCGATCAGCTGCCGGCCGACGCTCCGCCGACCGATCTGACCGCGTTTACCCGCGGCATTACCAGCGTCAACGGCAGCCTGCTGAACGGCGCCAATCCGCCGCAGGGTATGCGCGTTTATGACGGCGGCGCGACCTCGCTTAAGTGCGGCGGCCTGGAAGCGTCCAAGGCTGACCTTGCAACCGAGATCTCCGAGATGATTACGACGCAGCGCGGCTATCAGGCCAACACCCGTATTATCACGGTCACCGACTCCATGCTCGAAGAACTGGTCAACATGAAACGCTAAATAACCACATCAGCCTGACACAGGGGATGATCCCCCTGTGTCAGGCTGGCCACGTCGGAAAGGAAGAGGGCAGAGAATGATTACCTTGACAAAAAGAAACGGCGACAAGTTCCTGGTCAATCATCACCAGATCGAGTGCATCGAAATGATTCCCGAGTCCAAAATTGTTATGGCAAATCACGACTTTTTCCTGGTGCTGGAAAGCGCCGACGAGATCATTCAGAAGATTGCTGACTATAATGCGAAAATACAGGACATCTACAGAGAGATCACCATTACGGACAAGCGTTGAAATTGACGATTCATTCTGCAGGCGCTTCTTTTGACGTTTAACAAAGGGGAACAACCTTATGAATTTAACTTATATTATCGGTGTTGTGTTTGCGATTGCCGTTATGGTTTTCGGCATGGTCACTAAGACGGTAGACGGAAGCATTGAAGTTGTTTTCAAGCAGATTGGCAACTTTTTTGATGCGTCGAGCGTTTTGATTGTTATCGGCTGTACCATCGGCGTCGTCGTTGCGAGCTTTCCGGGGAAGATGCTGGCATCCATTCCCAAGCATTTCGGCATCATGCTCAACACGAAAAAGCACAAGCCGAAGGAATATATCGATCAGCTGGTAGAGCTGGCGCAAATCGCCCGTAAAAGCGGCCTGCTCGCGCTGGAAGAAAAGGCAAACGAACAAAAGGATCCCTTCTTCAAGCAGGCGATTATGCTGATAGTCGACGCCAACGACCCGGATAAGGTGCGCGGCATTCTGAACAACGACATCGAGTCCATGTCCGCCCGCCATGAAGAGGTGGCCGGTATGTATGACAAAGCATCCTCGGTTGCTCCGGCTTTCGGTATGGTCGGTACGCTGGTCGGCCTCATCAATATGCTGAAAAACATGGACCTGAGCGGCGGCGGGCAGTCATCACTGGGTTCGGATATGGGCACTGCATTGATAACCACACTGTATGGCTGTATCCTGGCGCACGTTCTGTTCGGGCCGATTGCCACCAACCTGCGCACACGCGATTCCCAGGAAGTGCTGTGCAAAATGATCATTGTCGAAGGCATTGTGTCCATACAGTCCGGTGAAAGCCCGAAGTTCCTGGAAGAGCGCCTGCTGACCTATCTTGACCAGAAACAGCGCGATCCGAACGGCGGAAAAGGCGGCGGCAAGAAGGGAAAGAAAGACAGCGGCGGCGAAGCCGAATAGCCCCGGCCGCGGACATTTGTTCCTGAGAGGAATGAGAAAGTGTGAAAAAGAAAAAAGGCGGCGGCGGCGGCGCGAACTGGATGGATACATATGGGGATATGGTGACCCTGCTGCTTTGCTTCTTTGTCCTTTTATACTCCATGTCAACCATCAGCGAGGAAAACTGGAAAGCTCTGGTTATGAGCTTTAACCCCGACGCTGCGGAGGCTATTAAAGAAACCCCGGGCAACGAAGGGCCGAGCGCCGACCCGCCTCCCGACGACCCCAACGGATCGGGAGAGGGCATCGGGCTGACGCAGGAAAAAATCGGAAACGACATGGATCAGCTTTACGAGGCCCTGTTGGAATATATCAGCAGGGAAGGGCTGGAAAACAACATTTCGGTTACCAAAGGCGACGGAAAGGTTTTTGTCACGTTTAACGATGTTGTCTTTTTTAACGGTAACGACGCCACGCTGCGTGAAGAGGGAAAGCCCATCCTTGAAGCGGTCGCGTCCATGCTTTCAAATGTGGCGGAGTCTATTGACGAGATCGATATTATGGGCCACACAGCGCAGGCCGATCCCAACAGGCCGAACGATATTGACGTTGACCGGAATCTGTCGGCCCAGCGTGCGGCCAACGCATTAGCGCATATTCAAAAGCACTGTACGGTTGATCCCGCTCGGATGATCAGCGAGGGCTACGGTCAGTGGCGGCCGGTCGCCAACAACGACACTGCCGAAGGGCGGGCCAAAAACCGCCGTGTTGAAATGGTCGTCAGCGGCCGTGATTTGGAGGCCGAGCTGGCCGGAAATACGGAAAGTTACTATACGTCAGATTAAACGAAAAGACCTTGAGACAATATCCAGCGAGTCCCTGCCTGGATCGCTGGTTTATAAAATAACAAACCAGGTGATTGCAAAGGCGGTGGAGCATATTTTATGGCTGACGTATTGTCACAAAGTCAGATAGACGCTTTGCTGAGCGCCGTCCGCAGCGGTGAAAAAGATTTGGATAAGGCGGACAGCGGGCAGTCAGAAAAGAAATATCGAAAATACGATTTTTCCAGCCCTAAAAAGTTTACCAAAGACCGGATCAAAATGCTGAACGGCATTTTTGAAAATTATACGCGCGTCATCAATTCCAGGCTGAACGGACTGCTTCGCATCAACTGCGAAATCGATGTGGAAAGCATTGAAGAACAAAAGTATTACGAGTTTTCGAATGCACTGGTAGAAGGCGACGTTCTTTCTCTGGCCGATGTGATGATCAACGGAAAAGACGGCGGCGCGCCCATTCTCGTCTATCTTTCCACCAGCGCGGCTATGGGAATGATGGATCGCATGATGGGCGGCGAAGGGACACAGGACATCAACGTGCAGTCGGATTACACCTACACGGATTTGGAGCTGCGGCTTTACGAAAGCATCATGCAGGATCTTGTGTCGGTAATGGGCGGGAGCTGGGAAAATTACCTGCCGGTAGAGTTTGTTTACAGCAGGACGGAGGTCAACCCCACATTGGTTCAGCTGATGCCGATTGACGAAATCGTTATCATCGTAGACCTGAAACTACAGTTTCCTACGCATTCCGGGCGGATGAGCATCTGCCTGCCGGCTGTCATGCTGACCAACGTGTTTTCTGAAATTAATCGGGAAGCCCCGGGTAGGAAAACACATGAAGAAGAGAAATCGCAGGAAATCTTTGAGCATTTGCGTGACTCCAGTCTGGAAATTGTAGCAGAGCTGGGAAAAACCAACCTGACCTTAAACGACATTTACCACCTGAACGTGGGCGATGTCATCGATTTGGGACAGCCGAAAGAATCGCCTGTCCATCTGGAAATTGGCGGATATCGTTGGTTTACAGGCCATATCGGAGTTTACAAAAAGAATATGGCTGTCAAGATAGATGACGTATGCTATCAAGCTGAAAAAAGGAGCGAGTAGACAAGATGCAAAAAGAAGTGTTCAGCCCGATGGCAATAGACGCCATCGGCGAGATGATGAATATAAGTCTCGGCTCTTCAGCTACCGCGGTATCAAACATGCTGAATCACCGGGTGGACATTACAACGCCTACCGTTATTGTCATTGACAAAGAAGACTTGTCGATACGCAATATCGAACCGGCCATGGGCGTGGAAATCAAATATGTTTCCGGTCTGTCGGGCAGCAACCTGATGCTGCTGAAAAAGAGCGACATCAAGGTCATCGTTGATATTTTGATGGGTTCGGAAACGCCTGATGAAGAGTTCGAGCTGAACGAGCTGACCATCAGCGCTGTGTGTGAAGTCATGAATCAGATGATGGGCGCCGCAGCGACTGCGCTGTCCGACTTTTTGGGATATGCCGTCAATATTTCAACGCCTCTGCCGTTTGAACTGGACGACATGGAGAAGTTTAAACGGGAGCATATCCCGCAGGATGCCAATACACTGGTTGTTGTCCAGTTTTCGCTGAAGATTGAAGGCGCGATGGAAAGCGAGTTCATGAACGTCATGTCTATCGACTTGGCGAAGGAGCTGCTTAAGGGCTTGGGGCTGGAAAATGAGGTGAGCGGGGGCGAGGATACGGAAGCGCCGGCTGCACCTGCGCCGGAACCGGCGCCTGCCGGCGGCGGGGACCGAAAGCTGAGCCAGGAAGAAATCGAGCGGATGATGCAGGCAAACGCCGCACCGGCCGCACCCGCGCCGGAACCGGAGCCTGCCGGCGGCGGGGACCGAAAGCTGAGCCAGGAAGAAATCGAGCGGATGATG
>CANEGK010000012.1 GCA_947427035.1 uncultured Clostridium sp.
TTCTCTTTTTCCGGCTCACTGAATATGGCAGTCTTTCCAATTTCCGGATCCTGAAGTGCAACCCCCACAATTTTGCAGTATGGCTGCGCGCCGGTCACATCGGTTTCCTCCAGCAGCTTGCACTTTTCGTCGATGATATAATAGCTTTCTCCGTTTTGAATGACGGCCACGGGCACGCATTCTGTCACGACGATTTCGATTTCGTCGGGCAGACGCCTGTGCATGACAATTTCGTCCAGATACGGGCAGGCTGAAAAGATGCGGTTGATCGCGGCGAATTTATTGAGCAGGAAGGTGTTCTGGCCCGATGCAATCCCCGACGCGGCGACAATTTCCGCCTCTGAATACCGGCTTTCTCCCGCGACGGTCACCGTTCGTATTTTGAAAAAAATTGTCACGGCCGTCAAAACGGCTGCCGCGATAATGACAATGCACAAAAGCGTCACAAAGACGCCGGAGCCTCTCCGCCGTCTGCGACGCCTGTTATTCCGCTTTTGTGCAGCGCTTTTTTTCATGTCGCTTCGCTTTCATTTATTCCTGTAATTTTTTCGTCTCCTGACGGCGGATGTCGGCGCCCAGCCCGGACAGAACCGTTTCAATCGCCTGATAGCCGCGGTCAATATGATGAATCTCGCCAATCCGGCTTTGGCCTTCGGCGGCCAGAGCGGCAATGACCAGCGCCGCGCCGCCGCGCAAATCGGTGGCCTGCACCTCGGCGCCGTGCAGCGGGGCGCCGCCGTCGACCACAGCCACGCGGCCCGAAACCTTAATGCGCGCACCCATGCGCATCAGCTCGCCGACATGGCGGTATCGGTTTTCAAAGATGTTTTCCAGAAAAATCGTCGTTCCCCTTGCCGTACAGGCGGCCGCCATCATCTGCGCCTGCGCGTCGGTGGGGAATCCGGGATACGGCATGGTGCGGACCGGCGGAAGAGCGCGCAGCGGCCTTTCGGCCCGCAGGCGGATGCTGCGTCCGGCCACGCTGATTTCACAGCCGCCCTCGCTCAAAACGCTGGTCACTGTGCCCACATGCTCTGGTTCGCACTCGCGCAGCGTTATATCGCCGCCGCAGGCAGCCGCCGCGCACAGATAAGTCGCCGTTTCAATGCGGTCCGGCATAATCCGGTGCTCGGTGTCGCGCCGGGTATTTCCGCCGACCACGGCGATTTCCGAACCGCCCGCGCCGGTGATGTTGGCCCCTGTTTTGCGCAAAAACTCCTGCAAATCGCAGATTTCCGGCTCGCGCGCCGCGTTGATGATGCGGGTGACCCCCGTACACGCCGTCGCCGCCAGCATGGCGTTCTCCGTTGCGCCGACACTGGGGAAGGACAATATGACGTCGCGCCCCTCCATTTTCCCCGACTCACACAGGATTTCGCCGCCCCGCTCCTCCACACGCACGCCCAGACGGCGTAGCGCGTCAAGGTGCAGATCAATGGGCCGGGGCCCCAGCTCACATCCGCCGGGGGTGGTCAACCGGGCGCGGCCGCAGCGGGCGATAATGGGCCCGAGGAAAATCACCGACGAGCGCATTTCGCGCATCAGGCTGTCGGGCACGTCCCACCTTTCGATGACCGACGAGTCGACAACAACCGTCTGCCCTTCGCGCGTCACCTTGCAGCCCAGGTGCCGCAGGATTTTAATGGCGGAATCAACATCGCGCAGGTCGGGGCAGTTATGTAAAATATTCTGGCCGGCGTTGACCAGTGTAGCCGCCAAAATAGGCAGGACGCTGTTTTTGGCGCCGCTGATGGCAACAGCGCCGGCGAGCGGCCTGCCGCCGTTGATAACAAGCATACTCATATTATTCTCCTCTCGCGCGGGTAACGGAGGAAGCCCCCCGCCTTTCTCACGCCATACTATGCCGCAGCCTCGCGAGAGGTGATATATGGCTGTTCTTTGGCTACAAAATGCTTTTGACCGCGTTGTAAATGCGCTGGAGCGCGTCGGGGCGCGCCCGCTTCAGCGCGCACTCGCCCATTTTTTTCAGCTTGTCCGGATCGCGCAGCAGCGCCTGCGCCGTTTCATACAGCTTATCGCCAGTGCATTCCGGCTCGGTCATGACGACCGCAGCCCCTGCGCGCTCGAGCAGGCGCGCGTTTTTCTCCTGGTGGTTGCCCGTCACATAGGGCGACGGCACAATGATGGCGGGCAGGCCCGCGCAGCACACCTCGGCCAGCGTACTCGCGCCGGCGCGGCAAATGACCAGGTCGGCGTTTGCCATCGCCTTGTCCATTTCAAAAATATACTCGCGCAGATCGACATTTTTGGCGCCGTCCAAATCGCAGCCTTTTTGCCTGATTTCATCAGGCATCCATTTATAATTGCTGGCGCCGGCGGCGTGCAACAGGTTGAACTCACCTTCACGCGCTGTCCGGGCGACAAAATCAACCATTTTTTTATTCATATACAAAGCGCCCACCGACCCCCAGAAGGACAGGATCATCGGCCGCTTTTGCGCAAAAACAGGGGAATATTCCCGGCTGCGGCAGCGCACGATTTCCTCGCGCACCGGGCTGCCGGTCAGCACGGTTTTTTTCGCCTTAACCAGCCGGGCCGTCTCCTCAAAACCGAGCATGACGCAGTCGGCGCGCCGGCTCAGCCGTTTTAAGGCGACGCCCGGTGTGGCGTTGACTTCGAGCAGCGCGGTTTTTATGCCCAATTGCTGGGCTGCCGCCACCATCGGGTAGCTGGCGTACCCGCCCGTGCCGATGACGACGTCCGGCCGCACTTCACCCAGAATTTTTTTTGCCTCGCGGACAGCGGAAAGGGCATTCTGCCCCGCCCGCACGTTCTGCCGCAGGCCGGAAAAGCTCAGGCTGCGCGACAAACCGGCCAGCGGAAAGGCAAACAGGCGGTAACCGGCGCGTTCGACCAGCTTTTCTTCGATACCGCCCTTTGCGCCGGAAAAGTAAATCTCGCAGTCCTCCTGCTTTTTAAAATAATCGGCCGCAGCAATGGCCGGATTGACATGGCCGGCGGTTCCGCCGCCGCAGAAAATTACTTTCATGGTTCCACCTACCCCTGTTTAGGCGCCGGTATTCGTCGGGATACTGATAAAACGACGCCGACTTCGGCCAAAAGCACCATCAAAGACGTGCCGCCTGCGCTGAAAAAGGGCAGCGACGCGCCGGTGACCGGCATCAGACCCGTGACAACGCACATATTGATAATGGTTTGCAACGCAATCTGCGTGGTGACGCCTGCGGCGAGCAGCGTCCCGAACTTATCCCCCGCGCGCATGGCGATGTAGTACCCGCGCAGGATGAGGGCCGCGAACAGGATAATGACCAGCAGCGCGCCGACAAGCCCCATTTCCTCGCACCAGACGGAAAAGATGAAATCGTTGGCCGGCTCGGGCAGGAAGAGATGCTTTTGCCGGCTCTGCCCCAGGCCCAGCCCCCAGACGCCGCCCGTTCCGATGGCGAGAAAGGACTGAACGCCCTGCCAGCCGTCGCCGCGCGGATCGATAAAGGGATCGAGCCAGACCTTCAGGCGCTGCTGAGCGTGCTCCATCGTCATCATCAGGTAGACCAGCACTGCCGCGCCTGCGCCGCCGCCAAGCCCCAGCCAGAAAATATTGGTGCCGCCGATAAACATCATGACGACCCCGATGCCGGCGACAATGATCATGCCGGAAAGGTGCGGCTGCAAGGCCATCAGGCCGCAAATGGCGCCGATCATGCCGATAAACGGCAGCGTGCCGTAGCGCAGGGTATGCATTTTCTTGGGCCCGTATACCGATATCAGGCTGGCAAAGCACAGAATAACGGCAAATTTTGCGATTTCGGACGGCTGAAATTCGGTGACCTTCAGGTTGATCCACCGCACCGCGCCGTTGTGCTCCACCCAGATGGACGGAATCAGCTTGCGCGTAGCCAGCAGCGCGATGCTGAATGCCATGAGCGGCAGCGCGAAGTAGTGGAACTTGTGGTAGTTCATGCGCGAAATGACATACATGGCCGCCAGCCCGGCCGCGGCAAAAATGCCCTGGCGAATGGCATAATGAAAGGAGTTGCCGTCCATATAGTAATAGGCGTCGGCATAGCTGGCCGAAAACAGGGCGATGAGCCCCACCGCCTGAAGCAGCAGAACCAGCATGGTAAAGGGCAGATCGACTCCCGCCAGCTTTTTCTTTTGCTCCTGCTCCATTTCACGCACCGGCAGCTGCGAAAGGTCGCGCGGTGCGCTCAGGGCGGCCGTGCCGCCGGAACGGCTGGATTTCTTTGGCTTCTGCGTGACGGTCACCTCCCGGGATATTATGCAAACAACAACGTCAACGTGCAGCTCAGCGCCGTGACGGCGGTAAAGACAGCGACGATTTTCCGTTCGCTCCAGCCGCACATTTCAAAGTGATGGTGAATGGGCGCCATTTTAAAGATGCGCTTGCCGCCGCTCAGCTTATAATAGCCCACCTGCAAAATATCGGACAGCGTTTCGACAATATACACCAGCCCGACGGGGACCAGAATGAGCGGCACATTATAAACAAAGGCCATAGAGCACACCGCACCGCCAAGGAACAAAGAACCGGTGTCCCCCATAAACACGCGGGCGGGAAAGCGGTTGTACAGCAAAAAGCCCAAAAGCCCCCCCAGCAGGGCCGCCGAAAACACCGAAGGCGCCGCCATATTGCGCACCGCGTACACAGCGCAGAAGTAAAGCGCCACGACCGCGGTCACCGACGAGCACAGCCCGTCGATTCCATCGGTCAGGTTGACGGCGTTGACGGCGCCGACAATGACAAAGATGGAAAAGAGCAGGTACACCCCCCACGGCAGCACAATGGAAAGGCCGAAAAACGGGACGTCCAGTTGGGGCGCCAGGTAGCCCTGCACCTTCAGGACGGTGAGGAAGAGCGCGGCGGCTGCGATTTGCAAAAGCAGCTTTTGCATGGCGGTCAGGCCCTTGTTGCGCTTTTTCTTGACTTTGGTGTAGTCGTCGATAAAGCCGATAGCCCCGAACACCAGACTGAGCGCCAGCATATACAGCGGGCGCGGATCGCCCCATTGCCCCGCAATGACGGAAATACCGACGGCCACGGCAATGCCCAGAATAAAAATGAGCCCTCCCATGGTCGGCGTATTCTGCTTGCTCATGTGCCATTTCGGCCCGTCTTCCAGGATTTTCTGCCCGAACTTGAGCTTCCTGAGCGCGCGGATCACGGCAGGTCCGGCTATGGCCGCGGTTACAAAGGCTATTCCCCCCGCCAGAAGCAGTGCGTAACGCTCGTTCATGTTCTTTCCCCCGGTTCCCAGACTGTTGCCTGTTATTTCCCCTGCAAGTGGGCTGCAATTTCCTCGCGCTCGTCCAGGTGCAGTTTGACGCCCCGAACCTCCTGATACATCTCATGTCCCTTGCCCATCAACACCACCACATCGCCCGGCTTCGCCAGATCAAGCGCGTACCGGATGGCCTCGCGGCGGTCGACGACGACATGCACTTCGGCCGGGCAGCCTTCAAGCCCCGGCAGGATGTCGTCGATAATGCTCTGCGGATCCTCGTTACGCGGGTTATCGGTGGTGACGACACAAATATCGGCAAAGCTGCCGCCCGTTTTTCCCATGATGGGCCGCTTGGTCTTGTCGCGGTTGCCGCCGCAGCCAAAGAGCGCGATGACCCGGCCCGCGGCAAAGTCCCTGACCGCCCGGAGCACATTTTCCATGCCGTCGGGCGAGTGGGCATAGTCGATGATCACGGTATAATCCGTGTCCGTCGGTACCACCTCAATGCGGCCCTTGACGCCGTGCAGTGTGCGCATGGCGTCGACAATCTGCCGGAAGTCAAAGCCCAGTGCCAGGCCGACGCCGACGGCGCACAGCGCGTTGTAAACGGAAAACATGCCGGGAATGGCCAGGCTGACGCGGCCGATGTTGCCCGTCGTCACCGCCTCGAACTCAACACAGTCCGCCTTAAGCCTGATATTCTTGGCAACCAAATCGGCATCGTCCTGCCGGGCCGAATAGGTTGTACAGGGGCAGACGGCCGCCTGCTTCATAACGGTATGCCATTGGTCGTCGGCGTTCAAAACGGCGGCGTCACAGTGTGTAAACAGCAGACTCTTGGCCCGTGCGTACTCTTCCATTGTGCCGTGAAAGTCCAGGTGATCGCGCGTCAGGTTGCTGAACGCGGCGGCGGCAAAATGCAGGCCGTACACGCGGTCAAGCACCAGCGAATGCGACGAAACCTCCATCACAACCCAGGCGCAGCCGACGTCGCGCATGGCCGCCAACAATTTGAAAAGCTCATAAGATTCCGGCGTCGTCCGCTCGGCTGGCACCTCCTCGTCGCCGATCAGCGTGTGGTTGGTGCCGATCAGGCCGACTTTCTGGCCGCTGCACTGCTCGATCAGTCCTTTGAGCAGGTGCGTTGTCGTCGTCTTGCCGTTGGTTCCGGTGACGCCGACCAGCTTCATTCCCTGTGCGGGCCGGCCAAAAAACCGGTCGGACAGCTCGGCCAGCGCGCGCCGGCTGTTTTCCACCACAATATACGGGCCTTTTTCATCGGGCGCGCTTTCTACCACGGCGGCGGCACAGCCTGCCGCCAGCGCCGGCGCGACAAAACGATGTCCATCGGTCTGATAGCCGCGCACGGCGACAAATAGGGCTCCCGGCGCCGCGGCGCGCGAATCGTAGCAGATTTCTGTAATGTCAAGATTTCCGTCACAGCCCACCAAGCGGTGTGCCGTGTCTTTCAGCAAATCACAAAGCTTCATTGCTTCTCCTTTCGGCGGACCTATTCCGCCTGTTGGTCAAGGTCGCTGAAATCGACCGTGATAACCGTGCCGACGGCCACCTTGCTGTTGGCCGCGACGCTCTGTTTAATGGCGACGACGTGGCCCGGCGAATTGACGGCGCCGGTGGCGCGGATATACAGATCCAGATTGCTCAGCGTCTTCCGGGCCGTTTCAACCGACATGTTGCTCAAATCGGGCACTGTCACCAGTTTTTCCGTTTTTTCTCCGCCCATGTACAAAATGACCTCGGCTTTGCTGGAAACGACGGCGCCCGCTGCCGGAATCTGATCGGTGACCGTGTCGCCGCTGCCTTCGGCGCGGTATTTGATCCCGCTTTGCTTGAGCGCGCTTTCCGCCTGCCCCCGTTCATAGCCGATGACGCCGGGCACGGTGATATCTTTCTGTTCCAACTCGCCTTCGGTGTAAACCGGCTCGACTTCGAGATAGGGCAGAACATCCTCCATAATGCGGCGGATAACGGGCGCGACGGTGATGCCGCCGGTCAGCGGATAAACGCCCGGCTCGTCGAGCATGACGAGCACGGCAATCTGCGGGTCGTCGGCCGGCGCAAAGGCGACAAAGGATGAAATGCGCAGGCCCTTGACGCCGGTGCTCAGCTCCTTGGCCTTTTTTTCCGAAGTGCCGGTTTTGCCGGCCACACGGTAGCCCATGACATAGGCGTTTTTGCCGGTGCCCACTGTCACGACCTGTTCCAAAATATCGCACATCTGCGCCGAAGTGCTGCCCGATATGACCTGCCGCACCTCCTGCCGGTCACGGCTTTCAATAATGTTCCCATCGCTGTCAATGACCTCTTTTACCACATAGGGCTTTAACAGCGTGCCGCCGTTGGCAACGGAGGAGACCGCCGTAATGAGCTGGATGGGGGTGATGGAAAAGTTCTGGCCGAACGCCGCGACGGCAAGGTCGGTGGTGCCCATGTTGCTGAAATAAATGCCGCTCGCCTCGCCCGGCAGGTCAATGCCGGTCTTTTCACGCAGGCCGAAAGCGCGCACATACTCACTGAACGTGTCGATGCCGAGCGACTGGCCGATTTCTATAAACGCCGGGTTGCACGAATTGCAGATGGCCTCGATCAGACTTTGCGAGCCGTGGCCTGCGGTGCGCCAGCAATTGATGTTCCATTTGTCGACCACCTTGTAGCCCGGGCAGTAATACCGGCTGTCCAGCGATATGGTTTTTTCCTCCAGCGCCATCGATGCCGTCAGGATTTTAAAGGTCGAGCCGGGGTCATAGGCGTCGGAAATCGCTTTGTTGCGCCACTGCTCATTCAGAACCTCACTGCGCTTGGTGCTTCGTTCGTCGCCGCTCAAAGCTTCGACGGCGGCGGCGTCTTCTTCGTCGACAATAGTGAAGGGCGAATTAGGGTCAAAATCCGGTTTGGTGGCCATGGCCAGAATGCCGCCGGTATTGACATCCATAATGATGCCGGCCACTTTATTCTGTACCTTATTATCATAAAGCGCCATTTCCAGATTTTTTTCCAGGTAGTGCTGAATGACCTCGTCAATGGTCAAAACCAGACTGTGGCCGTCCTCGGCGTCATAGTACATTTCATAGGCAAAGGGCATCTCGTCACCGGCTGCGTTGGTCGCCGTGATGACGCGCCCCGGCGTGCCCGAAAGCTCCTCTTCATACTGGGCTTCCAGCCCCGAAAGGCCCTGGCCGTCCGAGCCGACAAACCCCAGCACATGCGACAAAAAGTTGCCGAACGGATAGTATCGAGTCGAGTCGGGCACCATAAAAATACAGTTGAGCTTATTTTTCTTGACAAACTCGCGGATCTGGTCGGCGACCTCCTTTTCCACGCCTTTCTTCAGCACGGCATAGGTCGACTTTTCCTGCACCTTTTTGAGAACGGTGTCATAGTCCATCTCGAGCAGTTCTGACAGCGTTTCGGCGATGAGCAGGCCCTGTTCCTCGTTTTTAATTTTGACCGATTCGATGGTGACCATCTCGGTCGACGCGCTGATGGCCAGCGGCTTCATATTGGCGTCGTAAATGGTGCCGCGCACCGGGGTCAGCGTCTTGTCGCGCGTCTGCTGCGACAGCGCCTTCTGCTGATAGAAATCATAATTGAGCACCTGCATGTAAAAAAGCCGAACGGCAATACATGCAAAACACACCGTGCCAAATACAGCGGCAACCACCAAAAGCCGCCGTATCATTTTATTTTCTGCCTTTCGCTTCACAATATCACCCCGGGAAAACGCCGCCGATTTATTTATTTGTCTTTCTGAAAAAACGAGAGCAAGAAATGTTGTCTGCATTCCTCACTCCTTCGTCCGCTTAGCTTATTTATACTCTCGTATTCAGCGCAGATATTCCACCACGGCGTTAAAGGTCCTGATCAGCCCCGACAAAACCGGCGGCTCTTCCCCTTCTTCTGCCATGGTCGAACGCTCCGGATTACTCAGGTCGATGTAGGTGATTTGTGCGCTGTCCTGCTTAACCATTCCCATATCCTGCGCCCGTTCTTCAATGTAGCTCAGGTTGTAAATCTGTTCTTTTTTTGCATTGAGCGCATTTTCCTGGCTCTGCAGCTCGCTCAGCTCCTCTTTCAAATCCGTGTTCTGTGCAGTCAGCTCGGTCAGGCGGGTATAGCCGCTGAGAATCAGAACGGCAACCGCGAAAATACAGCTGAAAATAACGACGTATTTTCCATAGGGAACCTTTGCCGGCGCGCGGCGCCGCACTGTCTGGTTTTCGGGCAGCAGCTCCATCTGCGGCATCCGCTGGCCGCGATGTTCGGGCTGATGATAATCCCTGGTATTTTTCTGCCGTGCAGTTGATGCTGCCATTCCGGTTCCTCCTTATGGCGATCACAGCTTTTCCGCCGTGCGCAGGCGCGCCGACCGGGCGCGCGGGTTTTCGCGCAGTTCTTCTTCCGACGCAGTGACGCCTCCTTTTTCTATCAGGCGCACCTGCGGCTTCCGCCCGCAGACGCAGACGGGAAATTCTTTGGGGCAGACACAGCCCCTGGCCAGACCGGCAAAGGTCTGTTTGACAATGCGGTCCTCAAGCGAATGAAAACTGATAACGGCAATGCGGCCGCCGGCAGAAAGGCACGGCACCGCCTTGTCAAGCGCCGTCTGCACGGCCGTAAGTTCGCCGTTGACTTCGATACGGATGGCCTGAAAGGTCCGCTTGGCCGGGTGCTGCTTTTCACGCCGTGCGGCCGGCGGCATGGCTGCGCGGATCATATCGCTCAGCTCGGCCGTTGTTTCAATGGGCCGCCTTTTACGATGCGACACGATGGCCGACGCAATACGTCCCGCATAACGCTCCTCGCCGTATCTGCCGATGATTTCGCGCAATCGCTCTTCGCTGTAGCTGTTGACGACCTCGCGGGCCGTCAGACTTTGCGCCCTGTCCATGCGCATGTCGAGCGGCGCGTCGCTCTGATAGGAAAAGCCGCGCTCCGGCGTATCCAGCTGATAGGACGAGACCCCCAGGTCGAGCAGAATACCGTCGACAGCGGGTACGCCCAGGCTTTCAAACACCTGATCCATGTCCATAAAATTGCTTTTGACAAAATCAATATGGCAGGCAAAACCGGTCAGCCGCTTGCGCGCCGCAGCCAGCGCCGCGTCGTCGCGGTCTATACAGATGAGCCTGCCCTTTTCGTTCAACTGTTCAGCTATCAGCCTGCTGTGGCCGCCGCCGCCCGTCGTCCCGTCGGCATAAACGCCGTCAGGACGGATGGCCAGCGCTTCGATGCACTGCTTGGCAAGCACCGGAACATGATAAAATTCCATGCCCTAAAACCCCAGCTCGTCCATCGCTTCGGCCGCCGTGTCCGACGTAACGCCCCGGCTGTACTCCAGCCAGTGCTGGGCGTTCCATATTTCGGCGCGGCCGGAAACGCCCAATACATAGACTTCTTTTTTCAGGTCGGCATATTCACGCAGGTGGGTGGGAATCAAAATACGCCCCTGTGCATCGACTTCGCAATTGGCGGCGCCGGAAAAGAAAAAGCGCTGCAGGTTGCGCGATTTGGACATGGGCAGCGCCGCTATTTTTTTCTCCAGCTCAGACCAGGCTTCTTCGGAATATACAAACAGGCAGTTGTCCAGGCCCTTGGTGACGATGAAGCTGTCCCCCAGCTCTTCGCGCAGTTTGGCCGGGAAGAAAAGGCGGCCTTTGGCGTCAATATTGTGCGGGTATTGGCCCAACATCCTTTTCCACCTGCCTCACTCTTCATGGTGTTTTATAACACTTCACACCACTTTCCCCCACCAGTCTGTCTTTTATTATAAACACCGCCCCCATAAATTGCAAGTGCTTTTTCATAATATTTAGAAGAATAAAATGGCCGGTTTTGCCGAAAAAACCCATTTTTTCAAAACATAAAACACATGTTCGCTTTTTTGAACAATCAAAAAGCCCGCCGGATCCATCGGTCCGACAGGCTTTTTATCTGGCCAAAAAAACCGCTCTTACAGGCCGTTCAGACGTTGTCTGAAAAGGCCCTGATGCCTGCGGCGCAGCGGTTTGCGCAGACTGTCTATGCCCTGCCACTATCCTTTTTTTGCAGGCCGGTTTTGCTTTCAAAGACGCTCAAAAAAAGGAAATTATTCCCTTGTTCCCGGCTTGTCTTTAAGCAGCTGCCGAAAACGAATGCGCGACTGCTTGACCTCTTCGGCCGACTGCGCCAGCATTTCTTCGGCGCGTTTCATGGCGTCTTCGCAGTATACGCCGGCCGCTTTCATGATTTCGCGCGAGCGGGTTTCCGCCCCGGCGATCATGTCAGCCGCCTTTTTGCGCGCCTCGGCCGCCACTTCATGGTCGTTGACGCGCTGCTTGGCGTAATCCTCGGCCTGCTTTTTCATGGTGTCCGATTCGCGCTTGCCGGCCGAAATCACCTCGTTGCGCTTTTCCACAATTTCCCGCGCCATTTTCAGCTCGGCCGGCAGTTCGGCGCGGATTTCGTCCAGAATATCCAGCGCCTTGTCCCGCTCGATGATGCAGCGATCCCCCAGCGGAACGCTGCGGGCATCCTGAATCATTTCATACAGCGTCATAATCAGTTCGTCAATGGTGCTTCCAGCCATATGTTATTTTCTCCTTTTTATTGTCCGTTCAGCTTGTCTGTCACAGCGCGGCGAACGATATCGGGCACAAGCGCTCCGATGTCTTTTCCACTTTGAGCGCGTATTTTAACTTCACTCGAGCTGAGGCCTTCCAGCCCCTGCGCCGCTGGCAGCAGCACCGTCTGCGCCGTCGGCCATCTTTCTTCATTAAAGCGCGCCTGCAACAGCTCGTATTCAAAATCCTGCGCGTTCCGTACCCCTTTTACAAGGGCGCAGACCCCTTTGTCGCGGGCGTATTCCCACAGCATACCGTCCCACACGTCGGCTTCGGCATTGGAGATGCCGGCGACGGCTCCGCGCAAAAGCTCGAGCCGCTCTGCGCGCGAGAACAGATATTGTTTTTCCGCATTGTCCATCACGACGGCGACGACGCGGTCAAACAGTCCGGCCGCCCGCCGGATCAAATCGACATGGCCGTTTGTCACCGGGTCAAAGCTGCCGGGCACCAAAGCAATTTTCATGTTTCTTCCCTCGTCAGCGTGGTGACAGCGCTTGCGCCGTACCGGTACTGCTTCAGCAGCGCATACGGCGCCGCCGGAGGCGCCAGTACATCCTCCCGCGCGCTCTCACATACGATTATACCACGGGCAGCA
Source organism: uncultured Clostridium sp. (assembly GCA_947427035.1). Classification (GTDB taxonomy): domain Bacteria; phylum Bacillota; class Clostridia; order Oscillospirales; family Butyricicoccaceae; genus Ventrousia. Next base: position 12,444 of record CANEGK010000012.1, read on the forward strand.
AGGATGTCAAACCGCATAATATACTTTAACGCTTGATTCAGAATTTCCCCGCCATACGGCGGATCGAGCAGAATGATGTCAAAAGCGCCCGGCCCTTTTTGCGCCGCAGCCGCTTCCCAGTTTCCGCAAAACAGCGCGCTCTTTTCTTCCATTCTACACAGGGCGATGTTTTTTCGAATGACCTGCGCCGCCGCGCGATCATTGTCGCAAAACAGGCAGTGCGCCGCGCCGCGCGACAGGCATTCCAGCCCCAGCTGGCCCGAGCCTGCGAACAAATCGAGCACCCTGGCCCCGCTCAGCCGGAACTGTATGATGTTGAAAATCGATTCCTTGACGCGGTCGGTCGTCGGGCGCGTGTGCATTCCCGACGGCGCATACAGCTGTTTTCCGCGCGCCGCGCCGGCGATGATGCGCATCCGTTACTCCGCCCCCTTTTCGGTAAAATGCCGCACAATGTTGTCCGCCACGCTGCGCGGCACCACGGCGGCCAGCTCGTCGGCCGACGCGCGGCGAATAGCAGAAACGGTCCCGAAATGCCGCAGAAGCTGCTTGCGCCGCGCCGCGCCCAAGCCCTCAATCCCGTCGAGCGCCGAACGGCGGGCCCCCTTCGCGCGCACATCGTGATGGTACGCCACGGCAAAGCGGTGGGTCTCTTCCTGAATGCGCCCGATCAGGGCGAAAACAGCCGGCGTCGACACAATGCCGATTTCCTGCCCATCAGCGGTGACCAGTGCGCGGGTCCGGTGGTGCGAGTCCTTGACCATACCGAACACCGGAATATTCACGCCGCGCTGCAAAAGCTGCTGCTGCGCCACGCCGGTCTGCCCCGCGCCGCCGTCCATCAGGAACAGATCGGGCAGCGGCAAAAATCCCGCGTCGCCGCCCAGTGCGCGATCCAGCCTGCGGCCGACTACCTCGGCCATCGCGCCGTAATCGTCGCCGCCCGCAGCCTCCTTGATTTTAAACTTCTTATACGCGCCCTTTTTGGGCGAGCCATCCTCAAACACCGTCATGGATGCGACGGCGTCGCTCCCCGCCGTATTGGAAATGTCAAAGGCTTCGATGCGCCGGGGCGGCGCTTCCATCCCCAGCATGTCGCCCAGCAGAACCAGCGTCTTGCGCGAACGCTGCTCGCGGGTTTCCAGCGCTTCCAGCTCGAGCCGGGCGTTGTCGGCGGCCAGCCGAACCATCTGCGCCTTTTCCCCGCGCTGCGGCACCAGAACGGCGCATTTGCGGCCGCGCAGCGACGACAAAAGCGCTTCAACGCCTTCGCGATCCTCGATGTCGCGGTCGAGCGCCAGCTCGCGCGGGGCGTGGCCGGCGCGGCTGTAATACTGTTTGACAAAGCTGGCCAGCGCGTCGGGCAGATCCTGCTCTTCCAGCCCGTCGAAGAACTCCACCTTCTTGTCCATCAGGCTGCCGCCGCCATAGGACAGCAGGGCAAAGGCCGCGCGCGTTCCGCGCAGGCCGCAGGCCATCACGTCGATATCGGACAGCGTAACCCCCGTCACCACACGGCTGCGCCCCAGCCTCTGCACGGCGCGAAGCCGGTCGCGGTACTGCGCCGCCGCCTCGAAGTCGAGCGCTTCGGCGCGCTCGTTCATTTTTTCTTCCATGACGCGGGCCAAATCGTCGCTCTTGCCCTCCAGCAGCAGCGCGCCCTGGCGCAGCAGTTCCCCGTACTGCTCGGGGCTGATGTCCCCGGTGCACACGCCGCAGCATTTTTTCAGATGGTGCATCAGGCAGGGGCGCTCTTTGCCGATGTCGCGCGGAAATTTGCGCGTGCAGGTGGGCAGGCCGAAGGTCTCCTGCACGATTTCAATGGCTGCTTTGGCCGCGCCGCGCCCCCCATAGGGGCCGAAATAGCGCGCGCCGTCATCCTGGCGCGCCGACACGATGGAAAAAGACGCGTAATCCCCTTTGGCCAGACGGACGTAAGGGTAGCCCTTGTCGTCTTTGAGCAGAATATTATATTTGGGCTTATAGCGTTTGATGAGCGTGTTTTCCAGCAAAAGCGCGTCAAACTCTGTTTTGGCATAAATGGTCTCAAAATCGTCGATGTTCTCAACCAGCCGGCGCGTTTTCGCCGTGTGCGACGCAAGGTTGGCAAAGTACTGGCTGACGCGGTTTTTCAGCGCTTTGGCCTTGCCGACATAAATGATCTGCCCGTCCTTGTCGTGCATCAGGTAAACGCCGGGCGCCAGCGGCAGCTCGTGCGCCTTCTGCCTCAATTGTTGCAGGGTCATACAAACCTCCACGGCTACGCAAAAAGCGCCGCATTGCGCGGCGCTTTGGGACGTTATTTTGTCTTATTCGCCGAAGTTGGCGGCAATCAGGGCGCACAGCGCATTGACAGCCTCTTCCTCATCAGGGCCTTCGGCTGAAATGGTGATGGTGCTCCCCTTGGTAATGCCAAGCGACAGAACACCCAGCAGACTCTTGGCGTTGACCTTGCGGTCGTCTTTTTCAACCATCATCGTGCTGCGGAACTCGTTGGCTTTCTGGATAAAAAAGGTCGCCGGCCGGGCGTACAGGCCCACCTGATTGGTTACTGTAATGTCTTTGGAAAACATAAGCTCCCTCGCTTCCTGAGATTCGGTTCTTGATGTGTTTTTTCTATTTTAACAGATTTCCCGCCGCTTGGCAATCCCTTTTCGATAATTCGATCGGCGGTTATAGGATAAAAGAGAGCAGTATCGGCATAAAGGCCGCCGGAATCAGGTTGGCCACGTTGAATTTTTTGATGCCCCACAGGTCGAAGCCGATGAGCATGAGCACCGCAGAGCCGACCAGCGACATCTGCCCGACCACTGCCATGGGAATGTAGTCGCCGATAAAGTAGGCCACCGCCGTAATGGCCCCCTGGTACACCACAATGGACAGGGCGGACAGCATGACGCCATAGCCGTAAACGGTGGCGAAAATGATGGAAATGATGCCGTCGAGCACCGCCTTGGTAAACAGCATGGAAGGGTCGGCCATGATGCCGTCCTGAATCGAGCCGATGATGGCCATGGCCCCCGAGCAGAACAACACGGTGGCACAGGCAAAGCCGGCGCCGATGTCCATGTTTTCGTCAGCGCCGGGCTTGGACAGCTTGCGCTTTAAAAAATTGGCGACACGGTCAAACATGCGGTCGATGCCGATGATCTCGCCCAAGAAGGCGCCCAGCACCAGCGACAGCACCAGTCCCAGCCCATAGGACGAGGTGAGGACGCCTTCTTTCGACGCCGTCACCGCCTGCGTGACGACACCCAGCACCCCCAGCAGGAAAACGCCCGTGCCCTGGGCCGTAAAAATAATTTCCTGAAAGCGCTTGGAGATCCCTTTTTTAAACAAAAGCCCCACCGTTCCGCCCGCCAAAATGGCGGCGGCGTTGACCAGCGTACCCAAACCGACCATGCTTTTCGCTTCCCCTTTTTAACGACAGTTTTTTTGCGAACATCCCCCATTATACTCTTTCCCGGCGCGCTCGGCAACCCCCTCGCGCCTTTGATCCCTATGCTCCCGCCTGCTTTTGCAAATCCTCCAAAACCCGGCCGATGTCGCTTTGAATGCACAGCGCCTGCGCGCCCAGCTTCTGGGGCGCATACGCTTCCGTCAAGTTGACGCAGGCGTACGTTGCCTGCGGGTTTTCATGAGTCCGCTTCCAGAACGGATACTTGATAATGCCCGGCGTGTTGCCGCCGACACCCAGCTCCAGGTACAGCACGCGCGCGCCGCTGCAGCGGCGCAGAAAGTCGGCGTACCGCCCGGCGGCGGCGTGCCATCCCGCGTCCTCGACAAAGGTATCGTCGGCCCGCAGGTTCATGGTCATGGGCTTTCCGCACACCGGACAGTGCGGCAGAAGCTCCGTCGGAATGCGCATGTTCCGCTGTTCGGCCACCATACGGCGCACCGTCTGCTCGTTGTCGTAGGTGTGCTGTGTACATGGCTGCGAGCACTGCCACAGCCCGTAATCCCCCTGTGTGTAAAACAATCGCTCTTTGTCAAAACTCGCCGGCTGAAAGCAATGGTCGACATTGGTCGTGATGACAAAATAATCCCTGTCCCGCACCAGCTCCCGCAGCCGGTGATAGGGCGCGCCCACCGGCCGCTCGTAGCGGTTCCAGTAAATATACCGGCTCCAGTACGCCCAGTGCTCTTCGGGTGTGGAATAGGGGTAAAACCCCGCCGTGTACATGTCGGGGAAATGATATTTTTCGATAAAATCCCCAAAATAGCGCTCGAAGCGCGCGCCCGAATAGGTCAGCCCGGCCGAGGTCGACAGGCCGGCCCCCGCTCCGATGACAATGGCATCAGACTCCTGTATCGCTTTGGCAAGCCGGCCTGTCTGGCCCGAGTAAGCGCCGGTAGGCCGCATAATCCCTGTTCTGAAAGACATTAAAAATCACCCTTATTGTACTTTTTGTCCGGTTTAAAGAATCCCGGACTGCGTCGACCGCGATTTCGGCCGCCTTTTCATAGGGGAAGTGAAACTCCCCGGTCGAAATGCAGCAAAAAGCCACGCTGTCAATCTGCGCCTGCTCTGCCCGTTCCAGACACGCGCGGTAGCAGCGGGCCAGCGCTTCGCAGTCTTCCGGCTGCAAAGGCTCTGTAATCAGCGGCCCCACCGTGTGCAGCACATACCGGCACGGCAGGTTATACCCGGCCGTCAGCTTTGCCTGCCCCACCGGCTCCGGCCGGCCCTGCTTCCCCATAATGCGGCTGCACTCGTCGCGAAGCTGAAGCCCCGCCGCCGAATGAATCACATTGTCAATGCAGTTGTGGCAGGGGTGAAAACAGCCCAGCAGCGCAGAGTTGGCCGCGTTGACGATGGCGCCGCAGCGCAGCGTCGTAATATCGCCCTGCCACAGCGCCAGCCGGGGGTCAGCGGCAATGGCCGGCAGGGTTTGGGCGTCGACCACCCCGCGCTCCTCGCGCTCGGCCGACAAAAGCGCGTCCTGCACGCGCAGGAAATCCTCGCGCAGCGGCCGCGGTTCGCGAATGTTCATCAGGCTGCGCAGCAGCTGGCGCCGTTCACCGTCTCCAAAGCGCGCCGCCTGCGCCCGGTACCCCGGCATCTCCTGCAAAAGAAGCTCTATCAGATACTCTACCTGCTCCTGACGGTTCATACATTTTCCTCCGTTACAGCCTTTGCATTTTTCCCACGCCTTTATGATAAATCCGGCTGCAGCTGCTGTAAAGTAGGCACTTTTCGGTAACTGTCCGCCGGCAAAGTGGAAATACTGTACCGCAGCGCGGTTTTGTATTCCATCCCGGCGGGAAATGTGGTATACTGAATAAATCCCGGCCGGCGCGCCCGACGCGGCGGCCCGAATGGTATCTGGATCCGACTGACGGATCGCAACGGAGTGATAAGGTGGAACAGAATAAAAAGAACGGCGCCCGTCCGGCCGGGCGCAGCCGCCGTCCGTCGGTTTTCGCCGCCGAAGAGCGGTACGAGCGCGAAGCGTCGGTGCGCGAGGATTTGCTGGAGGGCAAAAACGCCGTATGGGAAGCGCTGTGCGCCGGCCGGCAGCTGGACAAGCTTTTTTTCGCGGCCGGTTCGGCGCCTTCCCTGGGGCGCATCATTGACCGCGCCCGCAAACAGGGGGTTCCGACACAGGAATGTGACCGCCGCAAGCTGGACCGCATGAGCGCCACCGGCGCGCACCAGGGCGTTATCGCCGTGGCATCCGCCGCCCGCTACGCCTCGCTGCGCGATATTCTGGCGCTGGCCCAAAGCAGGGGCGAGCGCCCCCTTGTCGTGCTGTGCGACGGCATCACCGACCCGCACAACCTGGGGGCCATCATCCGCTCGGCCGAGGTCGCCGGCGCCCACGGCGTCGTCATTCCCCGCCGCCGCAGCGCCGGGCTCAACGCCGCCTGTGCCAAAGCGGCTGCCGGCGCGCTCGAGCATTTGCCCGTCGCGCGGGTTTCCAACCTGGCCGCCGCGCTGGCCGAGCTGAAAGAAAACGGGCTTTTCCTGTTCGCCGCCGACATGGCGGGCGGCAGCATGTACCAGGCCGACTTGACGGGGCCGGCCGCCATCGTCATCGGATCGGAGGGCGAAGGGCTTTCGCGGCTGGTTCGCGAAAGCTGTGACGCCGTCATCAGCATCCCCCAGCGCGGCCGCATTCCGTCGCTCAACGCGTCCAACGCGGCGGCGGTTCTGCTGTTTGAAGCGCTGCGCCAGCGCGGGGCAGAATAACATCCGCTCAGAATATTCGGAGGCACACCCTTGGACAACTACACCCTGGAAGAAATCATAGCAGAAGTCAAAAACGAAAAGTTTACCGATCCCCCTGCACAGACCGACGAACCGGAACAGGGGGCGCTTTTGGCGCGTGAAGAGGTATCCGCCCTTCCGCCTGACGCGCCGCTTCAGACGGAAGAGGAAGAACAACAGCCGGACGGCGGCCCGACGGTTTCGCCGGCTCCCCGCCACATGCTGGAAGAGGAGCGGCCGCGCCGCTCCCGCTGGCAAAAGGACGATGCGGGGCCGGACGGCGAGGACGATGGGGAAGAACGCGCCCGGCGCGCCAAAATCGTCGAGTTCCCCGATATGACGCCGGAGCCGGAAGGACCTGCGCCGGAAAAGCCGCGCCGCCGGCTGTTTGCCCCGTGGCGCACACAGGCGCCCGACGACTGGGAACCGGAAGAGAATGACGAGCCCCTGCCGCTTGAGGAAGATGACGAGGATGAGCCGCCGGAGCCCGAGCGCCCTTACGACTTCAGCAATCCCGCGATGGACGACGCCGAACAGGGCATTTCTTACTGCTCGTCCAAAACGGCGTCGCTTTCGGCGCGCATTTTATTCATGTTCCCCCTGCTCATCCTTTCGGTGTACATGACGCTGGCGCCCACGCTGGCGCTGCCCCTGCCGCCCGGATGTACCTATGCCGATCGTCCCTTTCTTTACCTTCTGGTTTTATGCGCCGCCGAAATCTGCGCCATGCTGCTGGCTTCCGACGTCACGGGGGCGGGCTTTTACCGGCTGGTTGTGCTGCGCCCGACGCTGGACAGCGCGGTGCTTTTCAGCTGCCTGTGTACGCTGGCGCACGCTGTTTCCATCATTGTAAAGCCCGAGTGGGGCGGCTATCTGCCCTACTGCTGCATTTCCGTTCTGACCTGTATGCTGGCGACCATCGCCAAACGCCAGCGGGCCGAGGCGCTCAAGCGCACTTATAAAATATGTCAACTGGCCACAGCCCCGACCGCAGTCAAACGTCTGCGCGCCGAGGATGGCAAAGGCTTTGTCGCCGTCAAAGCACAGCAGGGGGCCTACCCCGACGTCGAACGGATCGCGAGCATGAGCCGCACCGAACGCGTTGCGACGCTCTATTCCCCTGTCGCCATCGCCGCCTGTGTGGCGCTGGCCGCCGTCGCGTCCTTCGGACAGGGGCAGGGCAGCCGCTTTCTGTGGGCCCTGGCCGCACTGGCGTCGGCCTGTGTGCCCTTCCCGCTGCTTTTTGCGTCGACGTCTCCGGCGCGGCGCGTGGGCAAAAAACTGTTCACTTCGGGCGCAGCGCTGCTCGGCAGCCGGGGCGCCGAAAAGCTGGCCCACTGCCGCTCCGCCGCGCTGCGCGACGGGGATCTGTTCCCGGCGGGCAGCGTCACCATTACCGGCATCAAGCTGGCGAGCAACCGGAATATGGAAGAAATCATCGGCACGGCGGCCGCCGTGTTCGCCGCCTGCGGCAGCGGAGTGGGAAAGGCCTTTGACGATTTTGCACGGCAGCAGTACGCTCCGCAGAAAACGGCGAGCGACTTCCGTTTTTTTGAAACGGGCGGCCTGTCGGCCACCGTCGACGGCCATTATGTCCTGGCGGGCAGCCCCAGCTTTCTTCTTCGCATGGGGGTACGTGTGACGCTGGGCAGCAAACTGGCCGACGGGCTGTTTCTCGCCATTGACTCGGCGTTTGTCGGCGTCTTCACGGTAAAATACGCCGTGCAGCCGCAGGTTTTTTCCGCTTTCCGCGTTTTGCAGCGCTGTAAACTGCGGCCACTTCTGGCCACATTGCACTTTGGCCTGACGCAGGCCCTGGTAGAAAAGCGCTTTGAGCTGCGCCGCGACTGGGCAGAATACCCCGAACTGGCGCGCCGGGCCGCGCTGGCCGAACCGGAGTGCGGCCGCAGCGAAGAGCCGCTGGCCGTTTTGTCGCGCGATTCGACCATGGCCTTTGCCGAAGCGGCGGGCGGGGCGCGCCAGCTGCGCCGCGCCGAACGGGTGGGCATTGTCATCGGCCTGATCAGCGCCGCGCTGGGCATCGGCCTGATGTATTTTCTGGCCGCGTCCTTCAAGGTATCGAGCGCCACGCCATATAATGTCCTGCTTTTCCTGCTTTTGTGGCAGGTTCCCGCCCTGCTGTGCGGACTGCTCATTACAAAATTTTAGCAGCCTATCAAAAATCCCTAAAGAATAGGTTGAACTGCCGGGCGATTTATTATATAATAACGAAGACGTGGTTATTTTACCGTAATCGCGGTTTTACGCCACAGGAAAACCGGCATAGCGGCGCGGTTTGCCCGCCTACCGGCGCCGGGTATTTCCCTGCGGCGATATTCTACCTTGAAGGAGAGAGACGTATATGGCATATCCCATTGACAAAATCCGCAATGTCTGTTTGCTGGGACACGGGGGCGACGGAAAGACCTCGCTGGCTGAAAGCCTGCTGTTTTTGACCGGGGGCACCGACCGCCTGGGCAAAGTGGCCGACGGCAACACAGTCTGTGATTTCGACCCTGAAGAGGTAAAGCGCCAGATTTCCATTTCGACGGCCCTGGCTCCGGTCGAATACAAGGGCCATATCGTCAACGTCATCGACACCCCGGGTTATTTTGACTTTGAAGGCGAAGTTTCGCAGGCGCTGCGCGTTGCCGACTGCGGCATTATTGTTGTGTCCGCCAAAAACGGCTGCGCTGTCGGCACGGAAAAGGCGTGGAAGGCCGTGCAGAAGAAAAAACTGCCCTCGTTTTTCTACATCTCCAAAGTCGACGAAGAGCACGCCAACTTTGACAAGGCTTATGAAAGCCTGCGCGAAGCCTTCGGCAACGCGGCGACCCCGTTTGTCATTCCGTTGTTTGACGACAACGGCAAGGCGCAGGGCGTCATCAACCTGCTGACCGAAAAGGTCTATAAGGCCGAAGGCAACAAGGTTACCGAACACCCGCTGCCCGACAACAAGAAGGAAAAGGTCGAGCGGCTGCGCGGCGCGCTCATTGAAAGCGTTGCCGAGTCGTCGGAAGAAATGCTCGACAAATATTTTGCCGGCGAGACCTTCACCGACGAAGAACTGCGCCACGGCCTGCGCCAGGGCGTTTTGAACGGCGACGTCGTCCCCGTTGTCTGCGGCTCGGCTCTGACCGGCTTCGGCACCATGCAGCTTCTGGAAACCATCATCGGCTTTGCCCCCGCGCCCAACGAGGTCCGCGTGGAAGAGGGCGTCAACGAAGCCGGTGAAGCTGTCGAGGTCAAGTATGACCCGAACGGCAAAACAATGGCCTTTGTCTTTAAAACCATTGCCGACCAGTACGGCCGCTTCTCCTTCTTCAAGGTCATTTCCGGCAAGGTGACGGCCGATATGGTGCTGCAAAACACCCGCAGCGACGCCAGCGAGAAAATGGGCCATATCTATATTGTCAAAGGCAAGAAAAATATTGAAGTCAAGGAAATCGGCTGCGGCGATATCGGCGCCGTCTCCAAGCTGACCGACACCCGCACGGGCGATACCCTGTGCGCTTCCGGTGTCGGCATCACGCTCAAGGGCATCGACTTTGCCGAGCCGTGCTATAGCCAGGTCCTTTCCCCCAAGGTCAAGGGCGGCGAAGAAAAAATCGCTTCCGGCCTGGCCAAGCTGCGCGACGAAGACCCGACCTTTACCGTCGTCAACAACGCCGAAACCAAGCAGATGATCATTTCCGGCGCCGGCGATATCCACATCGACGTGCTCTGCTCCAAGCTCAAGAGCAAGTTCGGCGTCGAGGTTGAGCTGAGCGATCCGAAGGTCGCCTATCGCGAAACCATCCGCAAAAAGGTTTCCATGATCGAAGGCAACCACAAAAAGCAGTCGGGCGGCCACGGCCAGTACGGCAACGTCAAAATGGACTTCGAACCCATTGAGGGCGACGGTTTTGTCTTTGAAGAAAAAATCTTCGGCGGCAGTGTGCCGAAAAACTTCCACCCGGCCGTTGAAAAGGGCATCCGCGAGGCAATGGAGCACGGCGTTCTGGCCGGATACCCGATGGTCGGCCTGAAAGCGACGCTGATGGACGGCAAATATCACGATGTCGACTCCAATGAGCTTTCCTTTAAAATGGCGGCGCGTCTTGCCTATAAAGCGGGCATTCCGCAGGCCAACCCCGTCATTTTGGAGCCGGTCTGCTCGATGAAAATCTGCGTACCCGACAGCAATACGGGCGACGTCATGGGCGACATGAACAAGCGCCGCGGCCGCATTCTGGGCATGGAGCCGCAGGGCGACGGCACCCAGATTGTCGAGGCCGAAGTGCCGCAGAGCGAAATCGCCGACTACGCTATCACGCTGCGCTCGATGACGCAGGGCAGGGGTTCCTTTACTTCCCGCTTTGAGCGCTACGAGCAGGTTCCCGCCAATGTGCAGGAAAAAGTCATTGCCGAAGCCAAGTTCTCGGGCGACGACGAAGAATAACAAAGGTACAGAGAAAGGCCGCTTCCCGCGCGGGAAGCGGCCTTTATTTTAAACGCTTGTCCTTTCGACTGTTTGAAAAGGAGACTTTTATGCGCATTGTCGATACGTTTACGCAGGTTACCGACATGGCGGCAGAAATGAACGGCGGTTTTTCGCTGCCTGTCTGGGAAAAGTATGCGCAGGCCATCGCCCCCGGCTTTGCACAGAAGGTGCTGGACGACGTCTCATCCTATGACTTTGAGCTTCAGGTTTTGCCGGTGCTTCTGTCCGCCCTTTCCCGTCCCGAGCGCCTGGCGCAGGCGCACCAATCCTTTCTTCGCGCTGTGCACAGTCTGCCCGAGCGGCTCGCTTCTGTCTTTGGCTGGGACGGCGACTGCACGGTTATTCTGTACTTTGGCCTGTGCAGCGGCGCAGGCTGGGCCACCGAGCTTCAGGGCCGCCCTGCCGTCCTGCTCGGCCTTGAAAAAATCTGCGAGCTGTCGTGGCACACTCCGGATAAAATGGAAGATCTGCTGTATCACGAGCTGGGGCATATCTGGCACAGCTCGCTCAGCACTCCGCCCGAACTTTCAGAGGATGAGCCGCGCGCCATGCGCCAGCTGCACTCCGAAGGAGTCGCTATGGTTTTTGAGCAGCTTTTATGCGGTGATCCCACGCGTTTTCATCAGGATGAAAACGGCTGGCTCGACTGGTGCCGTGCGCACCGTGCCGCGCTGCATCGCGAATACCTGCGCCGTGCCGAATGCGGCGAGAGTATTCAGGATTTTTACGGCGACTGGTGCCGCTACCGCGGCCACGCCGACGTCGGTTATTATCTGGGCTGCGATTTTGTCCGGTGGCTGATGGGCGACGGCCCGCTGCACCGGGCAGCTCGGCTCGACCCGCGCGAACTGCTCGTCCCCTACCGCCAATTTGTCAGCAGCCTGTAAAAAAGCGCCGGCTCATACCTGCTGAGCCGGCGCTCTTCTTTTTAAAAAAATACGTCGTGTACGGCGATAAAGGCCCGCTCGCCGTCCTCCTCCGCCACAATGACGGAAATTTTGATCTCACTCGTTGTGACGCAGCGAATATTGACGCCCGCGCGGTACAGCGCCTCAAACATGCTGGATGCGACGCCGTAATTGCTGGTCATGCCGGCCCCTACAATTGAAATTTTGCACACCCGTTCGTCGATGGAAAAGCTCTGGTAGCCCAGCTCCTGCTTTTGTTCCGCCAGCGCCTCCACTGCTCTGTCGAGCGCCATGCGCGGCACCGAAAAGGTGATGTCACAGCGCTGACCGGCCGCAGGCGGCTGCAAAATGATATCGACGCTGATTTTCTGTTCGGTGAGCTGTGAAAACAGCCGCCAGATGTTGCCGGGGCGATCCTCCATCCCTTCCAGCGTGATGAGCGCTATATTCTGGTCGCGCGCCACGCCGCTTACATTTCTCTTTTCCATAACGACCTCCCTGACCCGGGTTCCTACCCCGTTTTTAAAGCTGCTCAACACCTCGAGCTGCACACCGAAGCGCTTCGCCATTTCGACCGACCGGTTGTGCAGTACCTGCGCACCCTGCGTCGCCAGCTCCAGCATTTCGTCATAGTCGATTTCATAATGCTTGACAGCGCTTTTGACGACGCGCGGATCAGCGGAATAAACGCCGTCGACGTCGGTATAAATACGACAGACATCCGCCCTGAGGGCGGCGGCCAGCGCCACTGCCGTGGTGTCCGACCCGCCGCGGCCGATGGTCGTGATGTCGCCCGCCGGGCTGATTCCCTGAAAGCCTGCGACAATGACGACCCGCCCCGCCTCCAGCTCGGTGCGAATGCGCATCGTATCGACGCTTTCAATGCGCGCCTTGCCGTGCGAAGAATCGGTATGTACTCCCGCCTGCCACCCGCACAGCGAAACGGCAGGCACCCCCATGCTCGCCAGCATCATAGCCATCAGGGCCATGGATATCTGCTCGCCGGCCGAAAGCAAAACGTCCATTTCACGCTCGCTGGCGCGGCGGCCGATTTCCCCAGCCTTTTGAATGAGATGATCGGTTGTATCCCCCTGTGCCGATACGACGACGACCATCTGGTTTTCTTTTTTATGATCAGATGCAATAATGCCGGCGGCATTGCGCAGCTTTTCCGGATCGGCAAGGGACGAACCCCCGAATTTTTCCACAATCAATGCCATGTTCTACCCTCCACCTGTTGCTTGCCTTTCATATCCCAGTATATGCCGCAATGTGCGGGTCTGCACTCATGCGGTAAAAAAGGGCTGTTAAACGCAGAGCGCAGGGTGTATAATAAAAGGGTATTTTACCGTATGGAAGGAGGACTTTTTTGTGCGGCTGCACGAAAACAAACATATCAGCTTTTTTCTGTCCATCCTTTATATTCTCTTTTTTGCTTTGACCGGCTATTTCTTTTTTAAATACGCTTTTCGCCTGCTCATTCCGCTCTTGATCGCTTATCTTTTGTCACAAATCATTACAAAACCGGTCAACTGGCTTTCACGCAAAACCATTGTGCCCCGCAAAATATGGGCCATGCTGTGTACGCTTTTGTGCGTGACGGTCGTCGGCTCGCTTGTTTCTTTCATCGTCTACCGCATCGTGTATGAAGGCGCGCAGCTCGTCAACGCCCTGCCCGGGCTGCTGGAGTCGCTGCCCGAAAAGCTCAGCCAGGCGCAGGAGTTTTTTGACAATTTTACGCACCGCCTGCCCCAGTCCATGGTTGGCGCCCCCCTTTTTAACCTGGAAACCTGGCTTTCTTCCCTGTCCTTTCCGCAAATCGATGTCAGCGCCGTCTGGTCGTCGCTTTCCCGGGCCATTTCCAGTGTGCCCGGCGCTTTGATCACCGTTGTATTCGTTTTTGTCGGCACCTATTTTCTGACCAGTGACCGCCTGGCCATCAACGCCTTTATCCACCGCCAGCTCAGCGCAAACGCCATTGTCGCCATCGGGCGCACCAAGAGCTTTCTGTATGATTCCATCTTCAAATGGCTGCGGGCGCAGGGCATTCTAATCGGCATCACCTTCTGCGAGCTGCTTTTGGGTTTTACCGTCATACGCCAGCCCTATGCACTGGTGCTTGCCCTGATTATCGCCATTGTCGATGCGCTCCCCATTCTGGGCGTGGGAACCGTCCTTTTGCCCTGGGCCGTCGTCTGTCTGTTTTCCGGCGAGTTCCGCATGGCGGCCTCGCTGTGCATCCTGTACGGTGTTGTGCTCATCGTCCGCAACTCGGTCGAGCCGCGCATTGTCGGCGGGCAGCTGGGCCTGCATCCCTTTGTCACTCTTTTATGCATCTACTTTGGCTACCGTCTGGCTGGTTTCGCCGGCATGTTCCTGGTGCCGGTACTTGTTCTGGTCCTTATCAAGCTGCACGAGTGGGACTATATTAAAATCTGGAAGTAAAAAGGAGGCCGCCCCATGGCCAAGCAAAAACAAAACGTCAACGGCATTACCGAAGGCGTCATCTGGCAGCAGCTTTTGCTCTTCTTTTTCCCTATTTTGCTGGGCACCTTTTTCCAGCAGCTTTACAATACGGCTGACGCCATGATTGTCGGCCGCTTTGTCGGCAAAGAAGCGCTGTCGGCCGTCGGCGGGACGACCAACACCATCATCAACCTGCTCATCGGCTTTTTCATCGGCCTGTCCTCGGGCGCGACCGTCATCATTTCGCAGTTTTTCGGCGCGCGCCAGCGTGAAGATGTCAGCCGCGCCGTACATACTGCCATCGCCCTTTCCGTTGCAGGCGGTGCCATCCTGACGGTTGTAGGCATTGCCGCCGCGCCGTGGGCGCTGCGGCTGCTCAACACGCCCGCCGACGTACTGCCCCATGCGCTGACCTATCTGCGCATTTATTTTGCCGGCACCATCGGCAACCTGATTTTCAACATCGGCAGCGGCATTCTGCGCGCCATCGGCGACAGCAAACGGCCGCTTTATGTCCTCATCGCCTGCTGCGGCGTCAACATCGTGCTCGACCTGCTGCTGACTATTCCTCTGGGCGTCGCAGGCGCGGGCCTGGCCACCATTCTGAGCCAGCTCGTCAGCGCCGTACTGGTGCTGATTCTTCTGGCCCGCTCGGGCGAAGACTTCCGCGTACACATGAAAAAAGTCCGCCTGCACCGCGATTTGCTCAAGGGCATTTTCCGCATCGGCCTGCCGGCCGGCCTGCAATCGGTCTTTTATTCGCTGTCCAACATGATCATCCAGTCGAGCATCAACACCTTCGGCACCGATATTATCGCCGGCTGGACGGTTTACGGCAAAATAGACGGCATTTTCTGGATGATGATGAGCGCCTTCGGCATTTCCATCACCACCTTTGTCGGCCAGAACTACGGCGCGCGACAATACGCCCGCGTCAAAAAGGGCGTGCGCGTCTGCCTCGGCATGGCCTTCGGCGCCTCTGCCATTCTGTGTCTGATCATTTATGTGTTCGGCGGCGCCGTCACCCATCTGTTTACTGACGACCCGGCCGTCGTCGAGCAGAGCCGGTATATTCTGCGCTTTATGGTCCCCTACTTCCTGACCTATGTATGCATCGAAATTCTCTCCGGCGCGCTGCGCGGCTCGGGCGATTCGCTGCGCCCCATGCTGATGACCTGCTTCGGCGTGTGCGGCACCCGCGTCGCCTGGATTCTGCTCGCCGTCCCCTACTTTAAAACCTTTGCGTCCGTCATGGTCAGCTACCCCATCAGCTGGACCTTGTCTTCCATCCTTTTCATCCTTTATTACAAATATTTCAGCGCATTGCGCAACCTCAACGTCGACATGCCGCTGCCCGGCGCGCAATAATAAAACCTGCACGCGAAAAGCTCCCCCTGTTAAAAGCAATGGGGGAGCTTTTTTCATTCATTATGCGGCCGGCAATGCGCTGTTTGCAGGGCGGCAACATCTAATCAAGGCGTTTCAAAATCTTGATAGCGTCTTCGATATGGTGCGGCGCCGAGCGTGTGCTGCCGCCCGCCCCCGCGGTAATGAGAATATATTCCTCGCCGTCTTTTTCGGCCAGACTGGCCAGGCACAGCCCTGCTTCTATCGTATAGCCCGTCTTGCCGCCCAGCAGACGGCCGCCGGGGAACTCGTCGGTCTCCGCCTTTTCAAACATTGAGGAACGCACGGTGATCCCATCCGGATGCAGGTTGGTCGGCCCGGTCGAGTGCCGGCGGCTGGTAAACGCCTCACGGAAGTCGGGGTTCTGCAACGCCGCTTCCAGCAGGCGGGCCATGTCCCGCGCTGTAGTATAATGCTTTTCGTCGTGCAGCCCGACAACACCGGTAAAGTGGGTCCCCTGCATGTCCAGCTGTGCGGCGCGCTCGTTCATCAGCGCGACAAAGGCGGGCTCGTCCCCCGCCACATCACAGGCCAGGGCCACGCAGCATTCGGCGCCCGACGGCAGCAGCGCACCGTAAACCAGATCGATAACAGGCACCTCTTCGCCGGGCAAAAAGCCCGCCTGTACGGCGTTCTGCCGCTGCAAACCTTCAACCATTTTCTGTGTGATGCACACCGTTTTTTGCAGGTCTTCCGTGTGCTCCAGCGCCACGAGCACCGTCATGATTTTGGTCATGGACGCCGGATAAATTCTTTCATCCGCCCTGCGCTCGTGAATTACCGCGCCGTCGCTGCGGCGGACGAGCAGCACATTGCGGCTGTACAGGGTATGCGGCAGTCCGTCGGCCGCCGGCATGTAAAACCAAAGCACCGCGCCCAGGAAAAGCAGCGCGAACAGCGGTACAAGCTTTCGTATTTTTCCTCGTTCTTTTCGTATTTCAGGCTGCAATGGATTCACCCGCCCGTCCTTTAACAAAGTCGAAAATTTCAGTTTCCGCTTTCCGGCAAAGCGACTTCAAATACCGTTGTGCCTGCCTCACTGCGCACCGAGATGCGGCCGCCATGCGCTTCAACGATCTCTTTTGCAATGGCCAGTCCTAACCCGGCTCCGCCCGTATTGCTTGAACGCGAAGTGTCCAGGCGGTAAAACTTTTCAAAAATGCTTTCCAGCTTATGTTTTGGAATGGTTTTTCCATAATTCTCAACCGCTACATACACTTCATTCTGTTCCTTCCACGCCCGGATATGTATGGCGGTTCCAGGGTCGCTGTATGCCACGGCGTTTTTCAAAATATTGTTGAACACACGGGCCAGTTTGTCCGGGTCGGCATAAACGGCCAACCCGGCAGCGCAGTCGAGCTCGGCCGTCTTGTTCTGCGGCGCCAGCATGGGGTAAAACTCATCCGCCATTTGCGCCAGCATGTGCGACAAATCGACCATTTCACATTCCAGCGTAATGGCCTGCAAATTAAACCGGGTGATGTCAAAGAACTCGTCGATCAGCTGCTCCAGTCGGTAAGCTTTTTCCAGGGTGACGCCGATGTAGTGCGCACGCTGCTCGGCCGGCATATCGGGCGCTTCGTCCAGCAGGTTCAGATAGCCGATGACCGAGGTCAGCGGCGTTTTTATATCGTGCGCCAGGTAAACGACCAGATCGTTTTTCCGCATTTCCGCCTGGCTGGCCACCTGCTGCCGCCGTGCCAGCTCGTTTTTTGCTTCGTTGAGCTTTTTCTCTAAAAAATCAAACTCCTCGGGCATGCGGATGGGTTCTCCGCCCTCGTCAAACAGCCGATCGACCCCTTCGGCCATGCGGGCGATCCCCCGGCTCATGTGGCGGACAACAAAATAAACCGACACGAAAAACAGAAGAATAAAGGAAATGGTAAACCACAGGCCGGCATTTCGCACAAATACATATTTATAAATCAAATATGCATCGTCATAACTCAGCCCCAAAAGGCGCAGACAGGTGTTGATAAAACCCGACACGACGCCGTCGGGCAGGTTGAGGATAATCAGCCATAAAACGCCCCAGGCCGCCAGCGCCGGAAGCGGCGCCAGCATAAGCCGCAGCAGCATTTTGCGGCGGAGCGCCGCAGCGTCATTTTTCAATCTTGTACCCCACTCCCCATACTGTTTTGATGTACCTGGGCCGGTCGGCCGAATCGCCCAGCTTTTCGCGCAGATGGCGGATATGCACCATCACGGTATTGCTGCTGCTGGCAAAGTATTTTTCACCCCAGACCTCGTGAAACAGCTCTTCGGTGCTGACTACCTTGCCGCGGCTTTGGCACAGCACCCAAAGGATGGAAAACTCGGTGGGCGTCAACGCCAGCGGCTTTTCATTGAGCGTACATTCGTGCGTTTCTCGGTTCAAAACCAGGCCGGACACTGTGACGGTGTCGCTTTCGCGTTCCTCCCCTGTTTTGTTGTAATGTGTAAAGCGCCGCAGCTGCGCCTTGACGCGCGCCACCAGTTCGAGCGGCCGGAAAGGCTTGGTGACATAGTCGTCGGCCCCCAGCGTCAGGCCGGTGATTTTATCAATTTCCTGCTCGCGGGCCGTCAGCATAATGACGGGATAGGTGTGTTTTTCGCGAATATGCCGACAAATTTCAAACCCGCTGATGCCGGGCAGCATGACATCCAGGATAGCGAGATCCAGCGCCTGACTGTCGACAATTTCAAGAGCCTGTTCGGATGTATAGCATTTATAAACCTGGTAATTTTCAGCCTTCAAATATAGCTCTACCAAGTCGGCGATTTCCTTTTCATCATCCACGACGAGAATTGTATAGCTCATATCTTTTATCTTCTCCCAAAAGCCGCTGCTTTTGAGAACCCCTTTACTGGCGAAGTGATTGCTTGCAAATTCATTGTATCATAAAGGCATGTGCCCTGCACCTTAACATTTTCTTAATCTTCACACATTTGTATAAACTTTTCACTGTCCAAAAAAGCTTTTGAAAAGAATATCTTTGCGTTTTTAAAACTTTTATTGTTGAGTCGCCCTATGCAATTCTTCTTATGAATACCAAAGCTTTAGTTTGCGCCATAAAAAAACAGGGAGCTATAGGCTTCCTGTTTTTTTACTCCCTTGAAAAACTTATGCCGGCGTTTGCCTGGGGCGCTGTGGTTTGCCGACATGATGAATACAACGTTGCTTTGTCGCATTCTTTTTTTACAATATCCTTATAGACTCTTCAGCAGCCAAGTGGAGCTTCTAATTTTAATGTTGACTTTCGACAGATTTCTCGTGAAATCTTATCAAAATTCCTGTATATAAGTTGTCATAAAACGACGGATTTTGCCATAATGATTAAAGAGGTACGTGTGTATGGCAAAAACAGTGAACCGCTATCTTTCCGAGCTTTTGCAGGCATACCAGGAAATCACACAGAAAACGTACATTGAAATGGCGCTGGATTTTGATATCACCCTTTCCAACCTTTACCTGTACAGAACCGGGAAGGGAAACCCGCGCGCAAGTACGATTGACAAAATTGTAAGCACGGTAGAAGAACGCTGTCCAAAGGCTTTTGAAAAAGTCAGCAGATAATGGACGCAAAGGGGAAGACATGGAACATCAGAAAAAAGTTGAAGAACTATTGAGCAGCCTGGGTGTAACCGCAAATTACACAGGCTTTTTTTATATATCTGCGGCGATTATGCTGTGTATGGAGCATCCGGAGCAGCTGACAATGATCACAAAACAGCTGTATCCGGAGGTTGCCCGACAATACAAAACCAATTGGCGGGCAGTCGAAAGAAATATTCGGACGGCAGGCTGTGTTATTTGGCGTGAAAACCACCCGTTACTGGAAAAACTGGCGCGCCGGCCGCTTGCCAAAAAGCCCTGCAACGCGCAGCTGCTGGCTATTCTGTCATCCGGCCTGCGAGCCATGGAACCGGAAGAAACGGCGCCGCGCTGAAGACGATAAAAATGCCGCAGCCGTCCCAGAAACCGCTATGGATGCAGTCCGGTACAGCGCGCATTGATTTTCAAACCGCCCAGAATATACAAAGGCTCCGGCAGCCAGAAGCTCCGGGGCCTTTTTTGCTATTCCCGGGCAAAGCGCCCGACACGCCGCAGCAGGGCAAAGCAGCCATAACCGGCCAGCGTGCCCAGCGTATTTAAAATGACGTCGTCAATGTCAACCGAGCGGAAAATAAATACCTGCAAGCACTCAATCAGGCAGGACGCTGCGGCGCCGAGCAGCGCTGTTTTGTACCATTTGCGCCAGCGCCGCCATAAAAGCGGCGGGAAAAAACCGATGGGCGCGAACATCCCGATATTCCCGAGGATGTTGATGATGAACAGCGCGCCGTTGCCGCGTGTAAAATATTGGCCAATGGTGCGAAAAGGGACGAGATTCAGCCCGTTGAACCGTCCTTCCCAACCTACTGAAAAGACGGTGACGGCGCGTGTCCGGCCGCTTTCATCCAGATACAGGCCCGGCATAACGGTCTGCGAAGCCAATCCCACGCAAAAGAGCACAAAGCACAGCAGCAAAACCTCACGCGGCCACGAGATAAACTCCCGTTTGCGGCGCAGCCATAAAAAGCGGGCCACAAGCCAAACGGGCAGCGCCAGCAGCATCCACGGCAGCATTTCGCCGGCATAGGCCAGAATATGCTGCATTTACCGCGCCTCCCGGCTTTCGATGCCGTGCGGCTCCCCTTTGATCAAACGCTCCATCAGCACATGCGCTTCGGGCACAAACACCCCGGTTTCCGCCGCCTGTTTCTCGGTAAAGCGCCGGGGCGTCAGCCCGCAGTCGCCGGCCCGATACAGGGCAAAGGGCACCGGATCGGCGGTATGGGTCATCAAATCGAGCGGCGTGGGGTGATCGGGCATGAGCAGTACCGCATACTCTTCCCCACAGCCGTTCAGGTACTCCAGAACCGGCCCCACGATTTTTTCGTCAATCTGCTCGATGGCGTAGACCTTTTCATTGACCTCACGCCGGTGCCCGCACTCGTCAGGCGCTTCGACATGAATATAGACAAAATCGTCGCCCTGCCGCAGCGCCTCAACAGCCGCGGCGCCCTTTGCGGCGAAATCCGTATGATAATTGCCCGTGGCGCCCGGCACCTTGATGGTGCGCAGCCCGGCGCACAGCCCGATACCCTGCACCAGATCGACCGCCGAGATGACGGCCCCGCGCAGTCCGTACAGCTCCTGAAAAGACGGCAGCGACGGCTTTCGCCCCTCGCCCCACAGCCAGACGGCATTGGCCGGCGATTTGCCCTCCGCCTCGCGGCGCCGGTTGACCGGATGGTCTCCCAGCACTTCATAAGAATATTCCATCATGGCACGCAAAAGCCCGGCATACTGCCCCTGCGGCAGAAAATCCCGCACCGGCCGGTGGGAGATATCGTGCGGCGGGGTCAGAATGGCCCCTGTTTCCGCATCGTAATGCACAAAGCAGTGGCGATAGCTGATGCCTGCAAACAAATGGGTACGCGCCGTATGGAAACGCACATTCAAAAAGTCGACCAGCTCAGCGGCCTCCTGCGTCGAAACCTCGCCGGCGCTGTAATCGTCCATCACCGCATCCTCTATCGACTCGGCGCGCGACAGCGTGACAAAATTGCAGCGGTAGGTGACGTCGGTATCGCTCAGGTCAATGCCCATACTGACTGCCTCGAGCGGCGAACGGCCGGTGTACCATTTGCGCGGGTCGTAGCCAAAGACCGACAGGTTGGCCGTGTCGCTCCCCGGGGGCATTCCCTCGGGCACGGTGCGTGCCAGGCCGAAGAGGCCGTTTTGCGCCAGCATGTCCATATGGGGAGTGCGGGCCTTTTCCAGCGGGGTCATGCCGTCCAGCTCGGCCACCGGGCGATCGGCCATACCGTCGCCCAGGAACACCACCGTTTTCATCGGGCAGCCCCCTTTTCCAGCCATGCACAAACGGCCGCGCGCATTTCATCCTTGCCGCACACCGCGTCAAAGCGCACTGCTTCGTTTTGCAGACCGGCCAGCGGGGGCGGGACCGGCAGACCGGAAAGATCGGCGAGCTGGCGCAGCATGTCAAACTCGCTGCCGCTCTCCTGCCCGCCCAGAGCGGACAAAATGCTGGGCGCGAACTTGAAGGGCGAGGCAGTCGACAGCACGATGACCAGCGTCGGGTCGCCGGTGCGCTCGCGATACAGACGCTGCACCCGCATGGCGACAGCTGTGTGCGTGTCGCAGAGATAGCCCGTTTCGCGGAAAATGCGGGCGATTTCTTCCTTTGTCTGCCCATCATTCGCCCACCCGCCGACAAAGCCCTCGTCATGCAGGGCGCGCAGCATGTCCGGCCCGACGTCATACCGGCCGGTTTTGCGCAGGGAATCCATCCATGTTCGGCACAGCCCGTCGTCCCGCCCGGAAAGCAGGAAGAGCAGCCGCTCCAGATTGGACGAAATCAAAATGTCCATCGAAGGCGACGCCGTGCGGGCAAACGGGCGGTTCCTGTCGTAAACGCCTGTCTCGATAAAATCGGCCAGCACATTGTTTTCGTTTGAAGCGCAGATGAGCTTTTTGACGGGCAAGCCGCTCTTTTTGGCCAGATATCCGGCCAGAATATTGCCAAAATTGCCTGTCGGCACGCAAAAACTGACCTGCTCCCCGTTTTGGATGGTCCCGTTTTTCACCAGGCGCGCGTAAGCGGAAAAATAATAGGCGATCTGCGGCGCCAACCGGCCCCAGTTAATGGAATTGGCCGACGACAGCATAACGCCCTTTTCCCCCAGCTCTTTGGCCAGCGCGCTGTCTGCAAAGATGTTCTTGACGCCGGTCTGCGCGTCGTCAAAGTTGCCCCGAACCGCAAAGACAGCGACGTTGCCGCCCTTCTGCGTCACCATTTGCAGGCGCTGGATGTCGCTGGTGCCGCCCTCGGGGTAAAAAACGCCGATGCAGGTGCCCGGCACGTCGGCAAAGCCCATGAGCGCCGCCTTGCCGGTGTCGCCCGACGTGGCGACTAAAATGGCCACCGTCTTTTCTTCGCCGCATTTGCGCGCAGCGGTGGGCAGCAGGCGCGGCAGCATTTGCAGTGCAAAGTCCTTAAACGCGCAGGTCGGGCCGTGGAACAGCTCAAGCACCGCTGTGCCGTCCGGCAGCATGTGCAGCGGCGCCGTGTCTTCGCCTTCAAAGCGCTCCGGCGCATAGGCTTCCCGGCAAAAGCCCAGCAGCTCGTCCCGGCTGTAGTCGGTCAGCCAGCGCGCCAGCACCGCGGCGGCCAGCTCCGGGTATGCCATGTCCCCCATCCGCCCGATTTCCTCGGCCGAGAAATGCGGCAGCGTTTCGGGGACGAAAAGGCCGCCGTCGGGCGCAATGCCGCGCAGAATCGCGCCTGCCGACGGCAGGGCGCATGATGTATCTCTGGTACTGTAATATCGCATGGGCTTACCCTCCTCAACAGTATAAAAAGCCACTTTGATTGTAACAGGGCGCCGGCCATTTGTCCAGCATCCGGCCGTAACTTTTGCCCTGTTTTTCCCGTTGTCTGAAAAAATCGGCCCGGGGGTTCCCGTTCCGCAAAAAAGCGTGTATAATACAGACAACCTCTATGCACGGCGCGCCGTGTAAAATGTAAAACGGGAGGGAGCAGCCATGCTTCTGAAGACCAACTATTCCATGCTGACCGATTTTTATGAGTTCACTATGTCCAACGGCTATCTTGACCAGGGCGTGGGGGACACTGTCGCCTATTTCGACATGTTTTTCCGCAAGGTGCCGGACAACGGCGGTTACGCCATTATGGCGGGAGTCGAGCAGCTGGTCGATTACCTCAAAAACCTGAGTTTTTCGGAAGAGGACATTGAATATTTGCGCTCCAAGCGCTGCTTTTCGGAAAAATTCCTGGAATACATCCGTAATTTCCATTTTGAATGCGATGTGTGGGCTGTACCCGAAGGCAGCCCCATCTTCCCCGGCGAGCCTATTGTGACGGTGCGCGGCCCCGTCATGCAGGCGCAGTTTGTCGAAACCATGCTGCTTTTGACCATCAATCATCAAAGCCTTATCGCCACCAAGGCCAGCCGTATGGTGCGCGCCGCGCAGGGCCGCGCCGTTTTGGAGTTTGGCTCGCGCCGGGCGCAGGGGGCTGACGGCGCCGTTCTCGGCGCCCGCGCCGCGTATATCGGCGGCTGTGCCGGTACGGCCTGTGTGCTGTGCGACCGCGATTTTTCCGTTCCTGCCGCCGGCACCATGGCGCACAGCTGGGTGCAGATGTTCGACACCGAGTTTGACGCTTTCCGCGCCTACGCCGAAACCTATCCGCAGGACTGCACCCTGCTCATCGACACCTACAATGTTTTAAAGAGCGGCCTGCCCAACGCCGTCCGCACCGCCAAAGAGATTCTCGAGCCGCGCGGCTTCCGCCTCAAGGGCGTGCGCATCGACTCGGGCGATATGGCCTATCTCAGCAAAAAAATTCGTCAGTCCCTGGATGAAAACGGCCTGAAGGACTGCAAAATCGTCGTTTCCAACTCGCTGGACGAATTTTTAATTCGCGATCTTATCGTCCAGGGCGCGCAGATCGACACCTTTGGCATCGGCGAGCGCCTTATCACCTCGAAATCCGAGCCGGTTTTCGGCGGCGTGTACAAACTGGCCGCTATTGAGGACGGCAATGGCGGCATCATTCCGCGCATCAAAATCTCGGAAAACGTTGAAAAAATCACCAATCCACACTTCAAAAAGGTTTGGCGGCTGATGGACAACGAGACCGGGCAATATCTGGCCGATGTGCTGACTCTGCACGACGAAATCATTGACGGCTCGCAGCCCTACACCCTGTTTGACCCCGAGCACACTTGGAAGAAGAAAACCCTGCAAAACTTCACGGCTTTCCCCCTGCTCGAGCCGATTTTTGAACACGGGCAGTGCGTGTACACGCCGCGCGACATTCACGAAATTCGCTCTTCGTGCCAAGATAAGCTGTCCCGTCTGTGGACCGAGGTAACGCGTTTTGAAAATCCGCACCCCTATACCGTCGACCTGTCGCAAAAGCTGTGGGATATTAAGCAGGCCCTTCTGCAAAAGCTGAGCTGAAAGCTCTCTCACGAAAAAGCCGCAAACGCGGCTTTTTCGTTTTTCCTTGACAGCGGCCGGGCTGGTTTGTACAATAAAACCGGTTCGGCTTATCTTAAAACCCGGTTGGTGATCTTTCATGCAGTCCGCCCCGCAATCCTCCCGCACTTTTGCACAGACACTGCGCGCCGCTTTTCCGCATACGCTGCCCGTTTTGGCCGGCTTTCCTTTTCTCGGCATCGCCTACGGCGTTTTAATGGCATCCAAAGGCTATGGGGCCTTCTGGTCCTTTGCCGCCAGCGCCTGCTGCTTCTGCGGCAGTATGCAGTTTGTCGCTATCACGCTGCTGACCGCCGCATTTGACCCTCTGCAAGCCTTTCTGCTCACTTTGCTCGTCAACGCCCGGCACTTGTTTTACGGCCTGTCCATGCTGGGCCGTTACCGCGGCGCAGGTCGGCTCAAGCCGGCGCTCATTTACCTGTTGTGCGACGAAACCTTTTCCATCAATGCCACAACCGACGCGCCCGAGGGTGTGGATAAAAGCCGTTTTTATCTGTGCATCTCTCTGCTCAATTACCTGTACTGGGTGGGCGGCACGCTGTTGGGCGGGCTGCTGGGCAATTTTGTCCGTTTCGATACCACCGGGCTGGATTTTGCCCTGACCGCGCTTTTTGCCGTCAGCTTTCTCAGCCAGTGGGGCGAACAGGAAAACCGCATCCCCGCCGTCATCGGTGTCGGCGTTTCGGCGCTCTGCCTTGCGGTTTTCGGCCCCGAACACTTCATATTGCCGGCCATGGCCGGCATTCTTGCCGTGCTGCTTCTGCTGCGCCCGCGGCTTGAGCGAAAGGAGGGCGGGCAGTGACGCTTTCCCCCCTGCAAACATTGGCCATCATCGCCTGCATTGTCCTGGGCACCATGACGACCCGTTTTCTCCCCTTTCTTCTTTTCCCGGAAAGCAAAAAACCGCCTCGCTTTATTTTATATCTCGGCGACGTTTTGCCCTGCGCCGTCATCGGCTTTCTTGTTGTTTACTGCTTAAAGGGCGTTTCGGTGATCGCTGCGCCCCACGGCGCACCCGAAGCGCTCGCGCTCTTAGCCATCGCATTTTTATACCGCTGGAAGCGCAATTCTCTTTTGAGCATCGCCGGCGGCACGGTTTTGTACATGCTGCTGGTGCAGCTGGTTTTCATCTAATGGCAAGACAGGCCGGGCAATGCGCCCGGCCTGTCTGTGCAAAGGGTTATTCCTTCGGCTGTTCGTCTGCGTCCTTGTCCTGCCCGCCCTGCGGCGGCAGTTTTCTGCGCGTACGCAGCCGCCGGCGGACAATGACAACGGCCAATACAATGACAGCGGCCCAGAACGCAATGACCAGAATGTTGCCCAGGACAAAAACAAGAACGCTTTCACCCGCATTTCGAATGGCGGCGAGGCTGCGGCCGAACTCTGCCGAAATACGCTCGCCCAGCCCTTTGGCCCTGCCCTGCTCGGGCGTATACTCATAAACCTCCTGCACCGAAATGGTGACGGTCGACATGGCAATAAGCGAATCAAGCCGGCGCAGGCTGCCCTGAAGGCTTTCAATCTGATAACGCACATCGGCCAGCGAGCTTTCCAGCGTGATGACATCGGTCAAAAGATCGGCCTTGGATAAAATTTCAAGCAGCCGCTCCTCCTGCAATTGCAGGCTTTTCAGGTGCGCATCCACGTCGTAATAATACTCCGTGACCTCTTCTGTGTAAAAATTGCTGTTTGTAATGCTGCCGTACTGCGCCAGAGCATCGGCAAAACCGTTTAAGCCGTCGGCCGGAACGCGGATGGTAAAGCTGGCCCAGCGCGCGCGGTAATAGTCCTCCAGCGCGCCTGCACCCGTTGTCTGGCTGCTTTCCACATAGCCGCCCGAGCGCTCAGCAAGCGCTTCAATTTCGCTTACCGTCTCGTCGTAATCCAGCGTCTCCATGGAAAAGTCGGCATTGCGGATGATTTTCCGCTCCAGTTCGCCGGCGTCTGCACGGCCTGCCGGCAGTTCAAGCGCGCCCGGCTCTTCAGCCGGCATGTCGGGGGATACGTCAAATTCCATGCTGTTCTCGCTCATCTCAGTCTGGCTTCCGCCCGATGCCTGCGGGGAAAAGTTGTCGTCCGCGCTGCTGTCCATGCTCAGGCTTTTGGCCGCGCAGCCGACCAGCAGGCCGCACAGCAGGGTCGCAGCCAATAGCAGTGCACCACATCTTCTTTTCATGTTTCTCGCCTCCTTGCCTTTCAGACGTTTTTATCGTGATAAAGTTCCCATTTTCCCATGCTTATGTTACACTGAAAGAGCAGACAGATCCAATCAAATGGGGAGCCGCCTGCCGGCGGCTCCCCTATCAAAACAGCAGCAGCCGTCCGCGCCAAGCCGTCCGGCCCTCGCGGCGGTCGGCCCACTGACTGGAAACAGATGCTGCTGTTTCACTATATGCAAAAAGGAAGTGTTTTGACATGGCCCTGCTTTCCCCATCCATCCTGTCCGCCGACTTCTGCGCGCTGGGGCGCGACGTCGACCGCGTGATACAGGCGGGCGCCGATATGATTCACGTCGACGTGATGGACGGGCATTTTGTGCCCAACATCTCCATCGGCGTACCCGTCGTTCAGTCGCTGCGCCGCCACACCGACGCCTTTCTCGACGTGCATCTTATGATTTCACAGCCGGAAAAATATATCGACGCCTTTGCCCAAGCAGGCGCCGATCTCGTCAATATTCATTACGAGGCCGAGGGTGACAAAGCCGAACTGCTCCGGCGCATCCGCGCGCTGGGCAAAAAGGCGGCCCTGACCATCAAGCCGTGTACGCCAGCCGACGCGGTCTTCCCCTATCTTCCCCTTTTGGACATGGTGCTTGTCATGTCGGTCGAACCCGGCTTCGGCGGCCAGAGCTTTATGCCCGAAAGCCTGCCCAAGCTGCGCGCTCTGCGGGCTGAAATCAATCGGCGCGGCCTGCGCTGCGACCTTGAAATCGACGGCGGCATCACACTGCAAACGGCCCCGCTCGCCATTGAAGCGGGCGCCAATGTACTCGTGGCCGGCTCAGCCGTTTATGGCGCGCCCGATTTGGACGAACGCATCCGCGCCTTCAAGGCGCTGTGATAAAAACACCCCGCAATTCTACGCGAATTGCGGGGTATCTTTTAAATCAAACCCAGCTGTTTAAAGGCGAAAACCCACAAAAATATGGTAATGCACGAAAGCGCCGACGTCATCACGACCGCTTCGGCGGCCAGTTCGCCGTTGCTGTCCATCTGCTGTGCCATGGTGAACGAACTGACGGCCGTCGGCGCCGCCAGCATGACAAGCAGCGTCGCCAGCTCGATGCCACGAAAGCCCAGCAGCGCGCCTCCTGTCACAAAGATCAGCGGCGCGATGAGCAGCCGCCCCAGCACGCAAACCGCCAGATTGCGCGTATTGCCCGCGAATTTTTCCAGGTGGATGGACGCGCCCAGCACAACCAACGCGACCGGCGTCGCCGCGCTGGCAAGATTTTTCACCGCCGTGTGCAAAAAGACCGGAAGCTTCACGCCCGCCGCCATGCAGACAAAGCCAAGGACCGACGCGATGATGAGCGGATTTTGGGCAATGCCCAGCAGCACCTTTTTCCACTGCACGCGGCCGCCGCGGAATACCTCGAGCGTTACGACGGCCAGCACGTTAAAGATCGGCACAATGACGGCGATGATGACCGAGGTAACGCCCAAATCTTCCCCTTCAAACAGCGTCTGCACAATAGGCAGGCCGAGCAGAACAAAATTGCTGCGGTAAATGGCCTGAATCATGGCGCCGCGGTTTTTGCTGTCCTTTTCCAGCGCGCAGACGACAAGCACAGCCAGACCGTACATGGCCAGAGCGGAGAAAACCGCATACCCAAGCAGGCGGGGTGAAAAAGCCGACTGAACATTCGTGGAATACAGGTTATTAAAGAGCAGCGCCGGCAAAAAAACGGCGAATGCCAGGCGGTTCATCTGCGGCAGGGCCTCGTCGCGCAGCATCCCGCGGCGGCGTATAAAAAAGCCCGTGATAATGAGCAGAAAGAGCGGCGCGACAGCGTTAAAGGAAACGATCAGGTTTTGCACAGGGAACTCCACCTTTACAGGGCCTTGCGCCCAGTCTTCCCTGCCAGTATATCACACTTTATTCCGAAAAAACAGTCTCCACCAGTTTTCCGCTGCACGCGGCCGGCGTATACCGCCAGTGATCGATGTGCCCGTCGGTGATGTAATAGTCGGCCGCCGACACCGCCTTGCTGCTGCTGCATTCCAGCGCGTCAATGATGACCAGCTTGATCTTCATCCGCTCGGGGATGATGGATTTGATGTACACGGCGACCGGCATACCGGCGCGCATTCCCTCACGCCGCTCGGCCAGCCCCGACAGATTGGGGGTCAGCTCGACGAAAATGCCGTATTCTTCAATCCCGCGGACAATGCCGCCGACCGTCTCCCCGGCTGCGAGCCGGGCGGCGTTTTGTTCCCATGTGCCCAGCAGCTCGCGATGGGAGAGGTTGATGCGTCCTGCGTTTTTGTCTACCCCGGTGACGACGGCGCTGATTTCCTGCTTGGGATAAAAACGCTCGCGCGGGTGTGCGATGCGCGATACCGAAATATTTTCAATGCCGATGAGCGACGCGTTGCCGCACCCGATATCGACAAAAGCGCCGAAGGGCTCCAGATGGGTAACGCGCGCGCGCACGACATCCCCCGGGCGCAAGGTGTCCAAAAGCCATGCCATACTCTGCTCCTGCGCCCTTCTGCGCGACAGGATGTAACGCCCGTTCTCCACTCCGGTCACCTGAAAACAGACCGGTTTGCCCACGCGCGATAAAACGGCAATTTCCCGTGTCCGCCCCGATTCGATGCCTGCCGCCGCCTCAACGCGGGGAATCACGCCGACGGCATCCCCCAGCTCGACGGTCAGGTTGTGCATAGCATCGCAGTGCACCGCCATCGCCTCTAAAATCCGTCCTTCTACCATAGCGCGCTGCAAAAGCGCAGGGCTTTGCGTATATGCCTTATTCTGCGGGGTGTTGAGCAACGCTCCTTCCGGCAGGTAAATCCCCTGCGGCATAGTATTCCTCCTTTTTCCGGCCCGCGCGCATGGCACGGCCGCTTTTTTGTCCTTCGAGCTATATATATGTTCCCTGTTGTGCGTTCTGAACCTTGCAATTTGTCCTTTCTTTGCTACAATAGGGTAAGGAGGAAAATAATATGCCAATGGACATCCGTGTGGGCGATGTGCTTGTTTTGAAAAAAAATCATCCTTGCGGCGGCAGCCGCTTTCTCGTGCTGCGCGTCGGCATGGACTTTCGTCTGCGCTGCCAGACCTGCGGGCGCGAAATGATGATTTCGCGCGTCAAAGCAGAAAAAAGTATTCGCGCCGTCGAACGGCCCGACAACTGATGCCGGCCGCTCAATCAAAAAACCGTCTCAATCTGAGACGGTTTTTCTCATTCTGGATGCAGATCGTTTTCCGTTATCGCCGGTGGTGGCCCCCATGATGGCCTCCATGGTGGCCGCCGCCCTGCCCGCAGTGAGCATGCGCCGCATTGGCGCAATTCTCCGGGCAGTTGTGATAATGCGAACCGTCCATGCAGGTCTCCGGACAGTAGTGGCAATGTGCCGGATCTGTACAGTCTACGCGATAACACCCCATGCTGGGCATGAAAACCGGCGTTTCCGCTTCCTTGCAGACCCCCGCATGGCAGTGCTGCGCATTGGCGCAATTCTCCGGACAGTTGTGATAATGCGAAACATCGTCGCAAAAAGCGTCGCAGGCATGATAATGACCTTCATTTGTGCAGCTGACATCATAGCACCCCATGCTGGGGCAGAAAGACAAAGCGGCGGCAGCACTCACGCTGCCCGTCGATTCCGTCGGCGCCGACAGCAAAATCGATGTGTCCTCGACTTCTACTCCCGGCGGCACATTTCCTTCTGCCGGTGTCGGGGAAACCGCATCACCGCCGCGCCCTGTCAGCAAAACGGCGAGCAGAATCCCTATGCTGTACAATCGCTTCATGTCAATTCCTCCAGTCGTTCTTATCGGTTCATCGTGTGCGTCCGTCATTGCCGGGCGGTCAAAAAAGCCACTGCGGCAAGCTGCGCCAGCAAAAGCAACGGTACGCCCCACATAAAGGCCAGATGCCTGGTTTTATGGCGGAACGTCCCCATGCCGAGCAGCATGCCAGCTGCGCCGCCAACGGCGCTCAGCCCCCACAGCACGCGCTCGGGGACACGCCAACGGCCTTTCCGCGCGCAGCGCTTATCCCAGCCGCAAACGGCAAAGGCAATGGCTGACCAGGCGAGCATCCACCACAGGCAAAGGCGAACCATCACGCATTCTGAAGCCAGTCAAAGGCCATGCGGGCGATCTCCCGGGTGGCTGCCGGGCTGTAATGGCGCTTGGGCGTCTCTGTTTCGTTGAAATAGCGCGCCGGATCCGCAGCAAAAGGTGTGTAGGTGTCGAACACATACGCGCCGTACCGGGCGCACAGCGCCTTCAGCGCCTCATTCCACACCGGAATGCGCTTTTGTCCCTCCAGTCCGCAGTAATCCTCGGCATACCACGGAATGAGCAGCGCCGCCGCTTTAATGTGGGCGTCCTTGCAGGCCTTGAGCATCGTTTCAAACTCGGCCAGATAGGCGTCGAGATCCGCGTCGGGCTGACGAATATTGTTGGTGCCGTAGCCCAGAATACACACGTCTGCGCCATGCGCCGTGACATTTTCGTCAAAATGCTGCACGCCGAAATCGGTCTGCATGTCAGGGTACCCGCAGTTAAGCACTGTGACGTCGTCTTTCCCCGCCGCGCGAAACAGCGCTTGCAAAAGCGCGGGATAGGAATCGGCATCCGGGCCGTCCTGCTGTCTGTCGCCCAGGTAATAGCGGGTATTCGAGTCGCCGTAACAGGAAATGATCATATTCCGTTCCTCCAATCATGGGTAAGGGCGGGGCCGAACCCCGCCCTGCCATTATAAGACTATTTCAGCTTGTTTTCCAGCGTTTGCAGACAATCGCGGAGTTCTTTGGGCAGCTTTTCACCAATGGTCGCATAAAAGTCCCGAATGCTGGCTGCGTCTTCACGCCAATAGCTCTTTTCGACGGTCAGGATGCTTTTCAGCGTGTCGATGGTAAATTTCTCATCGCCCTCGATGGTGTAATCCAATCCATCCAGGTTGATGTCCTCCGCTTTGGGTACATAGCCGATTTCCGTTTCAACGGCGTCCACCTTGCCCTCACAGCGTTTGAGAATCCATTCGAGGACGCGGAAGTTGTCCCCGAAGCCCGGCCACAAAAAGGCGCCGTTTTCGTTGAGGCGGAACCAGTTGACATTGAAAATCTTGGGCTTTTTATCGTCGTCGATGGTCTTGCCCATATCGATCCAGTGCTGGAAGTAGTCGCCGACATGGTAGCCGATAAAGGGACGCATAGCCATGGGGTCGCGGCGCACAACACCGACGGCGCCGGTGGCCGCAGCCGTCGTTTCAGACGCCATAATGGAGCCGACAAAGACGCCGTGATCCCAGTCGCGGGACTGGTAAACCAGCGGAGCCGTCTTGGCGCGGCGGCCGCCGAAGATGATGGCCGACAGCGGCACGCCCTGCGGGGCTTCCCATTCGGGCGAAATGCAGGGGCAGTTTTTGGCCGGCGCGGTAAAACGGGAATTGGGGTGCGCGCCCTTTTCGCCTGACGCGGGATCCCACGGCTCGCCTTTCCAGTTCAGGGCGCCCTTGGGCGGATTTTTATCCAGACCTTCCCACCACACTGTGCCGTCGCCCGGGTTGTAAACGACATTGGTGAAAATCGTCCCCTTCTGGGTGCTGGCCAGCGCGTTGGGGTTGGACTTGGCATTGGTGCCCGGGGCGACGCCGAAGAAGCCGGCCTCGGGGTTGATGGCCCACAGGCGGCCGTCCTGCCCTTTGCGGATCCACGCGATGTCGTCGCCGACCGTCCAGACCTTATACCCCTTTTCGCGGTACAGCTCGGGCGGAATGAGCATGGCGAGATTGGTTTTTCCGCAGGCCGACGGGAAGGCGGCGGCGACATATTTGGTTTCACCCTGCGGGGTCTCGATGCCCAGAATGAGCATATGTTCGGCCATCCAGCCCTCTTGCCGCCCCTGATAGGACGCGATGCGCAGCGCAAAGCATTTTTTGCCCAGCAGCACGTTGCCGCCGTAGCCCGAATTGCAGCTCCAGATAGCATTGTCCTCGGGGAACTGGAGGATGTAGCGGTCTTCTTCACACAGCTCGCACTTGCCGTGCAGCCCGCGGACAAAGTCGTTGCTGTCGCCCAGCACATCAAGAACCTTCTGGCCGATACGGGTCATAATGGCCATGCTGACGACGACGTAGATGGAGTCGGTGATTTCAATGCCCACCTTGGCAAACGGAGAACCGACCGGGCCCATGGAAAACGGAATCACATACATGTCCCGGCCTTTCATCGAACCGCGGAAAATATCGGAAGCCATGGCATAGGCCTTTTCGGGGGCCATCCAGTTGTTGGTCGGGCCGGCGTCTTCTTCCCTGCTGGTGCAGATATAGGTGCGGCCTTCAACGCGCGCAACGTCGTTGAGCGCCGAACGGTGGTAATAGCAGCCGGGCAATTTTTCTTCGTTGAGCTTGATGAGCTCACCGGTCTGCATCGCCTGCTTGCGCAGCTGCTCGAGCTGTTCTTCGCTGCCGTCGATCCAGACAACCTTGTCAGGCTGCATCAGGTCCCGCGCCATGTCGACGAACTCCAGAACCTTTTTATTGGTGGTCAATGCCATGGTAAAACCTCCATACCTATATTTTCATGACTTTCAAAAACAAGGCCATTCTATACCTTTATCATAGCGCATTGTCACAAAAAAAACAATGGGCAAAACAACCGATGTTTTACCTTTTCAATGCCCCAATCCGGTCGCTCAATCGTGCAAATTCTTCAATCGACAAGGTTTCACCCCGCGCGCCCGGGTCGACTCCGCAGCATTTTATACAGTTGTTCATTTCTTCTTTTGTGCACAGGCCGGAAAATCCCGCGCTCAGGCAGTTGAGCAATGTTTTCCGCCGCTGGGCAAAGGCCGCCTTGACAACGCGGAAAAACAAAGCTTCATCACACACTGCAACAGGCGGGCTTTGCCGAACGTCAAGCCGCACAACCGACGAGTCGACCTTTGGGCTGGGTACAAAGCATTCGCGCCCAACCTCGAGCAGCACCGATGGCTGCGTGTGCCACTGCACAAAGACGCTGAAAGCGCCGTAATCGGCCGTTCCCGGCCGGGCGCAGATACGCCGCGCCACTTCGCGCTGTACCATGACAGTGACGGCTTCAAACCGGCGGCATTCGAGCAGCGCGGCAATGGCCGGGCTTGTGATATAGTAAGGCAGATTGGCGCACGCAACAGCACGGCCGCAGCCGAATTCCTTTTCACACAGGGCTGCCAAATCTATCTTCAAAATATCCCCCTGCACCAGCGTAAAGTTGCTGTGCGCAGCCATGGTTTCGGACAGCACAGGGGCCAGACGCCCGTCCAGCTCGACGGAAACCACCTTGTGCGCCCGAGCGCATAACCGTTCGGTCAAGCAGCCAATGCCCGGTCCAACTTCGAGCACGCCGGTTTTTTCGTCAATGCCCGCGCCCGCGGCAATCGTTTCGGGCACAGCCGGGTCGCAAAGGAAGTTCTGCCCCAACCCTTTTGAAAAGCGGAAACCGTGCCGCTGAAGCAGCGTGCGAATGTCATTTAAATTGCAAAGATCCATGCTTTTTCACACTCTTCCCTGCAAAAAAAGCGGCCCGTTAGGCCGCCTTTTTGCGTTTAATCTGTCAGAACGTAAACTGTCGCGTTCCGCACGCCGAAATAAATGCATTCGCTCCGGGTGTTGAGGAACAGGTCAATGGTGTTTCCCTTGACCCCGGTGTCCTCCGCCACAGCTACGCCATAGCACCATGAGCCGTCGGACGCGACGATGTACAGCTTGGTGCCCAGGGGGATGACATTTTTGTCAACAGCGACTGCACCGACACGCGCCACCGTGCCCGAGGCCGTGTGCTTGCGCGTTTTATTTTC
Organism: uncultured Clostridium sp.; assembly: GCA_947427035.1. GTDB lineage: Bacteria > Bacillota > Clostridia > Oscillospirales > Butyricicoccaceae > Ventrousia. Next base: position 47,015 of record CANEGK010000012.1, read on the forward strand.
CGTCGTATAGGCGGTGGCACGCATCTGAATGACCTTTGAATAGCTGTAGGTCTTTCCGTCGATCACCAACTCGCCGCCCGCGCCGCGGCAGATCACTTCGTCAACCGGCTGACGCGTCACCTGTTCGCCCACCTTTTCACGCGAGATCTCGATCCCGTCGTGCAGGGTCAAGCTGTAGGTAACAACCTTTTCGCCCGTCTGACCGGCCGTGACCACATAGGGCTTTGCCCCGGCCTGCTCGACGCCGACGTAGCGGGTGCCGTACGGCACCGCTTCGGTGCGCGTCTGCAGCTTTTTCGTGACCAGGACGTAATCTTTCACGCCCCGGCCCAGACTCTGGTCAATGGTCAGCTCTGCCGAAGCATCGAGCTGCGACAGGCTGACCCCCGCCATACGCAGCGTTCCCGGCTGAGCAGCTGTCACAGACTGCGCCGCCGCGCTTTTTGCCTGCCCGTCCCAGCCCATCGCGGGCAAGGGGACTTCCATCGCCGCCAGAATGCACAAAAGCGCAGTGGCGAGCACGGTGGCCGGCAGCCATCTGGAATGTGATTTGCTTGCGTTCATACAGGGATTCCTCCTTTTCCTTGCGGCGCCGGAAAGCGCAAAGGCCAAAGCCTTTTGCTTTCATCCTATCCGGCTGTGCGCCGGAATATGTCTGGCGCCCAAAAAGCAGGCACGTGCCCATAAACAGGTTTTGCCGGCAAATCAAGCTTTGCCGGCAAAACAAAAAACAAAATTGCGATACAGAGGTTAGCGCTTGGAGAACTGAGGAGCACGTCTTGCCGCTTTAAGTCCGTATTTTTTACGTTCCTTCATACGCGGATCGCGTGTGAGGAAGCCGGCCTTTTTGAGAACGGGCCGGTATTCGGCGTCAGCCTGCAAAAGAGCGCGGGCCAAACCGAAACGGATGGCGCCGGCCTGGCCGGTATAACCGCCGCCGGACACCTTGACGTCAAGGTCGAACTTGCCGGTCATTCCGACAGCCTCCAGCGGCTGGCGGACGATGAATTTGAGGGTCTCAAGGCCGAAGTAATTGTCGATGTCGCGGCCGTTGATTGTGATAACGCCGGTGCCGCCCGGAATGAGCTTAACGCGCGCGACCGAGCTTTTTCTTCTGCCGGTTCCGTAGAAATACGCTTTTTTCGGTGTATACATTGTCACTTACCTCCCCTTATTCCGCGCACCAGGCTTCGGGCTTCTGCGCCTGCTGCTTGTGCTCAGGGCCCGCATAAACCTTCAGCCGGCCCAGCGACCAGCGGCCGATACTGTTCTTGGGCAGCATTCCCTTGACAGCCAGCTTAACAGCCAGCTCAGGACGGTCGCTCATCAGCGTGTTGTACTGGGTTTCCTTCAGGCCGCCGGCATAACCGGAATGGGTGCGGTAATACTTCTGCTCCAGCTTTTTGCCGGTCAGAACCGCCTTGTCCGCGTTGACGATGATGACAAAGTCGCCGCAGTCGACGTGGGGGGTATATTCGGGTTTGTGCTTGCCGCGAAGAATGGAAGCAGCGATGGCCGCCGTTCTGCCCATGGGCTTGCCGGCTGCGTCCAGAATGTACCATTTGCGCTCAATGCTCTCCGCCTTGGCCATAAATGTGGACATGGTAACTCCTCCGTTGTTCTATTTGAAAATAATTTTTTGCCTTGTTAGTTATATCATACTTTTCCTGGGCCTGTCAACACTTTTTTCTCATTTTTTAATTTATATCCATGCAATCTCTGTTTTTCTCCTTTTATCTTCTGTTATCTCTTCTTTTCTAAAAATCAATTTCACTTTTATTTTACTTGCAAGGCGGCTGTTTTATGGTACAATAAATATGATTCACCCATTCCCATGTGTGAATAAAAAGCTTCCTTTGTTTTGGGAAGCTCCGCAAGGCCTGCCCTGCGTCAAAAAGACGCCCGGAGTTGATATTTCATGCAGAAAATGCTGTCGCTGGCGCGCAAATGCGTCGACGACTATCATATGATAAACCCCCATGACCGCATCGCCGTCGGCGTTTCGGGCGGCAAAGATTCGCTCGCCCTGCTTGTCGTGCTCGCTGAGCTGCGCCGTTTTTATCCCCATCCTTTTTCGCTGACGGCCATCACGCTGGATGCCGGGTATTCGGAAATGGACTTCGCCCCCGTCGCGGCGCTGTGCGAATGTCTCGAGGTTCCCTATATTATAAAGAAGACGGAAATCGGGAAAATCCTGTTTGAAATACGCAAAGAGAAAAACCCCTGCGCCCTGTGCGCCAAAATGCGGCGCGGCGCTTTAAATGACGCCGCGCTGGCCGCCGGCTGCAAAAAGGTGGCGCTTGGCCACCATTTTGACGATGTCGCTGAAACCTTTATGCTGTCCCTGTTTTATGAAGGGCGCATCAACTGCTTTTATCCCGTCACCTATCTGGATCGCAAAGGGGTCACGGTCATCCGCCCGCTTCTTTATATTCCCGAACGGCAAATCACCGGCTTTGCCCGGCGGCAGGCGCTGCCTGTGGTCAAAAATCTGTGCCCGGCCGACAAGCACACCAAGCGTGAAGAGGTCAAAGAACTGCTCCGCGAGCTGGAACGCACGCATCACGATTTGCGCGAGCGCATTTTTGGCGCTATTCAGCGTTACCCGCTCGAAGGTTGGGAAAAGCGCTGACTTCCCGCTTTCATCATTGCTTCCGGGCCAGGGGCGATTTGCGGGCGGCCGGATGTTTTCCCCAGCACAAAATCCCGTATATTTTTAATAGATTATTTAAAGGATCGTTCTGTTTTTCTGGTTTACAGTGTGCTATAATAAGGTTGTCAGTTAACCAACCACCCCGGACTCCAAAGGATGTGTTATATGAACGTACTTCGTTTTCTGACCCCCAAAAATACCGTCGGCTATGTTTATGATGACTGTTCCCTGCGCCAGGCCCTGGAAAAGATGGAGTATCACCACCATTCCTCTCTTCCCATCATTGACCACGCAGGTGGATATGTCGGGACTCTGACCGAAGGCGATCTTCTTTGGGCCATCAAAAATCAGCTTTCTCACAGCAGCCAGCAGATTCTCAGTCTGAAAGACGCTGAAAACATCCCTATCAGCAGCGTCAAGCGCCGTTGGGACAATGAGCCGGTGACGGCGGATACCCGTATGGAAGATTTGGTTTCCGTTGCGCTCAACCAGAACTTTGTCCCTGTCGTCGACGACCGCGGCGTTTTTGTCGGTATTGTCGCCCGCCGGCAGATCATCCGCTACTTGCAGGAGCTTGTCCCCCCGCGCGCCGTGCGCGAAAAGTCCCGCGAACTGTCGGCCGCAGGCCGCGTCAACGTTTAACTTTTACACCAAAAGCACGGGGCATGGGCGCCCTACATAGGTAGTTCTATTTCCGGGGAATAACCCCGGCAGGAATTATGATGAAATTTCCTGCCGGGGTTTTCTTTGTCCTGTGGGGCATCCCACTCGTGCAGCCGATATTGATATCGTGAATTTTTATTGTTTGCAGCGTCCTTTTGGACTGCTTCGCACTCTTTTTATATACTGCAATCTTCCTCTGAAATTCCCATGGACTTATGATTTCTCCCCGCCGGGGCGGGGAGAAATCATAAAATCTCGCGTTAAGGCGAGCGAGCTTTGATGGAATCAAAAGTTTCTTATGTCTTTGATTTAGCGAAAAAAGCGTCTATCTTCGTCTTGATCTCCGCGGGCTTCAGGTCTTTCAGCAGATAGCCCGCCGGCTTGAGGGCCAGCAAATTTTTAACAAGCTCCGGGTCGCTCCGGCCTGTCAAAAAAATGACCGGAATATCGGAGAAGGACTTTTCCCAGCGGAGCATCTCCAGGGTCTGTTTGCCGTCTACTACCGGCATTTCGTAATCCAACAAAATCAGATCCGGCCTGTTCAGGGTAATTGTTCGAATGGCGGCCACGCCGGATTCGGCCTGCGCCACCTCATAGTCCGGCTCCAGCAATTTTGTGATGCCGTAGCAGATGGTGGCAGAGTCGTCTACCACCAGAATCTTTCGCTTGGGATTGGCCATCTCCTTCTCGATCTGCTTTTTTCGTTGCTCCAGATATTCGGCCACCTCGGCGGCGGCGTTATCTCCCGTAATGCAGATGCCCACGCCGGTCTCCAGCAGGCGGGGGGCGACAACACAGTAGCCGAAATACCCCGCCCCGGTATCCAGCAGCAGGCTGAGCTGGTGCTCGCCCTTCGCCATCAGATCCTGAAACTGTTCATGCGAAAGGAAATTTTCCTCTTCAATGCTGTAATCCTTCAGATCCGGGAAACACGCCATAGCCCGGGTCACGAACTGCCGGGCAGAATAGCGGGTGGCATGGATCAGCATGGAGTCCAAATTGTTGGTCTTCAATCCCAAGATTTTGCCTACCGTGTTAACCAGCAGCTGCTCTTCAAAGACCAGGAAAATTTCCAGCTTTTTCTCCTCTTGGGGGCAGCCCCAAATCAGGCGGTAGTAAAGCCCGTTGCCGAATTTTTCCCCGGCATAGGTATCGCTGATGAGATGGGCTTCCAGATGGAACATATCGAAGATCAACTGGGTAATCACCTTTTTAATATCCATCTGTTCTTGGGCAGTGAAGCGATTTTTCCACCTCTGGTCGTGCTTTCCGACAATCGCCTGATCCTCTATCACAGTGTGGCCGATCAACCACCCGCTGCACACCCCCAAAAAGTGTTCCACCGCTTCCGGAGCGTAGTCACTCCGCTCCAGTTCCTGTTCCAGGGCCGGAAGCGTATGCTCCCGGAATCCACGGTGAAGGAGCTGGTGCTGCTCCAGATCCTCGTAGCCGATGGATTCCATATAGGCTTCCTCGTCCGCAAAGTGGTTCATCGCGTGTTCTTTGAAATATTTGATGCCCTCCTGGCATGTCCACTGGCTGTCCTTTTCCTCTTCCTGAAAGGTAAACAGCTTATTGATGATCTTAAAGAGCCGCTGGTGCTCCCTATCAATCACGTCTACTCCTATATTTAGATCTTCCCGCCATTCAAATTCCTGAGCCATGCAAACCCCTCCTCATTCCCGGTCAACCGCTTCCGCATTTTCATTTCGCAGGCGTATTGGCTTATATCAGTAACCTATCAAAAAAATCTCCGACATTCTGCCCGCTTTCCGGCAGGCAGACTTTGCGAGGCGATTTCCTTTTACTGGCGGAAATCAGCCAACTCGTCCAGCGTTTTTCGCTTTTTGGGGCGAATAGGGTCGCCTTCTGCCGCATACCCCAGCGCAATGACCAGGCGGATCCGGCCCTTGACGCTGAGGAGTTCCCGCAGCTTCTTTTCGTCAAACCAGCCCAGAATACAGCTGGCCAGCCCACGCTCGGCAGCTGCCAGCACCAGATGGGCGCTCGCGATGCCGATGTCAATGCTCCGGTAGTCCTGATCTTTGACACGGCTGCCCATGGCGGCGGTGGCGTTGTAGCTTTGCTCGCTGACGACGACAAAGCAGGGAACCTTTTCCGTAAAACCGTTCATGCCCATGCTCCGGGTACATGCTCCGACCTGTGCGCCCAGCGCGCCGGTGCAGACGCTCAGATACAGCGGCTGCGCGTTGCAGGCGCTGGGAGCCAAACGTGCCGCTTCCAGACAGGCTTCGATTTCAGGACGCGGCACCGGCTTTTCACTGAAATTGCGGCAGCTCTGCCGTGTTTTGATCAGCGTTTCAAAATCCATGGCCCTATTCCACTCCATCGGTCATCATGCGCATAACGACCCGATAGGCCAGCGCAAAATCGTTGAGATCCAGGTATTCGCCGCAGCCGTGGCAGTTATACATGCCGCTGGAAATCCCGCCGCACTGATACCCCTTTCCGGCCAGGATATTGGCGTCTCCGCCCCCGCCCGACAGGGCCATGACCGGCGTAACCCCTTCTTTGACATAGGCGTCGTAGCAGCAGCGGAAGATAAACCATTCCCTGTCCTGCTTGATGGACGGATAGGTCTGCCTGACCTCGAAATCAACATGGCCGCCTCGCTTCTGCGCGGCCGCTTCACAGGCCGCCCGCACGGCCTCGACCTGTTTTTGCAGTTTGGCGTCATCGTGCGAGCGCGCTTCGGCCGTAAACCATGCGTTTTCGGCGACGATATTGTTGGCCGCGCCGCCGCCAATGATTCCGACGTTCGAGGTGGTTTCCTCGTCAATACGGCCAAACGGCGCATTTTGCAGCGCTTCGGACAGCATCAGGATGGCGGAAGCCCCCTTTTCCGGCTCGATGCCGGCGTGCGCCGGCCTGCCGTGAAAATCGGCGCGCATGGCGACCGCAGCCGGCCCCGACACATACATGGTGCCCGGCTTGTCCGCGTAATCGATGGCGAAAAAGCTTTTGCACGGCATGAGTGTTTCGTCAAAATTTTTGGCTCCCAGCATACCGACCTCTTCGCCAATGGTGAACAGACAGTACAGCTCGCGGTGCGGAAGCTTCAGCTCGCTTAAGCGCTCCAGCAACTCGAGCAGCATGGCGATGCCCGATTTATCATCTGCGCCCAGAATGGTGTCGCCGCCGCTGGCCAGCCTGTCGCCCTGAAGCTGCGGCTTGATTCCGCGGCCCGGCTTGACGGTGTCCTGGTGGGCGTTGAAACAAATGGCCTCGCCCGGCATGGTTCCCTGAACGTGTACCAGAATGTTGCTTCCCGTGCTGCCGCACGCTTCTCCGGCCCTGTCGCGCAGAAACTGATATCCGCGTGTGTTGAACCAGTCCTCCAGATAATCGGTGACCTTTCCCTCATCGCCCGACTCGCTGTCGATGGCGATGAGCTCGAGCAGGGTTTTGAGCATACGCTCGCGGTTGAATTGCAGCCTTTCTTCCATCATGCCCTCCCGTTTACTTTTGCAGCTCGGGCAAAAGCGCCTCGTAAATATCCAGACTTTCGGGGTTTTGCAGCGCGTCCCGGTTGGTAACGCTGCGGCCGTTGACCATGTTGGTGACGGCCGATTCGACCTTTTTCCCGTTCATGGTGCGGGGAATATCGGCGACCTGGAACATGCGCGCCGGGACATGGCGCGGCGACGCTTCGCGCCGGAGAATGTCGCGGATTTCCTTCTGCTTCTGTTCGTCCAGCGTCATGCCGTCCTGCAACTGAACAAAGAGCAGAATGCGCTGATCATCGTGGTAATTCTGGCCGATAGCCAGGCTTTCGACGACGCCGGACACCTTTGCGACCTGGTTGTAAATCTCTGCCGTACCGATGCGCACGCCCGACGGCTTGAGCACCGAATCCGAACGGCCGTAGAAGGTGATGCCGCCCGTGTCCGAGTGGAAAAGCACATAGTCGCCGTGCCGCCACACACCGGGGAATACATCAAAATAGGCGTCATGATACCGCTTTCCGTCCGGGTCGTTCCAGAAATACAGCGGCATGGGCGGCGCCGGCTTTTCGCACACCAGCTCGCCCTGTATGTCGCGCACCGGGTGTCCTGCGTCGTCATAGCATTCAATTTTCATGCCCAGGCCGGGGCGCTGAAGCTCGCCGGAGTAGACAGGCAGAATGGGGATGCCGGTGGCAAAGCAGCCGTTGATGTCGGTGCCGCCGGCAATCGAGCTGAGGTGTACATCCTCTTTCATCTCGCGGTAGACATAGGCGAAGCCTTCATCCGACAGGGCCGAACCGGTTTGCAGCACCGTCTCAAGCTCGTCAAGCCGGGCCGTCTCACGCGGGTGGAAGCCCTGCGTGATCAGGGAATGGACATAGCTGGCGCTCAGGCCGAAGGCCGTCACCTTTTCTTCGTCCAGGATGCGCCAAATGGCGCCCGTATCCGGGTAGGCCGGGTTGCCGTCGTACAGCACGATGGTCGCGCCCGCGCCCAGCGCGGCGGCCTGCCAGTTCCACATCATCCAGCTGCACGAAGTGATGTACAAAAGGGTCGAGCGCTCGTTAATGTCGCCCTGAAGCACCAGCTCCTTGAGCTGGTTGAGCAGCAGGCCGGCGGCCGACTGCACCATGCATTTGGGCTTGCCCGTTGTGCCCGACGAGAACATGACAACCAGCGGATGCTCGGCCGGGAGCTGTTCGAACACAAAGCTTTCCGGCTCCTTTTCCACCAGGTACTCATCCCACAAAACAGCGTTGGGTACAGCGCCCACGCCGCCGTCGCCCGCATAATGCGTGACGACCACCCGCGCAAGCGAAGGAATACCGGCCGCGATTTCGGCGGCGTTTTTGAGGACGTCAAAGCGCTTGCCCTTATAATAATAGCCGTCGGTCGTGACGAGCACGCGGGGCGAAACCTGGCCCAGCCTGTCGATGGCGGCCAGCGGGCCGATATCGGTCGCGCACGAGCACCACACCGCGCCGACGGCCGCGGCCGCCAGCATGGCGATGACCGTCTCCGGCAGGTTGGGCAGATAACCGGCCACGGCGTCGCCCGGCTTGACGCCTTCGCGCCGCAGTGCCTCGGCCAGGCGAAGGACCTGCGAGCGCAGCGCGGCGTAATCGTATTCACGCCTGAGCTGGTTTTCGCCGCGGAAGATGATCACCGGGCCTTTTTTATCCGAAAATTTGAGCATGTTTTCGGCGTAATTGAGCTTTGCGCCCGGGAACCAGTGCGCCCCCGGGAAGTGCGTCAGATCGTCGACGACACAGTCAAAGCGTCTCGAACATTTGACGTCAAAAAAGTCCCACAAAGCGCCCCAAAAGGCGGGGATATCGTCCACCGACCAACGGTAAAGCTCGTCATAACCGGCAAAGGTTCTGCCACAGCGTTCGCCTGCAAAGCGCATGAAGCGCGTCATTTCAGCACGTTCAATGCGCTCCGGCGAAGGGGTCCACAGGGGTTTTCTCATATCCATTCTTCTTTCTGTCAATGTAAGTCAGCGGGCGTAAGCTTCCAGAATTTTGATGAGCAGGTCGGTGCATTTGTCCATGGCCTGCACACTGGCGTATTCCATTTTGCCGTGATGATTGTGGCTGCCGGTCCCCAGGTTAGGGCAGATGAGCCCCTTGTAGGTCAGTGTCGCACCGTCGGTGCCGCCGCGGATGGGGTTGCTCTTGGGTTCGGCGCCCAGCTCGCGCACCGCGGCGCACGCCGTGTCGATGATGTGCATATGCTCGCGCATGACTTCGGCCATGTTGCGGTACTGGTCGACAATTTCGAGCGTCAGAGTGCCTTCTCCATAACGGGCGTTCAAAAAATCGACGGCGCGGCGCACCATCGCCTTGCGCTCCTCCAGCTTTTGCGCGTCGTGATCGCGCAAAATGTAGTGCATTTTGGCCTCTTCCACGACGCCCTCAACGGCCGTCAGGTGATAAAAGCCCTCGCGCGCTTCGGTGTGGGCCGGCGTTTCGGCCGCGGGCAGCATGGCCATCAGCTCGCCCGCGATGAGCAGGGCGTTTTTCATTTTGTTTTTCGACGCGCCGGGGTGAATGTTCTTGCCCTGAATCCCGATGGTACAGGCAGCCGCATTGAAGTTCTCATACTCCACCGCGCCGAAGGCCGCACCGTCGACAGTATAAGCGAAATCGGCGGCAAAATAGGGGATGTCAAACCGATCGGGCCCACGGCCGATTT
>CANEGK010000013.1 GCA_947427035.1 uncultured Clostridium sp.
AAGGGGGAACTAATTTCAAACTCCTTTTGGTTCTTTTGTTCGGTTACAAAAGAACAACGAAATTCCCCTTCTCCTCCGTAGGGGGGACCTAATTTAAGATCCCTTTGGTTCTTTTTAAAAGAACGCGGAACCCGGCTTTGCCGATTGCTTTTCGGCCGCAGGCTTGTTATACTAAAAACAGTGCGCCCTGTGCGCAAAAACCCTTTGAGCAGGAGGACAAACTCATGAAGAGATTCCAACGCGCCGCGGGACTCGCGCTGGCGCTTATTCTGGTGTGTGGCGCGGCGCTGCCCGCCGCGGCGGCCGGGCGCGAAACGCTGGACGCCGCCATAGAGGACACGGCCGCGGCCCTGTGCCGCACCGTCACAACGCCGCAGTTCGGCTCGGTGGGGGGAGAATGGGCCGTTCTGGCGCTGGCGCGCGGCGGCTGCACAGTGCCCGACGGGTATTTTGAACGGTATTATGCCGGCATTGAAAAAGAGGTTGCGGACAGCGCCGGGCAGCTGCATGACAAAAAATACACCGAATATTCCCGCCTTATCGTGACGCTGACTGCTATGGGAAAAGACGCGCGCGACGTGGGCGGCTATGACCTGACCGTGCCGCTGGGCGACTATGACAAGACCGTCTGGCAGGGCATGAACGGCCCGATCTGGGCGCTGCTCGCGCTGGACAGCGGCAATTATCCTATGCCGGAAAACGAACAGGCCGCGACGCAGGCGACCCGGCAGATGTATGTCGACCGCATTTTGCAGTGCCAGTTGCCCGACGGCGGCTGGAGCCTGCGCGGCGGCACCGATTCGGCGACGGCGGCCGACGGTACGTCGGAGCCCGACGTCACCGGCATGGCGCTGCAGGCGTTGGCCAAGTATCAGGATCAGCCGGCCGTCCGGCAGGCCACCGAAGAGGCGCTCGCCTGTATGAGCGCCAAGCAGAACGCGCAGGGCGGCTTTAACAGCTGGGGGACGGTCAACGTCGAAAGCTGTGTGCAGATGCTGGTCGCATTGACCGAGCTCGGCCTTCCGCTGGACGACCCGCGGTTTGTCAAAAACGGCAGCACACTGCTTGATAACCTGCTGCGGTATTACCGCCCCGGCGCGGGCTTTGCGCATACCGAGGACGGCGGGGAGATCAATCAGATGGCCACCGAGCAGGGCCTTTACGCTATGGTGGCGGCGCAGCGTGCGCTGGACGGCAAAAACAGCCTGTACCGCATGGACGACGCGGCGGCGTTTGCCGGCGTCAGCGGCGCGGGAAAAGGGCTGGCCGGCAAGCACGACGACGTGACCTTCCGCCCGGTGACCAAACCGGGAAAGACCTTTGACGATATTTCCGGGGAGCAGGCGCACCCCAACCAGCCGGCTATCGAGGCGCTGGCGGCGCGCGAAATCATCGACGGCAAGGGCGAGGGGCGGTTTGACCCCGACGCCGGCATGACCCGCGCGGAGTTTGCCGCCATTGTCGTGCGCGCGCTGGGACTGGAGCCCGAGCCGTGCGACGCGTTCAGCGATGTAGGCGGCCAGTGGTTTGCCCCCTATGTGGGGACGGCGTACCGCTATAAAATTGTCAACGGCAAGGGCGCGGGGATGTTTGAACCGGAGTCCGGCATCACCCGGCAGGAGGCGGCCGCGATGGTGGCGCGCGCCGCAGGGCTGTGCGGTATGGACACCACCATGGAAACGGCGGAAATCCGCAATGTGCTGGCGCAGTTCGCCGATTATGTGCAGGCCGAAAGTTGGGCCCGCGAAAGCCTGGCTTTTTGCTACAAAAGCGGGATTCTGGACGATTCGGTTTTGAATATCGAACCGAAGGCGGAGATTCTGCGCTGCGAAATTGCCCAGATGCTGTATAATCTGTTGCGCAGCGCCAATTTGCTGTAACGCGAGCGGAAAAAGGAGAGGCCATGAAGCTGACCAAAGGAAAGATCATTGCCATTGCCGCCGTTGCCGTTGTCTTGGCGGCTGCGTTCTGGTACGGCGGCAGCGCGCCCGGAATGCAGGGCTGGACGGTCAAGGGCGACGAGCAACCGCCCGCAGGGCCGGCGCAGCTTCCGTCAGATGCATCGGATCAGGAGCCTGTGTCAGATCTGCCGTCTGGGGCCTCGGATGCCGCGGGCGCGCCGGACGACGGCGCTCTGCCGGCGCCAGAAGGCAGCGAGCCGGCCGGCGCGGAGCCGGGAAAACCGGAAGACAGGCCGGCCGACAAGCCTTCGGGGCTGGAAAGCCGCCCGGGCGGGACTGAGGGCGGTATGAGCGCCGAAGAAAAGGTGGCCGCGGCGGCCGAGGCGGCGAATGGAAAACAGCCCGAAGAGCCGGGCGACCTTGACTATTCGCAGGGGCAGGGGATGGACATCAACCCCGCCACGGTCAAGGACAGATACATGACCGATCCGGTGCCCGAAGGCAGGCCCGTCCCGGTGGAGCCGGATGCGGAAAAGATCTCGGACGTGGCGCACACCTGCACATTATCGGTCCGCTGCGATACCATTTTGGATAACATGAGCTGGCTCGACCCGGAAAAGGCAGAGCTGGTGCCCGAGGACGGCGTTATTTTCGCCGCTGCATCGGTGACCTTTTACGAGGGAGAGAGCGTGTTTAACGTATTGCAGCGCGAGATGAAAAAGGCCGGAATTCATATGGAGTTTGCAAATACGCTTATGTATAATTCGGCTTATATCGAAGGGATCAACAACCTGTACGAGTTCGACTGCGGCGAGCTTTCGGGCTGGCTGTACAAGGTCAACGACTGGTTCCCCAACTACGGCAGTTCGCGCTATCAGCTGCAGGACGGCGACGTGGTCGAGTGGGTGTACACCTGTAACCTCGGCGTCGATGTGGGCGGCGCCTATTCAGCAGGGAATTGACAGAGAACAAAAAGCAGGATGCGAAAGCGTCCTGCTTTTTTGTGCCTTAAACCGGTCAGACAGCCGGGAAAGAAGGATTCCTGAAGGCTTTGCAGCGCTTCTTCGGGCAGCGGCGCCCGGTGAAAGGACAGCGCAAAGAGAAGAAGACACACGTAAAGGGATAGGGCATAATGGCCCGCGCGGCGCAGGCAGTTCATGATCTGTCTGCCCGCGCCCCGGACAGCGCGGGGACAAACGTGCTCCAACCGCTGCCGCCCCGCAGCTCCATATCCCGGTCATCCGAAAGGGTAAAAGAGTAGACCGGCTGGCGAAACCCCTTGCTGTCGGCCAGGTATTCCAGCGTGCAGGCCGTGACCCGAACCCGATTGGGGGTCAGATAGTCAAACATGGGCACATCCCGCCAGGAAAACCTGCCTGCGCAGAGATGGTCATATGCCTCCTGGGAAGAGAGTACAGCGGCATTTCCGCAGAGGGTGCTGACAGAGAGTGTGTTGTCTACTTTATAAAGAATGCCGCCATCCGCAACCCGGCAGGCGAGTTCGCCGGCAGTAAGCACGCCATCTTTCACGGCACACTCCGCCCGAAAGGCGTACCCACCCTTTTTCGCGTCCACAATAACGAACTGCGCCGCGGCGGGCACGGCAATGCCCCGCGTCTCCAAGGCAATGCGGAGTTCATCTTCTGTAATCGCCCCGCCTTTTTCGCTGGAGCGCAGGCCGCTGTCCACCCGATAGTCGGTATATTCATAGGAACGGTCATGATAATTCACCCAAAGGCTATAAGTGCTGTGATCGGAATAGAAGGTAGTATCGTCGTAATACACCACATCACGCGCAAAGTCAATCTCTGCCCCCTGCTGCCTGAGAAATTCCACGGCGAAAGCATCGCAGCTCTCTTTGGTAAAAGGTTCTGTCCAGTACACCCCGGACGGCCCCGGCTCGTCGGACAACGCACATTCCTGTAACCACTCCACTCCTTTGGTGTGGGCGGCGTAGATTGGCGCGTCTGCCAGGTTGCCGTAGGGTTGGAAACGGTAAACGAGGAACACGCCCGCCAACGCGATGCCGGATAACACGGGGAGGGCAGCATAGGCGCCGGCAGATTTCCACCGTTTCCCCGCCAGGCTGGCGAACAGCATATACAGACAGTACCCCAGCATGGCTCCCAGGGTGTTGCAGAGCAGATCGTCGATGTCGGCCTGCCCCCGGCCAAAGCTGTACTGGAGCGCTTCAATTATAAGAGACGTTCCCGCCCCTGCTGCCAGCGTCCAATACCACCGCCGAAAGGGTTTGGCCGCCAGGGGGAGCAGCACGCCCAAAGGAACAAACATGGCGATGTTCAGCAGGGGGTTCAGCCAGACCTTGAGAGTAAATTGATTCCACGCTTCCCAAAAGGCTAAAAACGGGCGGAGCTGGACGTCTGTCCGAAACCCGCTCTCCATGCGGTTCATCAGGGTGACGGCAGCCAGACCGCTCACATAGCATAGCAGCAGCAAAACGGCCGCGGCCTGTCCTTTGGAAGAATGCGCCCCGTCCTGGCGGTGCTTCCGGTTCAGCAGGACCAAAAGCACCGCTCCCGCCGCCAAACCAATCAAAGCAGGGGGAATAGCCTGCCGGAATATAGAAAAAACGGTGCTGATGAAATCATGCATAGAGAACGCGCCTCCTTTTTGTCTCGAAACACAATCAGTATAGCATAGCTTTTTGTGATATGGAACAGAGAAGGATACGCCGCCCCGCCTTTGCTGTCAGGCCCAGGTTATTGTTACGAGGTATGGAGTGAGAAACCCGCGGTGCACAGCGCGCATAGAATGTGGTGCCCTGCTGTGCTGTTCAGCGGCGCAAACCGGAATGGCCAAGCCGTGCCTTTGCGGCGGTACGGCGTCCGGGGCACGGCAGCGGGGCATTGTGCGAGCATAACGAAAACCGCGAAGGAGGAAGCTGAATTGAGAGCCATTGCAACCAGAAAGCAGCCGGTGTACACGGCGTCCGGGGCTGTAGAAAGCGGCCGGTATATCGACAAAAACGACCGCTGCGAGATCGGGGGCATCACCCAAAACCTGCTGATCCCCATCACTTATCCGGCAGGCGGCGGAACCCGGCAGGCCTATGTGAGGTCGCTCGAGGGTTTTATCCAGGGGTAGTCTACAACCAGCGGGACTACCCCAATATCAAATACCCCAGCAAGCAATATCCCGGCGCTACCGTCGCGACATCGGGCTGCGGGCCGGTGTGTGCCGCCGTCCTCGTCGAAACGCTGACGAATGAGCGCTTTCCCCCGGAAAAAGCCGCAGATTTTGCCATCAGAAACGGCGCGCGCGTCAGTACGGGTACTGATATGAACGTGCTTTCCAAAGCGCTGAGCCGGACCTTTGGATTGAAGGTGACGAAAACCGACAGGGCAGCAGCGCTGCTGGAAGCGCTGAAGCAAGGGAGCATCGCGGTGGCCAACGTCGGCGGCGACCGTCCGGGGTATCGGGGCGTATTTTCCGACGGCGGGCATTATGTCATCGTCTTCGGCATTGCACCTGACGGCCGGCTGGTGATAGCCGATCCGTACCGCTACGCAGGCAAATACGAAAAATCCTACCGGAAGACGGTTGAAGTGGCGGGCAGCCTGCTGTACGCCGCGCCAGGCGTGCTTGATAAGGACGCGGAAAACCGCAGCCCGCGGTATACCATTTTCGCCGGCCGCTGACAAAAAAATCGGCACCCCCCCGGAAAGCCCAGGCTTTCCGGGGGGTTGCCTTTCAATGGTGCTGGTGACCGGGATCGAACCGGTACGAGTGTTACCTCACGGGATTTTAAGTCCCGGGCGTCTGCCTGTTCCGCCACACCAGCGCGTCAAACTGTATAACAGTATAGCACGGCTTTCCCTCTTCCGTCAACTGCGCCGCAAGACGTTAAAAAATGATGTTGTATTTTCATACAAAGGTGTGATACTATTAAAAACGCCTGTTGCAGACAAGCTGCTTTGCGTCTGCGCTGCGGCGGAATACAGACATGGGGGTATCGGGGGATATGCAGGACAGAACAAAATCAATGCTGAAGATTGTGCCCGGCTTTGCGGTGGCAGTGGCCATTGCGCTGGTCTCACGGTTTATCGAAGGGCTGCTGCCCATTCATTTAATCGGCGCGTCGGTCATCGCGCTTTTTATCGGCATGGCGGTCAACGCCTTCTGGCGGCCGGCTGCGCTTGCGCCGGGGCTGACGTTTACGTCCAAAAAGGTGCTCAAGTTCGCCATCATCCTGCTGGGCGCGTCGCTCAGCGTCGGCACCATTCTGACGGTGGGGCGCATGTCGCTGACCGTTATGTGCTTCACTTTGCTGGCCTGCTTTGGCGTCGGCTATCCGGTGGGCAGGGCGCTGGGGCTCAACTGGCGGCTTTCCAACCTGATTTCGGCGGGCACCGGTATCTGCGGCGGCTCGGCCATCGCGGCCATCGCCCCTGTCATCGACGCAGAGGACAGCGACATTGCTTACGCCATGTCGGCCACCTTTCTGTTCGATATGGCGATGATCGTGCTGTTCCCTATCATGGGGCGCTGGCTGAACCTGAGCGACATGGCCTATGGCCTGTGGTCGGGCACCGCCGTCAACGACACCTCGAGCGTCGTCGCGGCCGGGTACGCCTTCAGTGAAGCGGCGGGCGACTTCGCCACCATGGTCAAGCTGACGCGGACCCTGTCCATTATTCCGACAGTTCTTGTGTTCGCTTTTATCAACATCCGGCTTAAACAAAAGCAGGCGGCAGCGCAGGGCGGCGAATCTGCCGCTGTCGGCGGAAAGGTCAGCTTCCGCTCGCTGTTCCCGTGGTTTATCGTCGGCTTTGTCGGCCTGGCCGCCGTCAACAGCTTTGGCGTCATCCCCGCATCGGTGTCGCACGGGGCAAAGGAGCTGAGCAAGTTTCTGATGGTGGCGGCGCTGGCAGCCATCGGGCTCAACACCAGCTTTAAAGAAATGAAAAAGTCGGGCGTGGCGCCCATGCTGCACGGGTTTATTATCTCGGCCCTTGTCGTGGTCGTCGCCATCACCGTCGAATACTGCATGGGAATTGTATGATCCTCGAATGCTCATGATGCAATCGGCCCCGCCGGGAAAGCTTACAGTCCCGGCGGGGCCGTATGGCATTTAAAACCAGTAATGGAAAATGTATTCTAAAATTCTATATTTTCCCTAAAAAGCGCTGCGCCGGCTCGTTTAAAGATCGGGCCCGGTTTTGTCAAAAATGCCGGATTGGGGCAAAAAATCGGGCTGGACGGCCGTGTTTTCTGCCCTTGACACCGAAATGCCGGGTATGATATTTTTATGTAAGTATCGTCGGTATGGCGGTCAAAGGCGCGGCGCATAGAAAGCCCGCTAAATGGTTTTTGGAGGGAATGGTATGAACTTTCGGGACTTTTCATCCATCATGCAGCAAAAGGGCCTGCGCGTTGTGGGGCATGAAGCCTATGGGCTGGTAGGCAATTACCCTGTTTCGGCCCGGCTCAACAACGGGAAATCGGGGAACATGGTGCAAGTCGCCTTTGCACTGCGCCCCGATCAGGCGAAAGAGTACAGCAAAGCTCTGCAAAAAACGTGTAAGGAAGGTATGAAAAAGGTGGGCGGCGCCATCGCGGGCAGCGAAGCGCTGGTCATTTCTCTGCCGGCCAAAAAGGCAGACCTGGACAGCCGTTATGACACGATGACCCAGGTCGTGCTGCCGGCCATGCAGGAATACGGCATACTCCCGCCCGACACCTGCCCGGTGTGCAATCAGACCGGCTGCGACTGCTACGCGGCGGTCAAGGGCCATTACCGCGCGGTGCACCGCCGCTGCCTTGACCAGGTGCGCGACAAGGTGGGCGCGGAAATCGAGCGCAACGAAACACAGGGCAACTACGCTCTGGGTATTGTGGGCGCGCTGCTCGGCGGCATCATCGCCGCGGTGCCCACCATTTTGACCATCTGGTTCCTCGAGCGCATTTACAGCCTGCTGTACGCGCTCATCCCGCTCGGCGCCTATTTCGGCTACCAGAAGCTGGGCGGCAAAATGAACCGTGTTTCCGTTGTCGTCACCTGTGTGCTGTCGGTGCTCATCGGCGTTTTGATTGACCCGGTCATCATCGCCATCAGCCTCGCGCAGGAAGGCATACCGCTTTCGCTGATGCCCATGCTGTTTAAGGACGACGAGTTCATGCGCCTGATGGTGCCTGAAATGGTCAAGTCGCTGCTCTTTGTTGCGTTGGGCATCTTCATTGTCTGGTCCAAAATCAGCCGTACCTCGGGCCACCAGGCACAGAGCGTCGAGCAGATGATGGAAACGGTGCAGGCCATCCCCGGCGCTGCCGTTCAGGAGCAGGAACAGAACGCACAGTAATCGGCAAATTTTACTTAAAAACGGACGGGAAGCCGCGGCTTTCCGTCCGTTTTGTTATCGCTTTTTAATCGGGTGGCGTATGACGGTTTTTAAGCGCTCCGGCGCGGTTTTCCGGGGGTCGGACAGGTAAATTTCGTGGTGCAGGCGGGATTCCGACAGGTCGCTTTGCCAGCCGTTTTCCGCGAGGAAACGGTTCATCCGCGCGACCGATTCCGGCTCGCTGTCATAAGAACCCCTGTGCAGCAGCTGGACGCACAGCCCCTCGTCGACGGTGATAAACTCCGCCGGGGAGTAGTCGAGCCTTTTCTTCCGCCCGGCCTCGGCCGCGGCCCATTCAAAATCCGCTTGGGAGACAAAATCGGGCAGGCGGATGAGCGAAACCCAGCAGAAGCCGGATTTGTCAGCGTAATCCACGGTTTCCGTGCCATTCTGCCGCCAGAAGCCCTCCAACGGGGGCACGACATATTCAAAGAAGCCTTCGATTGTGCGGCCGCTTTTGGGGCTCATCCTGATTGTATAAGAAACGGCATAGAGAATGCCGATCGCCTGTTGATAAGCGCCGCCCGCTTCGTTGGGGTCGCCGCGGCCCCGCACGGCGGCGTAATTCATGGGGGGAACCTTTACGACTTCCGGGGCTGTTCCCGGCAGGTAAAGGCTCTTATATTCTTTTTTGAAGTCAAAGGGCATAAAATCACCATCTTTCCTGTGGGCGGGGCGAAGGCCCCGCTCACAGACCGCTTTACGCCCGCTTGGCAACGGGGAAGCAGGCCTCGGTCACCCATTCGTCGGGGTTTTGCGTTTCGTGCGGCGAGACGTGGTAGATGTTGAACATGGGGCCGCACAGCGTATAGCCGTTGTCGGCGACCCAGTCGGCGACGGCTTTGTTGACATCAAGAGTCTGCTCATAGTTGCCCTGGTAGGTGACCGTCGCGGCGAGCACAGGCGGCTCTGTCCTGAAACGGACGTGCTCGGTGTCGGCATACCGGCCCTTGACCGTCATCTGGATTTCGACGTCGACGTCGGTTTCTTTATAGTCGGCGTCATGAAAAACGGCGATGGCCAGACTGGGGTCGCCGGGCTGCATGGCCAGGCCGGCCGTCTCCTGCATCAGGGTGTGCCACAGCCGCCCCTCGTAATTGTAGTTGGGGATGATGTCGCGCACACTGGCGACGGTGCGTTCGGGGAATTCCTTTAAAACAACATTGTACTTCATACTTGACTCATCCTTTCTCAGCCGCTTGAGCGCGGTGTCCAGCAGCGTGAGCTGGCGGCGCAGGCTTTCGGCCTGCCCGTTCAGCTCCAGCTTTTTGATTTGAAGGTACTGCTGCAGCGCTTCGGGGTCGCTGTAGGCCGACAGGATTTCCGCGATGGCGGGCAGGCCAAAGCCCATGTCGCGCAGGGCGAGAATGCGGTTGGCCTGCGCCAGCTGGTCTTCGCTGTAATAGCGGTAGCCGGTCATGTCGTCCACGCGCGCAGGGTGCAAAAGCCCCACCTCGTCATAATGCCGCAGCATCCGGATACTGATGTGCGACAGCTTGGAAAAATCGCCGATCTTCAGCATAAAAGGCACCTCACACATATGTTTTTCTGAGCTCATGTTCAGTATAAAGGCTCCCACTGTGTCAGAGTCAAGAGGAAAATGAAAAAAAGCAGAAAGGCCGCCTGGGCAGCCTTCCTGTATACAAAAGAGAGGGAGAGAGGATTAGCGGAAAATGATGTCGTCGCGGTGGGGGCCGTTTGAAATATAGGTGACAGGGCAGCCGATTTCGTTTTCGACGAACTCGACATACCGCCGGGCGTTTTGCGGCAAATCGTCAAACCGGCGGATGCCGCGCAGGTTGCACTGCCAGCCGGGCAGGGTGGTGTACACCGGTTTGGCGCGGTTTAAAAGCGGGGTGGGCGGGAACTCGCGCGTCATGCGGCCGTCGATTTCGTAGGCGGTGCAGACGGGAATGGTGTCCAGATACCCCAGGACGTCGATGAGCGACAGCGCGACGTCGGTCGTACCCTGAAGCATACAGCCGTAGCGGGTGGCCACCGTGTCCAGCCAGCCGACGCGGCGGGGCCGCCCGGTGGTGGCGCCGTATTCGCCGCCGTCGCCGCCGCGGTCACGCAGCTGCTGCGCCGGCTCACCCGTCAGCTCGCTGACAAAGGCGCCCGCGCCGACGGCCGAGGAATAGGCCTTGACAACCGTAATGATCTGCTGAATGGCGTGGGGCGGAATGCCGGCCGCGCCGACGCTGGCAAAGCCGGCCAGCGGCGAAGAAGAGGTAGTAAAGGGATAAATGCCGTTATCCGGGTCCTTGAGCGCGCCAAGCTGCCCTTCGAGCAGGATTTCCTTGCCGGCGCGCACGGCCTGGCTGAGGAAAAGGGCGGTGTCGCCGACCAGCGGGCGCAGGCGCTCGCGGTAGGAGCACAGCTCATCAAACAGAACCTGGGGGTCGAGACGCTCGTCGGAATGATAGAGTGCGGAAAGGGAGGCATTTTTGACCTCGCACAGCGCATCAAGCCGCTCCTTTAAATGCGCGTCGTCGAAAAGTTCGCAGACCTGGATGCCGATTTTCAGGTATTTGTCCGAATAAAAAGGCGCGATGCCCGATTTGGTCGAGCCAAAGCCGCGGCTGCCCAGCCGCTCTTCCTCCAGCCTGTCAAACAGGATGTGATAGGGCATGACGATTTGCGCGCGGTCGGAAATGAGCAGACGGGGGTGCGGGACCCGGGCTTCCAGAAGCCCGTCGAGTTCGGCAAAGAGCCGCTCGAGATTGAGGGCGACGCCCTGCGCGATGACGTTGGTGACGCTGCCGCGGAAAACGCCCGAGGGCAGAAGGTGCAGGGCGAACTTGCCGTATTCGTTGATGATGGTGTGCCCGGCGTTGGCGCCGCCCTGAAAACGGACGATGATATCGCTTTTGCCGCCCATCAGGTCGGTCATTTTGCCTTTGCCTTCGTCGCCCCAGTTGCCGCCTACAATTGCTCTTACCATGGCTCTTCGCTCCTTACGGTTGATTTTGCTCTGTTCAAGCTGTTTCTAGTATATCACCGCAGGACGGATAAATATAATGGATGTTCATTATGTGTAGCATAAGATTTTCTTATGTCATTTGTTCGAGCAGCCGGCGTGCCGCGTGCGACAGAGGGGCACGGCTGTCAAAGACCAGACAGATGCTGCGCGGCGGCGGCGCGGGGGACAGGGAAAGCTCGAAAAGCCGGCCGCTGTCGAGAAGCGGCTGGGCAAAATGGCGCACCAGGCCGCCCACCCCCATGCCGCGCGCGGCGAACTGGGCGATAAGGCGGCTGGTGGCCAGCTCGAACTCGGGGCGCAGCTCGACCCCCTGATCGAGCAGGAAGCTGTCGAGGTAGCGGCGCGTCGAGGTGTTCTTTTCCAGACAAATTAGGGGCAGGGAGCACAGCTCCCGCGGGGACAGCGTTTTGCCGCGCAGCGCTTCAAAACGCGCGCCGGCGACAAAGACATCCTGAATCTCGGCGACCGGGCGGACGACAAGTCCCGGGCGCTGTTCGACGGGAGAAGAAACGGCGCCAAAGTCGATTTTGCCGTCGTGCAGCAGCGCCAGCGTGTCGGGCGTGGGAACGTTGGTCACCGAAATGTGAACGCCGGGGTGCTCTTTATGAAAGCGTTCAAGGTGCCCGAGCAGGAAAAACTCCAGCGTCATGTCGGACGCGCCGATGCGGATGTCGCCGTATTCCAGGTCGTTCATCTGCCGCACCAGCTTTTCGCCCTGCCCGATGCTGTCCAGCCCGCGCTGCACAAAATCAAAAAGCGCCTGGCCTTCGCCGGTCAGGCGAACGCCCCGCGGCGTGCGGACAAAAAGGGCGGCGCCCAGCTCAGCTTCCAACTGACGGATGCACTGGCTGACGGCCGGCTGCGTGATAAAAAGGGCTTCGGCCGCGCGGGTGACGCTGCCGGAAAGCGCCGTCTGATAAAAAACGCGATACCATTCCAGATTGACAGACATGTAAAGCTCCTCCGCTTTCCGCCGGGCATGGCGAGTGAGTCATAAAAAGGTATGCAGTTTGCTTATTGACAGGGAAAAGGAATGGGGATATCCTTGTAAAAGTGTTACTTAAAATATAGCATAGCGCCGCGCCGGTTTCAATTGGCGGGCACACAAAGGGGAGGCGGGAGATCTGGAAGAGAGGGAAAAAGCGATCAGGCGCTGGTTCGACATGTGGCTGCGAAAGCAGGACATGGGAATCCGGGACGTTTTTTCGGATGACGCTGTTTATGTCGAAAGCTGGGGCCCGGAATATCACGGCGCCGCCAAAATCAAGCTGTGGTTTGACGAGTGGAATACCCGCGGAAGCGTCCGCCAATGGGACATCCGGCGGTATTTCCACGACGGGGACTGGACGGCGGTGGAGTGGTACTTTAAAGATGCAATGAACGACGGAAGAGTGGAAGCATTCGAGGGCATGTCGCTGATTCGGTGGACCAGGGACGGGAAGATTTGCTTTTTAAAGGAGTTTGGCTGCAACGAAAGCCGCTACGACCCGTATCAAAATGGCACAACGCCGCAGTTTCGTGAAGAAAAGGCGATGTGGTTTTAAAAACGCCTGGCGCAGATCGTTCAATAGGGCGGCAGAGCGCCGCCAGGAAGAAATGGAGGATTTATGATGAGGAAAAAGATGCTGCGCGCGCTGTCGTTTGTCATGGCGGCCGTACTCCTGACAGCGGGTTTACCGCTGGGCGTGTCGGCCTCGGGCAGCAGCGAATCGTCGACGAAACACGCTGACCAGCTCCATTTGCTGGGGCTGTTCCACGGCACGGAAAAGGGCTATGAGCTCAACAGCCGCCCCGATCGCACGCAGGGGATTGTCATGCTCATTCGCCTTTTGGGCAAGGAATCGGAAGCGCTGGGCGGCAGCTGGCAGCACCCCTTTGCCGACGTGTCGGGCTGGAGCGAGCCGTATATCGGCTACGCTTATGAAAACGGCCTGACAAGCGGCGTCGACTCTACGCACTTCGGCGGTTCGGGTGCGCTGGCCCCGCGCGATTATGTCACCTTTCTGCTGCGCGCGCTCGGTTATGACGACAAGCAGGGCCAGTTTACCTGGCAGAACTCGCTGAGCTTTGCCTACTCCATCGGCATGACGACCCAGAGCGGCGCCATCTCCCTGTCGCAGGTTTCGCTCAACCGCGGCGACATGGTCGACCTGTCCTATGCCGCGCTGCCGCGTCCCATGGCCGACGGCAGCGGCACGCTGGCCGAAAAACTGGTGCGCGAAGGCGTCTTTACCACCGAGCAGGGGCGGGCTGCCGGCGTCATCGGCGGTACGCCGTGGGTCTACAATTATGTGGCCCAGCGCCCGGCCACCGCGCACGAGGTCAAGACCTTTAAAACCTCTTCCGGCAGCGTGACGGCCGACGTCGTCACCGTCAACCTGGCCGATCCGTCGGTGCGTGTTGAAGCCAAACTGGTGCGCAATACCGTCGGCGCGACCGACAGCTTTGCAAACATCGCGGCGGGCTCGGGCGCCAGGGTGGTTGTCAACGCCAACTTCTTCAACTCCGAGGCCTCTTTTAAAGCGCCCATCGGCAGCATCATTTCGGGCGGAGCGCCGCTGCACCTGATGAGCGGTTATACCACTATGGGCCTGACGGCAAACGGCGAGGTCCGCTGGGGCCGCCCGTCGCTGGCCGTGTGGTTCAAGGGGCCGGAAACCACGACCAGGCATTGGATCGCCCGCTCGGTCAACGTCAGCCCCACGCACCACACCGAGGGATATTCGGTGCTGTATACGCCCGCTTACGGCAAGACGGTGACCGTCAGCTGCAAGGGCTACGCCATTGAGATGAAGGGCGCAAACAATGTCGTCAGCAACTACTATGCCTATGCGCCCGGCCAGAGCATCGCCATCCCGGCCGACGGCTCGGTGCTGCTGCTGGGCACGGCGCTGACCGAGCTGTACCTGTACCAGCCGCCCGCAGTGGGAACGGCTTTGACGGCCGAAACCATCTGCTTTACCGAGGACGCCGAGGGCTTTAACCCCGCTGGGGTGGTCACCGCTGTCGCGGGCGCGCCCCGCTTGGTCAAGAACGGCGCGGCCTGCAACGAAACCGACCCTAATTTTGAGGGGGCTAAGTTCACCACCCTGTCGACGCCGCGCACCGCGCTCGGCACGACGGCCGACGGCCGGATGATTCTGCTGTCGTGCTCGTCGGCCACCGTCGCACAGCTGCGCGAAGTCATGTTGCAGCTCGGCTGCACCAACGCCGTCAACCTGGACGGCGGCGGCTCGTGCGCCATGTATTACGACGGCAAAACGCTGCATACGCCCGGCCGTCAGCTGACAGCGACCTTACAGGTCTTTGTCGACTGACACGCATAAAATGCCGTTTGGGCGCGGGAACCCGGCCGGATTCCCGCGCCTTTTGCGCGAAAAGGCGGCTTTACTTTGCGGGCCGTTTGCGGTATGATAACAATATAAACTGTTTGGGAGGAATTGCTATGAAAAACCCTGTCCGTTGGGATAACCTCAATACGCGCGAGCTGAAGGCTTTGTCGGAACAGCAGGCCATCGTCCTGCTGCCCATCGGTTCAACCGAGCAGCACGGCCCCCATCTGCCCGTGGGCTGCGACCATCTGATGGCGACCGGCATGTGCGAGCGCATCGCCGCCGAGCTGTGCAGCCGCGGCAAGCCGTGCGTCGTCGCCCCTTCGATCGCCGTCGCCAACTCGACGCACCATATGAGCTTCTGCGGCTCCATGACGCTGCGCCCCGAGACGTACATGCACCTGCTGTTCGACTACTGCAAATCCATTGCCAGCCACGGCTTTAAAAAAATTGTCATCGTCAACGGCCACGGCGGCAACAACGCGCCTACCGAGACGGCGCTCATCGAAATCAACGAGGCGCTCGGCTTCCCGGTCTACTTTACCGGCTACTGGAAGGGCGACAAAACGGCGCAGAGCGATGTCCTGGAAAGCCAGAGCGGCATGATCCACGCCTGCGAGGGTGAAACTTCGCTCTTATGGGCGCTGGATGAAGAGTGGATTGACCCCATTTATAAAGAGACCAAGGGCAACCCAGGCTATCCGCTGGAGGCCGAGGACAACGGAACGCTGAGCACCTTCCACCGCATGGAGGCGCACACCGAAAACGGCGTCATGGGCAATTCCTACCTCGCGTCCAAAGAAAAGGGCGAAAAGATGGTGGCGCGCATGGTCAAGGGTATGGCCGACGTTTTGGGCGACGATCGCCTGTGGACCCAGCGCGTATAAAATAATAAAGAATAGAACAGGAAGGGGGGCCGCGGCCCCCCTTTTTGCTTTTTGCGCCCTGCGGCAATGCGGCGGCGCACGGATTCATAAGGAATCGGAAAAGACGATAAATATTATAGGAAATGTTGAGATTTTGTATTTGACTTTGGGCATACAGCGTGGTTTAATAATTGGCAGAGCCGCCGAACGGCAGGCCGATTATATTACAATCTTCTCCATCTTCCTCTCCGCAGACGCCTGCCCCTGGCTCATGGGGGCGGGCGTTTTCTTTATGTGAAAAGCAGCTCTGCTTTTTTGCTTCTAACCTTGTCCGAGTGTGCATATGCTTGTCTTACAAAGGAGTGACAAGCTGTGCAAAACCCCATCAACCCCATCAACGGCCTCAGCGGGCGGCAGGTCGAAGAGCTGCGCCGCCGCTACGGCTCGAACGAGCTGCCGCAAAAGCCGGGGCAAAGCTTTTGGCGGCACTTTCTGTCGGCCTTCGGCGACCCGATTATCAAAATCCTCATGCTGGCGCTGGGGGCCAATTTGCTGCTGCTCTTCCGCGGCGCCGACTGGTACGAGCCGGTCGGCATCGCCGCCGCTGTCTTTCTGGCCACATTTGTCTCGACGGTTTCGGAATACGGCAGCGAAACGGCCTTTTTGAAATTGCAGGAGGAAGCGGCGCGCACCAGCTGCCGCGTCCGGCGCGACGGTAGGGTGCACTCCCTGCCCATCGGCGAGCTGGTGCCCGGCGATATCGTTCTTTTGGAAGCAGGTGAGAAGATCCCCGCCGACGGCGTTATGCTGTCCGGGCAGCTGCGCGTCGACCAGGCCGCCCTGAGCGGCGAAAGCCGTGAAGAGCGCAAACGCCCCGGCGCGATGAAAGAGCCGGAGCGCTGGGAGCTGGGCGACGAGCGCCTTTTGTACCGCGGAAGCGTCGTCACCGAAGGCGAGGGCGTCATGGCGGTGGGGCGCGTCGGCCAAAACACCTTTCTGGGCGGCATGGCGGCGCAGCTTCAGGAGCAGGTGCGGCAAAGCCCCCTCAAGGTGCGGCTGGAACAGCTGGCGCGCTCTCTCAGCCGTATGGGCTATGCGGCGGCGGCGCTGGTGGCGCTGGCCGATCTGTTTCAGGGGATTGTACTGCAAAACGGCTTTGACCCCGCGCGCATCGCGCACAGCCTGTCGTCCCTGCCCTTTCTGCTCGAACAGCTTCTGCACGCCGCCACACTGTCCATCACCGTGGTCGTCGTCGCCGTGCCCGAAGGGCTGCCTATGATGATCACGCTGGTGCTGTCGGCCAATATGCTGCGGATGCAGCGCGACCACGTCATGGTGCGCAGGCTGGTCGGCATTGAAACGGCGGGCAGCCTCAACATTCTGTTCACCGACAAGACGGGCACGCTGACGCGCGGCAGGCCGACGGTGGCCGGCGTCATCTGCGGCGACGGGCGCAGCCGCGCGCCGGGCGAGCTCAAAACCATGCCCCTGTGGGGGGCGTTGGCGCAGGGGTGCCGGGCCAACACGGCGTCGAGCCTGGTGAGCGGCCGTGCGGCCGGGGGAAACATGACCGACCGCGTGCTGTTCGAATTGGCGGGCGACGGCCCCGTCGAGCCGGTGCAGGAGCGCCTGCCCTTTGACTCACGCTGGAAATATTCGGCCGCGCGGCTGCAAAGCGGCGTCGTGCTTGTAAAGGGCGCGCCCGATCGGCTGCTGCCCTGCTGCCGCACCATGCTCGACCCGCGCAGCGGGCAGGAACGCCCGTTTGCTCCCACCCTGGTGCGTGCCGCCATCGCGTCGGCGGCGTCCGAGGGGATGCGCGTCCTCTGTCTGGCGCAGGGGCGCGAAATGCCGACGGCCGAGCGCCTGCCGCAGGAGCTGACCTTTGTCGCCGCCGTACTCATCAATGACGAGCCGCGACCCGAAGCGGCGCGCGCTGTGGAAGAGGCGATGGGCGCCGGAGTGCAGGTCGTCATGATGACGGGCGACAGCCGTGAAACGGCGGCCGCCATCGCCCGCCGCTGCGGGATTTTGAGCGCAGGCGAAAACGCTGCTGTTGTGACGGGGGAAGAGCTGCGGGGCATGAGCGACGACGAGGTGTGCGAACTTTTGCCGCGCCTGCGCGTCGTGGCGCGCTCTCTGCCCGAGGACAAAAGCCGCCTGGTGCGGCTGGCGCAGAAATGCGGTCTGGTCGCCGGCATGACGGGCGACGGCGTCAACGACGCGCCGGCGCTCAAGCTGGCCGACGTCGGCTTTGCTATGGGCAGCGGCACCGAGGTGGCGCGCGAAGCGAGCGACATCGTCATTCTGGACGGCAATTTCCGTTCCATCACCCGCGCCATTCTGTACGGCCGCACCCTCTTTTTGAGCATCCGCAAGTTTGTCGTCTTTCAGCTGACCATGAACCTGTGCGCCGTCGGCGTGTCGGTCGTCGCGCCGCTGCTCGGCATCGACGCGCCCGTCACCGTCATGCAGATGCTGTGGATCAACATCATTATGGACACGCTGGCCGGCCTGGCCTTTGCCGGTGAACCGGCCAGCCCCGGCGCCATGCGCGAAAAGCCCAAGCGGCGCGACGAGCCGGTGCTGGGCGCGCATGAAAAGGGCAAAATAGCCGTCATGGGCGGCGTTACCGTCGCGCTCTGCCTGCTCTTTTTAAAGCTGCCCTGGTTTCGCACCCTGTTCAGGCCCCGCCCGGACAGCCTGTTTTTCATGACGGGGTTCTTTACCTTTTTCGTCTTCTGCGGCCTGTTTAACGCCTTTAACGCCCGTGCGACGCGGCTCAACATGGGGGCGGGGCTTTTGAAAAACCCCTTTTTCCTGCCCGTGATGGGCCTGGCCGCCGCCGTGCAAATCGCCCTGGTCTATGCCGGCGGCGCGCTTTTCCGCACTGCGCCGCTGACAGTGGGCGAGCTTTTGACAACGCTGTGCCTCGCCTTTCTCGTCGTGCCGCTGCACCTGCTTGTGCAGGTTTACCGACAGGGGATCCGCCTGCGCCGCGTGCGGGTCTTGCACACCGGTGTGCGCAAGTGGTATGATAGCGGAAGAAAACACAACAGGAAAGAGAGAGCATGATGAAATATTATGTAGTGGACGCCTTTACCAAAGAGCTGTTTTCCGGCAATCCGGCCGGCATCTGCCCTGTCGAGGATTGGCCGGCGGAGCGGCTGATGTGCGACATCGCCGCTGAAAACAACCTTTCCGAAACGGCTTTTATCCGCCCGCACGGTAGCGGCTACGACATTCGCTGGTTTACGCCGGCGGGCGAGTTCGACCTGTGCGGCCACGCCACGCTGGCGTCGGCCTTTATCGTGATGAACATTCTGGAGCCGGGGCGGCAGGCCGTCGACTTTTCCAGCATGAGCGGGCCGCTGCGCGTCACGCGCGAAGAGGGCGGGCTGTATCAGCTCGACTTCCCCGCCCGGCCGCCGCGGGAGATAGAGCCGATGGCTCTGGTTGAGCAGTCGCTGGGGCTCAGGCCGCGCGGGCTTTATCTGGCGCGCGACCATGTGGCGCTCTTTGACACGGCCGAGCAGGTGCGGTCGCTGACGCCCGATTTCAATGTCATGCGCCGCATTAAAAACTGCATCGGGCTCATTGCCACCGCGCCGGGCGACGGCGAATACGACTTTGTTTCGCGTTACTTTGCGCCCAACGACGGCATTGTCGAAGACCCGGTCACCGGTTCGGCGCACTGCACGCTGGTGCCCTTCTGGTCCCGGCGGCTGGGCCGGCGCGAGCTGACGGCGCGGCAGGTTTCGAAGCGGGGCGGCACGCTGTACTGCCGCGACGGGGGCGAACGCATTTTTATCGCCGGGCACGCCGTCTTGTACTCGGCCGGGGAGCTCAAGCTGTGACGCAGGGGCTGGCACGGCTGGAAATGGCGGTTCTGGAGGCGCTGCAAAGCCTGCACGGCGGCGCGCTGCTGGACGGCTTCATGCTCTTTGTATCGCGGCTGGGCAACGGGGGTTTTTTGTTTATCGCGCTGGCGCTGGGCCTGCTGTGCGTCCGCCGCACGCGCTGCCTGGGCGGCGCGTGCGCGACGGCGCTGGCGCTCGACGTGCTGACGGTCAACGTGCTTTTAAAGCCGCTGGCCGCGCGGGCGCGCCCCTTTGCCGGCGGGGCCTTTGAGCTCCTTCTGCCCCCGCCGGGCGATTATTCCTTCCCTTCGGGGCACACGGCGGCGGCCTTCGCCTTTGCCTTTGCCCTGGCGCCTGCAGGCAAAAAGTGGATGGGCGCCGCCATTGCCTTTGCCTGTATTATGGGCTTTTCGCGCATGTATCTGACGGTGCATTTCCCGACCGACGTGCTGTGCGGCGCGCTGGTGGGGGCCCTGTGCGGCCGCGTCTCCCTTTTTCTCTGGAAAAAGGCGCTGGGACATGATATAATAATTTGAAAAGTCTTTTTTGCACGTGCCGTTTACCCGACCTGCGCCCGACGGGCGCAACACTGGATGGAGGTTTTTATGCCGGTTTGGCTTGCAGCGCTTTTGGGCGTTGTGCAGGGGCTGACAGAGTTCCTGCCCGTTTCGTCGTCAGGGCACCTGGCCCTGTTCCAGAACTTTTTTGACATAGCACAGTACACAGAAAACCACATTGCCTTTGACATTGTCCTGCACATGGGCACGCTGGTCGCCGTCGCCGTCGCCTTCTGGCCCGACATTGTCGATTTGGTGTGCGACTTTTTCGCGTGGGTGCGCGACGGTTTTAAGGTCAAGGGAATTCCCGGCCGGCGGCTGATCATCATGCTCATCATCGCCACCGCCCCGCTGGCCGTCGGCGCGCTGCTGGAAGATAAAATCAGCGAACTGTTCCAGAGCACCCTTTTCATCGGCTGCGCGCTGCTTTTTACCGCGCTGCTGCTGACGCTGGCCGATAAAGTCGGGCGCGGGTACAAAACGGCGCGCGACGCTTCATACAAAAGCGCGCTGGCCGTCGGCCTGATGCAGCTCATCGCCGTTGTGCCGGGCGTTTCGCGCTCGGGCTCGACCATCTGCGGCGGCTTGTTCGCCGGGTTTGACCGGCAGTTTGCCGTGCGCTTCGCCTTTCTGCTGTCCATTCCGGCTGTGGTGGGGGCGGCGGTTTTTCAGCTGCCCGATATCGCATCGGCCGCCGGCGACGGGCTTCTGGTCTACGGCGTCGGCTTTGTCGCGGCCGCCGTGTCGGGGTATCTGGCCATTCGGCTGGTCCGGCTGCTCATGAAAAAGAACAGCTTCCGCGTCTTTGCCGTCTACTGCGCCGTCGTCGGCGTGGCCAGCATTGTGTACAGCCTGATTTAACAGGGGCGCATAGGCCCGTTTTTCTGCTGCCGTTTTGCGGGTGACGCCGTAAAACGGCAGCTTGCCCGCGGGGCGGGACAGCCCCGGATACTCAAAGGAGGGAGCCTTTTTGGCGCAGCAGACAACAAAAAAACCGGGGGGGAGAGCCGCGCCGTCTTCGAAAAAGCCGGGCGCGCGGCGCAAAAAGCCCGCGCAGAAAAAGCCGCTGATCCGTCGTGAAATGTGGGCGTTTATCCTGCTGCTGCTGAGCTTTGTCGCCTTTCTGTCTTTTTTCAACGTACAGGGCTTTGCCATTGACTGGTATCGCTGGCTGGTCGGTTCGCTGGTCGGCTTCGGCTTTTACCTCATGCCGTTCGCCCTGCTGGCGGCCGGCGTTTTGCTGCTTGTCAAGCGCAAGGGCAAAGCGCGTCTGCGCGTCGCCTGTATTATGCTGCTGCCCGTCGCCATCGGGGCTATGCGCCATCTTTCCGTCGCTGCAAAGGATTTTGAATTGAGCATGGCCGCGCTGAAGGCGATGGCGGCCGACGGCCGCGCGCTGGAGGGCGGCGGTTTGCTGGCCGGTCTGTTGGCGCTGATTTTCCGCGCCGCCTTTTCCAATATCGGGGCGCTTATTTTGTGCGCGCTGCTTTTTATCGCAGGGTTGGCAGTGGCCTGCAACATATCGCCGCAGGCGCTGTGGCAGCGTTTAAAACCGCTGCCCGAGCCCGAAGAGGAAGAGCGCCCTGCGCGCCCCGTGCAAAAGGAAACGCGCCGCCGTGCGGCGGAAGCCGCAGCCGGCGGAAAGCGTGTGGACATCCCCATCGACGACGATCAGGAACCGCCCAAGCGTCCGCGGCGGGAGCCGGGCGCCGGCAAAAAAACCGAGCGCAAGCCGGCAGAACCGCCCGCCGAAGCGCCTGCCGCTGTGCCGGGAGACGCCGGGATGGCCGAGGTGCTGTTCGGGCTGCATATGCAGTTGGACCCGGAAGCGGAATCCGTGCCGGTTGCAGGCGGGCTGCCGCCGGGCGACCCGACGCAGCCGGTTACGCCGGATTTTTCCATTTACCAGGCCGAAATAGAAATGCCCGCCTCGCCTGAAGCGGAAGAGGCGGCCGCCGCTGTGCCGGAAGACGCCGAAGGGGGGCTGCCCTTTGATGAGGCGGCGCCGCCGGCAACCGGGCCGGAACCGGCTGCCGAAGAGCCGGAGCTGCCGGCGCATGAAGAAGGGCCGCCCGGCAGCTATCTGTACCCGCCCATCAGCCTGCTGCGGGAAAGCCGGAATCAAAGCGCCGACCACAGCGAAGAGATCCGCCGCTGCGCCGAGCGTCTGACCGACACGCTGCAAAGTTTTGGGGTCGAGACGACCATTGTCGGCGTGACGCGCGGCCCGACGGTGACGCGCTACGAATTGCAGCCGCAGCGCGGCGTCAAGTTTTCGCGCATCGCCGGCCTTTCCGACGACATTGCGCTGGCGCTCGGCGCGGCCAGCGTGCGCATTTCCACCATTCCGGACAAGCTGGCCGTCGGCATCGAAGTGCCCAACGAGACCCAGCAGATGATCACCCTGCGCGAGATTCTCGACAGCCCGGCCTTTAAGGCGAGCAAGTCGCGGCTGTCCTTTGCCGTCGGCAAGGATATCGAAGGCAAATGCATTGTCGGCGACATCGCCAAAATGCCCCACATGCTCATCGCCGGCACCACCGGCTCGGGTAAGTCGGTGTGCATCAACTCCATTCTGATCAGCCTGATTTACAAGTCGACGCCCGACGAGGTGCGGCTTATCATGGTCGACCCGAAGATGATCGAGCTGGGCGTTTACAACGGCATTCCGCACCTGCTCATTCCCGTCGTCACCGACCCGAAGAAGGCGGCCGGCGCGCTGGGCTGGGCCGTCAGCGAAATGATGAAGCGCTACAAACTGATGAGCGAGCTGGGCGCGCGCGACCTGGAATCGTACAACCGCGAAATCCGCCGCCGCGGCGAAGGGGAGACGCTGCCGCAGATTGTCATTGTCATCGACGAGCTGGCAGACCTGATGTTCGTCGCCGCCAATGAGGTGGAAGAGGCCATCGCCCGTATCGCGCAGATGGCGCGCGCCGCCGGAATGCACCTGATCATCGCGACGCAGCGCCCCTCGGCCGACGTCATCACCGGCATTATGAAGGCCAACATCCCCTCGCGCATCGCCTTTACCGTCGCGTCGCAGATTGAATCGCGCATCATTCTCGACGCTGTCGGGGCGGAAAAGCTCATCGGCCGCGGCGACATGCTGTATAATCCGCTGGGCATGGGCAAGCCGCTGCGCGTGCAGGGCTGCTTTATCACCACGGCCGAGGTGGAAGAGGTCATCGGTTTCATCAAGGAAAACACGACCGCCGACTATTCCGAAGAGGTCATGGAGCACATCGAGCGCCAGGCCGAAGCGGCGCCGGGCGGCGGCAGCGGCGGCGGGGAAGAAGAGGACAGTATGCTGCAATCGGCCATTGAGATCGTCGTCGAAAGCGGACAGGCATCGGTTTCCATGCTGCAAAGGCGGCTCAAGCTGGGGTACGCGCGTGCCGCCCGCCTGGTCGACCAGATGGAGGAGCGCGGCATCGTCGGCCCGTTTGAGGGTTCAAAGCCCCGGCAGGTTCTCATAACCCGCGATCAATGGAAGGAAATGGTCCTGCGCAGGCAGGACCTGGATGAATAAGGCGGGGCCGCCCCGCGCAATGTGTGAAAGGAGCAGGCAGAATGAATCCGTTTGAAAAAATCGACGTCAAGCAGGTGCCCGGCAATATCTTTTCGATGTTTGATACCGGCTGGGCGCTCATCTCGGCCGGGGACGCGCACAGGTGGAACACCATGGCCATTTCGTGGGGGCAGGCCGGCTGGCTGTGGAGCCGCCCGGTCGTCACCGCCTATGTGCGCAAAAGCCGCTATACCCTGGGCTTTACTGAAGAGCGCGAAAGATTCACTATCAGCTTTTTTGCGCCCGGCGAATGCCGCGAGCAACTCGGCGTGCTGGGCAGCAAATCGGGCCGCGACATGGACAAAATGAAGGAAAGCGGCCTGACGCCGGTGGCGCTGGACGGCGAGCCGGCCTTTGCCGAAGCGAGCGCTGTGCTGGTCTGCCGCAAAGTGTACGCCGACTGGATCGACCCGGAAAAGTTCCTCGACCGCTCGGTGTTTGAAAAAGCCTATCCCCAGCCGGAGGATGTGCACCGCATGTATGTTGCCGAGGTCGTCTCGGCCTATGTCAGAAAATAAAAGAAAAGGGGCCTTTCGCCCCTCTTTTTTATGAAAGGAGCAGGCCATGCGGGCGCAGCGCTGTGATTTCCTTCCCGTTTCGCAGCAGGATATGCGGGAGCGGGGCTGGTATTATTATGATTTTCTGCTCGTGACAGGGGACGCATATGTCGACCATCCGTCCTTCGGCACGGCCGTCATCTCGCGCGTTTTAGAGAAAAACGGCTTCCGCGTCGCCATTCTGTCCCAACCGGACTTCCATTCGACGGCCGATTTTGAAGCCATGGGCAGGCCGCGGCTCGGCATTTTGATCAACGCGGGCAATATCGACTCGATGGTGGCGCACTATTCGGTGGCGCGCCGCCGCCGCGAAAAGGACGCGTATACCCCCGGCGGTGTCGCCGGCCGCCGCCCCGACCGCGCCGTCATTGTCTATTCCGGCCTGGCGCGCCGCGCCTTCCCCGGCCTGCCTGTTATCATCGGCGGCATCGAAGCGTCGCTGCGCCGTTTTGCCCATTACGATTACTGGGACGACAAGGTGCGCCGTTCGGTGCTGGTCGACAGCGGCGCCGATCTGCTCATTTACGGTATGGGCGAAAAGCCGGTCGTCGAAATCGCCCGCCGGCTGAAAAAAGGCGAGCGCGCAGGCGATATCCGCGACGTGCGCGGCACCTGTTTCCTGGCCGCCGGGGCGGAAGCGTGCGCCTTTGAAAACCCGGTGCTGCTGCCCGGCTTTGACGAGGTCAGCCGCGATAAAAAGAGCTATGCCCGCGCCGCCTTTGCCGAACAGAACGAGCAGGATTTTGTGCGCGGGCGCGCCCTTCTTCAGCCGCACGACGGCCGGATGCTCATCCAGAACCCGCCGGTGCGCCCGCTCGAGGGCAGGGAGCTGGACGCCGTTTTCGACCTGCCCTACGCCCGCTGGTATCACCCGGATTACGAGGCGCAGGGCGGCGTCGCCGCCATCGAAGAGGTACAGTTTTCCATCATTCACAACCGCGGCTGCTTCGGCTCGTGCAATTTTTGCGCGCTGGCGCTGCACCAGGGGCGCTACGTCACGTCGCGCGGGCACGATTCGGTGCTGCGCGAAGCAAAAAAGATGCTGGACAACCCCGATTTTAAGGGCTATATTCACGACGTCGGCGGGCCGACGGCCAATTTCCGTCACCCGGCCTGCAAAAAGCAGGCGAGCGCGGGAACCTGCGCCGACCGCCAGTGCCTGTTTCCCACGCCCTGCCCGGCGCTCGACGCCGACGAAAGCGATTATCTGGCGCTTCTGCGCAAGCTGCGCGCGCTGCCCGGAGTGAAAAAGGTCTTTATCCGCTCGGGCATCCGCTTTGACTACATGCTGCGCGACAAAAAGAGCGATTTCTTTTACGAGCTGGTCGAGCACCATGTCGGCGGACACCTCAAGGTAGCGCCCGAACACATCTCGCCCGGCGTGCTGCACTATATGGGCAAGCCCTTTGCCAGCGTATACGACCGCTTCTGCGATCGGTTTTACAAAATCACGGCCGAGTGCGGCAAAGAGCAGTATCTGGTGCCCTATCTTATGTCGTCGCACCCGGGCAGCCGGCTCGAAGACGCCATCGCGCTGGCGCAGTACCTGAAAAAGCACCGCATGTCGCCCGAGCAGGTGCAGGACTTTTACCCGACGCCCGGCACACTGTCGACCGCCATGTACTACACCGGCCTCGATCCGCGCACCATGGAGCCGGTCTTTGTCGCGCGCACGCC
Organism: uncultured Clostridium sp.; assembly: GCA_947427035.1. Lineage (GTDB taxonomy): Bacteria > Bacillota > Clostridia > Oscillospirales > Butyricicoccaceae > Ventrousia. Next base: position 25,664 of record CANEGK010000013.1, read on the forward strand.
GGAAGAAAAGGCCATGCAGCGCGCCCTTTTGCAGTGCCGCAACCCTCAAAACCGTGAGATGGTGCTGCGCGCGCTGGTGCTGGCCGGGCGCGAGGATCTCATCGGCGGCGGGCCCGACTGCCTGATCCGCGGGCCGGCGCCCGCACACATCCGGGCGCCGGCGCCAAACCCGGATAAAAGCGGCGGAAAAGGCGGCAGGGCTCGCAAGCCGGCAAAGCCGCAGGGCGCCGCCCGCCCGCGCGGCGGAGCGAAAGAGCGTGCGGAGGGCGGGAAGCCGGGAAAAGCCCGTCCCGCGGGCGGCTTCGGCAAAAAGCAGCCGCGCAGGGGAAAAGGATCATGACGCCGCGGCAGGCCCTTCTGGACTGCGGCGCAGGCGATGCAGGCAGCGCTGGGTGGCCGCTGGCCGCATCGCGGATAGGCAGCGCGCAGGCCCAGACGTGCGAAAGGGCCGTACCCGGCCTGCAAAGCGTTCACATCGCCGTTTTCCCCTACTACACGCCGGCCCGGCCGGGCGGTAATCTGTGCCTGTACGCCCGCGGCGAAGATTATCACCGCGTTCTGCGCCGCCGGCTGGAGCAGGCGAAAAGCGCCCTGTGCGCGCAGTACCCCGGGCAAGAGTTTGCGCCTTTTGCCGACGCCTCGCCTTTTCCCGAGGTGGCGCTGGCCGCGCTGTGCGGGCTGGGTGTGCGCGGGCAAAACGGCCTGCTCATCACGCCGCGCTTTGGCAGCTATGTTTTTATCGGGCTGCTGGCCTCGACGCTGCCGTGGACGGCGGAACCGCCGGAGCCAAAAGACTGCCAAAACTGCATGGCCTGTCGGCGCGCCTGTCCCGGCGGCGCGCTGGGGCCCGAAGGCTTCGAGCCGGAGCGCTGCCTGTCGCACATCACGCAGAAGCGCGGCGGGCTGTCGGAAGATCAGCGCAGGCTGGTGGCGCAAAGCCCGCTCATCTGGGGCTGCGACCTTTGTCAGGCGGTCTGCCCGATGAACCGGAACGCCGAGCCAACCGGCCTGCCCGAGTTCAGGCAGAACCTGCTGCACAGCCTGCCGGCTGCGGACTGCGGCCTGAGCGACCGGCAGTTTCGAAAAAAGTATGCGGATCGCGCCTTCTGCTGGCGCGGCGTCGCCCCGCTGCGCCGCAACCTCGCCCTGCAAAGCGGGGTAAAAGAATAAACCGGCCTTTGCCGATCATACTAAACAGCAGTCTTACCAGAAGGGGCGTTTGGAATGCTGGTTTCTGAAATTATGAGCCGGGGCGTCGTCGCGCTGTCGCCCGACGATTCGGTAGAGAGCGCGGCGCGGCTGCTGGCGCATCACGGCGTGGGGGCGCTGCCCGTCTGCGGGGAGGACGGCCGCCTGCACGGCATGGTGACCGATCGCGACATCACGGTGCGCGGCGTGGCCGCCGATTTTTTGCCCGGCGCGCCGGTGCGCAGCATTATGAGCCGGCCGGCCTATACCGTCGAAGCGCACGCCGATGTGCGCGAAGCCGCCTGCCTGATGGCTGAAAAGCAGGTGCGCCGCCTGGCCGTGGTGCAGAACGGCCGCCTGTGCGGCATGCTGTCGCTGGGCGACGTGGCCCGGTGCCACGCCTGCGAGGTGGAGGTTTCAAAGGCTTTGTGCGAGATCTCCCTGCCGCAGCGGGATTATTGAGGAGACTGCCGGAAAGCAAACGCTTTCCGGCATTTTTAATAACAATATAATAATAATTATAAATTTTGTTGACACTTTTGAATTAGTGTGTTAAAATAATCCGCAAATCTACACAGCAAAAGCTGTGCAATGGAGGCGTGTACATATGAAAAAGCTGACAGCCATTCTGCTCGCAGCATTGCTGGTTTTCACACTGGCCGCCTGTTCCGGCGACGGCGGCAGCAGAGACCAGAACCAGACACCCTCGGGCGAGGATACGCAGCAAAGCGGCGGCGACCAGCAGGCCGCACCGGAAAAAGACACCCTGTATGTCGCCATCAACGCCGACGTGCAGAACCTGGACCCGTACCTGACCTCTTCAGCCACCGATAATCTGGTCAACTACGAAATGTACGACGGCCTGGTGAAAATGTCGCCCCAGAACGAAGCGAAGCCGTGGATCGCCACCGAGTGGGACATCTCGGACGACGGGCTGACCTACACCTTTAAACTGCGCGACGACGTTGTCTTCTACAACGGCGAAAAACTGACGAGCGACGACGTCGTCTTTTCGGCCGAGCGCGCCTTCCAGTCGGCGTATATGGCCTCGACCTTCGCGCTGTACTGCGAAAGCGCCAACGCGCCCGACGACTACACCGTCGAGCTGCACCTGCGCCAGCCGTACGCCCCCTTTATCAGCCTGCTCGACACCGCCTTTGTCATTCACAGCCGCAAAGCGTGGGAGGATGCCGGCAGCGACGAAGCCTTTTTAGAGCACCCCATCGGCACCGGCCCCTACCAGTTTGTCGAGCACAAGCTGGGCGAGTCGGTGACGCTTAAAGCAAACCCCGATCACTTCGCCATCGTACCGGCGGTTCCCAACGTCGTCTATAAGGTCATCACCGACCCGAGCACCATTTCGGTCGCGCTGGAGACGGGCGAAATCGACCTGGCCGGCTACGGCAGCGCGGTTCCCGCCGCCAACCTCGCCCTGCTCGAGCAGAACGAATCGCTCAATATTCAGTATAAGGATTCCGTCACGACCGCGTATATCACCATGAATACCGAAGTCGCGCCTTTTGACAACAAGCTGGTGCGCCAGGCGGTCAGCTACGCCGTCGACAAGCAGTTTTTGATAGACGTTGCCGAGGATGGGCACGGCACCGTCGCCACCGCCATGACCAATTCGCTCATTTTCGGCCACCCCGAAAAGCTGAAGGGGCAGCCCTTTGACATGGAAAAGGCCAAGAGCCTGCTGGCCGAGGCCGGTTACCCGGACGGCGCCGGGCTGGGAAGGCACGAGCTCAAGGTCATGGAAGGCAAGTCGCAGGCGGCGGCACAGGCCGTGCAGAACAATCTGGTGCAGCTCGGTATGGATGTCGGCATTCAGGTCATGGAGAAGAACGCCTATCTGGCCGATGTGCTGAGCGGCGGCTACACCATCGCTTATCTGAGCATCACGCTGGGCAGCGACGCCGCCATGTATTCGCAGATTTTTACCACGCCCAACATCAACGGCCTCAATTCGGCGCGCGTTTCCGACGCGGAAATCGACCAGCTTTTTGCCGATGCCGAGACGACGACCGACACGGCCGCTCGCATCGCCGGCTATGAAAAGGTCTTTGAGCGGTTGGAGGACGAGTGCTATTACGCGCCCCTGTATTACCCGCAGAATGCGTATATCACCAATAAGAGGATTGTCCTGGGCGATTTGTACCCTTCGGGGCTGTACGTTTACCAGATCACACTGGCAAAATAACGCGGAATCAAGCAAGACGGCGGGCCGCTGGCGGCCCGCCGCATTTTTATCCGGGTTAACCGCCGGCCGCGAGCGGCGCGGGGGCGCGCTCCAGGCAAAGCTCGCCGTTGCGCACAGTCAGCAGTACGGCCGAGCCGGCCGGCAGGTTCCCGTTCAGCAGCAGGGCGCAGGCGTTGTCCTCGACAGCGCGGGTGACGGCGCGGCGCAGCGGCCGCGCGCCCAGCGTCGGGTCAGGGCACTGCCGGACCAGCGTTTCGACGGCGGCATCGTCCCACAAAAGCGAAAGGTCCTGCGCCGTCAGCCGCTCGCGCGACTGCGCCAGCATCCGGCGGCAGATGTCCTGCTTTTCACCGTCGGCCAGGGGGCGGAAGACGAGCACTTCGTCCAAGCGGTTTAAAAGCTCGGGGCGGAAGGTGCGCTTTGCTTCACTCAGCACGCGGGAATCGCAGGCGTCCGTCATCTGCTCGCCAAAGCCGGCCGGCCGGGCCTGAATTTCACGCAGGCCGACGTTGGACGTAAAAATAACAACCGCATTCTGAAAATCGGCGCGGCCGCCCTCGGAATCGGTCAAAAAGCCCTCGTCCAACAGCTGCAAAAACAGATTCAGAACGTCGGGGTGGGCCTTTTCCGCTTCGTCAAACAGCACGACGCTGTAGGGCCTGCGCCGGATGCGTTCGGTCAAAAGCCCGCCCTCGCCAAAGCCCACATAGCCGGGCGGCGAGCCGATGAGCTTGGCGACCGAGTGCGGTTCGCGGAATTCGGACATGTCAAAGCGGATGAGCGAGCGCTCGTCGCCGAACAGGCAGGCGCACAGGGCGCGGGCCAGTTCGGTTTTACCGACGCCCGAAGGGCCGCAGAAGAGGAAGGAGCCGAGCGGCCGCCCGCCGCCGTGCCCCAGCAGCCGTCCGCGCTGCACGGCGCGCGCTACGGCGCGCACAGCGCCGTCCTGGCCGACGACGCGCTGCAAAAGCTGTGATTCAAGGCTTAAAAGCGCCTCTTTTTCGTTGCTTTGGGCGACGGCCGGGCGAATGCCCGTCATGCGGAAGACAACGTCGGCTATGTGCCCCGGCGAAAGGGACGGTTCGCCGGCCAGACGGGCGGCGGCCGCCGCCTCGTCGAGCAGGTCGATGGCCTTGTCGGGCAGGCGGCGTTCGGGCATATAGCGGACGGACAGGCGCACGGCGGCCTCGAGCGCGTCGTCGCCGATGCGGACATTGTGGTGGCGTTCGTACCGGCCGGACAGGGAATGCAGAATGCGCAACGCCTGTTCGGCCGACGGCTCGCCGACCTCGACCGGCTGAAAACGGCGGGACAGGGCGCTGTCGCGCCGGATGGTTTTTTTGTATTCGGCCGTCGTCGTCGCGCCAATGATTTGCAGGCCCGAGCGCGCCAGCGCCGGCTTTAGAATGTTGGCCGCGTCGATGGCGCCTTCGGCCGCGCCGGTGCCGGTCAGCATATGGATTTCGTCGATGAATAAAATGACGTCGCCGCTCTGGCGCACCTCGTCCAGAATATTGCGCACCCGCTCTTCAAACTCGCCGCGGTATTTGGTGCCCGAGATGACGCTTGCCAGCTCAAGGGAAAGAATACGCTTGCCCAGAAGAAAGGGCGGCGCGTCTCCGTCCGCGATTTTTTGTGCCAGGCATTCGGCAATGGCTGTTTTGCCGACGCCGGCATCCCCCAAAAGCACGGGGTTGGACTTTTGCCGCCGGCACAGAATGCCCATGACGCGTTCGACTTCCTGCTCGCGGCCGATGACAGGGTCAAAAAGCCCCTGCCGCGCCTGCGCCGTCAAATCGCAGCCGAACTGTAATGTCAGCTTGAGCTCGTTGCGGCGCGGCGCTTTTCCGCTCGCAGGAGGGGCCGCGCCGCTTTGCGGGCGGGCCAACAGGCGGGCGTACAGGGTAGCCGGGTTGACGCCCAGGCGGCGCAGCACCTGCGCGCCGCCGCAGTCCTTTTCTGCCAGCAGCGACATGAGCAGATGCTCGCTGGCCACCAGGGGCGCGCCGGCCGCCGTCGCCTGGGCGGGCGCGCCTTCGATAATGCGCATGGCGCGCGCCGTCAGCGTGACGGGCGACGCCGCGCAGCCCTTGCCCGCGCCGACCGCTGCGGCCACCGCGTCGAAAAGCTGGCGCTCGGAAAGCCCCATTTCGCTCAAAGCGCGGTGCGCGCCCCCGCCCCGCTGGCAATAGACGCCCAAAAGCAGATGTTCGGAACCGATGAAGCTGTGCTGCAAACGGCGCGCAGCCGAAAAGGAAAGCAGAAGGGCGTTTTGCGCCCCCTGCGAAAAGCGGCTTTCATTCATCGCTGTGCCCATCCTTGCCGGCGGTGTTCTTATCCGCCGCGGCCGCAGGCCGCGCGGTGGCGAAGCGCTGCGGGTGGCAGGCCGACTGGGGGCCTGAGGTGTTAGCCGCCGGGCGGCTGTCGGGGCCAGAGTTTTCCGTCATGAAACACACACTCCTTTGATTCATATCTTTTACAAAAAAGGCGGAAATATTTCTGCTTCCGCCCATTGCATTTTTTGATTTTCATGTTAAAATGAAATCATACACACGAATGGAGGTAATACTTATGGCTTACAAAATTGGCGATGCCTGCGTCGGCTGCGGCGCCTGCGCGGCCCAGTGCCCGGTCGGCGCCATCAAAGACGCCGGCGGCAAGTTCGAGATCGACGAGTCGGTCTGCGTCAGCTGCGGCGCCTGTGCGGCCCAGTGCCCGGTCGGCGCTATCTCGGAGTAAGGTTTTTCAACCGACTATGGACGTTTTGCGGCTTGCCGTAAAACGTCCTTTGTCAATATAGACGCTTTTGCTGGGGGGACGTTTGATTTGGACGTTACGCATTTTACCGACTATCACCGCCGCGTTGTGGAAAACTGCTCGCGCGTCATCGTCGGCAAGGACGAAGTGATTTCGCAGGTGCTAACCTGCTTTTTGTGCGGCGGCCACGTACTGCTGGAGGATGTGCCGGGCACCGGGAAAACCATGCTGCTGCGCGCCTTTGCCAAAACCATCGGCGGCGCTTTCAAACGCATACAGTTTACCCCCGATCTGCTGCCGTCCGACCTGACGGGCATCAACTTTTACAACCAGAAAACAGGGGAGTTTGAGTTCCGGCCCGGGCCGCTCTTTTCCAATGTCGTGCTGGCGGACGAAATCAACCGCGCCACCCCGCGCACCCAGTCCAGCCTGCTCGAAGCGATGGAAGAGCGGCAGATTTCGGTCGACGGCGTGACAAGCCGTTTGCAGGATCCCTTTATTGTTATGGCCACACAAAACCCGATTGAATCCTACGGCACCTTTCCGCTGCCCGAAGCGCAGGTCGACCGCTTCTTCATGCGGCTTTCGCTCGGCTATATGCAGCGCGACGAGGAGCTGCGCGTCATTTCCCGCCCCCCGACGGCCGAGCTGCTCGACGGGTTGACGCAGGTCGTGACGGCCGAGGAGACGGCGCGGCTGCAAAAGGACGCGCGCGAAATCGCCGTTTCGCCCGACGTGGCCGGCTACCTGATGGACATTGTGCAGAAGACGCGCAGCGAAAGCCGTTTTGTCACCGGCGTTTCGACGCGCGGCGCCATCGCCTTTTACCGCGCCTGCCAGGTGTGGGCGGCGCTGCACGGCCGCGATTATGTCATTCCCGAGGATGTGCAGCGTATGGCAGGGCCGGTGCTGTGCCACCGCATTGTGTCGGGCGGTGCGGCGCGCGAGGGGGATAAGCAGGCTTTTCTCCAGCAGCTGATAGAGTCCATCCCCGTCCCCTTGGAACCCCTGCCCAGGTAAAGGGCATGTGGGCCTTTCTGATCGTGCTGCTGCTGGGCGCGGCGCTTTTGCAGCGCCATTCGCTCCGGCACAGCCTGGACAACGTCGGCTTTGACACCGGCGTTTCACAAATCGCCGTCGACCCGGACGAGGACTTTGAAATCGTCTCGGTTCTTTCAAACGGCGGGCGGATGCCCGTCTTTTTCCTGCGCGTGCAGGAGCTTTGGCCGGCTGACATCGCCGTTTTGGGCGAAGGGCTGGACCTGCGCGCCGACCGCGACATGACCCGCCTGAATTACAGCTGTTATCTCTGGCCGCGCCAGCGTCTGGAACGCCGTGTGCGCGCCAGCCTTCCGCGCCGGGGGCGCTACTTTCTGCGCGGGGCCAACCTGTCGGGCGGCGACTTTATCGGCATGGCAGAGACGCACGAGCACGTCGCCCTGATGCGTGAAATCGTCGTCATGCCCCGCCCGGCCGCGGCGCCCGGACTGCCTGAAACGCTGGGAGGTTATCTGGGAATGCGCTCGGTCAACCGCTTTGTGATGGAGGACCCGGTGCTCACCCTCGGCTTTCGCGAATACACCGGGCGCGAGCCGCAAAAGGCCATCAGCTGGCCGGTCAGCGCCCGTTCCGGCCGCCTGATGGTCAAAAAATACGACTATACCCTTGAGCAGTCGGTAACCGTGCTGCTCAACGTTGAATGCGGCGACGAAAGCGCCGGCCCGGACGCCGCGCGCATCGAAGCCTGCTTTTCCCTGGCCCGCTCGGTGTGTGAGGAGCTGGAGGAAAAGGGCGTGCAGTACAGCTTTTTGACCAATGCGACGGCGGCCGGCGCCGTCGGGCTGTGGAGCGATATTTACGACGGCCTGGGGCAAAGCCATCTGTACGCCATTCTGGAAGGCCTGGGCCGTGCGACCTACGGGCGCGCCGAACCCTTTGCCGAAACACTGGAGCGCGCGGCGCGCCGGGCGGCGCAGGGCCGCTGCCATGTTCTGATCACCCCCTGTGACGCCGGCCTTTACGCCCATGCGCTTTCTCTCCTGCGCGAGCTGAGCGGGCAGGAGATACTGACCCTGTACCCGCCGCCCGAAACCGGGACGGAAGAAGAGGAGGCGGATGTATGAGCCTGTGCTTCGGCATCAAAACGCTGTGCGATTTGTCGATGTATTTTATTTATGCGCAGCTTGTCTGCGCAGGGTTCGGCGTCGGTTTTGACGTGCGTGCCCCTTTGGCGCTGCTCGCCGCGGCGGGTGGGCTGTGCTGTGCGCTGCGCGGGCGGGGCCGGCTGCGCTTTGCGCCGCTGGCCGCCGTGCCCCTCTGCCTTTTCTGGCTGCCGGGGCTGGCCGGGGCGCTGACCCTCGTCGCCCCCGCCGCTTATTTGGGCGTCACGGCGGGACGCAGGCTTTTTCAAATCGAATACAGCGAATGCTGCGACGGCTTCCGTCGCGGCGCGCTGCTGCTTTTGCCGCTGCTGGCGCTGCCCATTTTGGGCGCCGGCGAGCTGGCGGCGCGCGTCGCCCTGCCGCTGGCCGTGCTCTACCTGGCGTGCGGCGTGCTGCTGCTGCGGATGCTTCGGCACGAGCCGGCCGTTCTTTCGCAGCCGCGTTTTATCCTGCTCAACAGCGCCGTACTGGCGCTTGTTCTGGGCGCAGCGGCGCTTTTGAGCTCGCCTGCGGCCCTGGGCGTTTTCAAAGACGGAGTCGGCTGGGTTTACCAGCACATCATAGTGCCGCCGCTCATGCTGCTCGGCTATCTGGCCGCCGGGCTGATGTGGCTTTTGATGCGTCTGCTCAGCCGGTTTGATCGCTCCGGCAGCGAAACGCCCCCGCAGGACGGGGAGATGGACTTGCAGGACACGCCGCTTTTTGACGATATCGAGCTGGTGCAGATCCCCGATTTCCTCAAAGCGCTGGCGACGACGCTTTTTATCGCCCTGTGCATTTTTATCGCATGGCGGGTCCTGCGCAAGATGCTGGGGCGCAGAGCAGGGCCGCGCACCGGCCCGGCCGTCGTCGAAACGCGCGGCGCGGCGGGGCAGAGCCTGCGGCCGGAACGCGCGCCGCGTTTACGCCCGCGTGACCCGCGCGCCGCCGTGCGCTGGCATTACGGCCGGTTTCTGCTTTTGTGCCGCAGGCTGGGCATTGCGCTGACGCGCGACGCCACCAGTGAAACGCTGGCCGGCTGGAGCAAGCAGGTGCTGCCCGCCCGGCCGGTCGACCGGTTGCGCGAACTTTACCTGACGGCCCGCTACAGCGAGCAGGAAATCACCCGCCAGATGGCCGACGAAGCGCACGAGGCGGTGCGCGAAATGAAAAAGCAAATGCCGAACGGCTTGTAATTTTATTGCTGTAAGGAGGAAACCACCGTGAACCAATATCTGAAAACCGCGCAGGACATGCTGCCCCAGATGATCGAAAACCGCCGCGCCATTCACCAGATGGGCGGGGTTGGCTTTGATCTGCGCAAGAGCGCCGACTACATCATCAGCGAACTGAAGAAGGCGGGCATTGAAGCCCGCGAAATCTGCCCGTGCGGCATTGTCGCCACCATCGGCCAGGGCGGAAAGACCCTGCTGCTGCGCGCCGACTATGACGCGCTGCCCCTCGAAGAAATCACCGGCCTGCCCTTTGCCAATACCGAGGGCTGCTGCCACGCCTGCGGTCACGACTTCCACGCCACCATGCTGCTGGCCGCCGCGCGGATGCTCAAGGCGCGCGAAAGCGAGCTTTGCGGCACCGTCAAGCTGGTGTTCCAGCCGTCGGAAGAGACGCTGGAGGGCAGCATGGTCATGCTCAACGCCGGGCTTTTGGAAAACCCGAAGGTCGACGCCGCTTTTGCCATGCATGTCGAGGCGGGCGCCGCGCATTCGGCGGCCGGGACAGTGCGCTACAGCCGCGGGGCGACCTATGCCGCCGGCGACAAGGTCGCCATTACGGTGCGCGGCCGCGGCGGCCACGGCGCGCTGCCCTTTAAAAACATCGACCCGGTGACTGCCGCCGCACAAATCATCGTGGCCATTCAGCACATCATCGCCATGGAAGTGCCGACCAGCGAGCGCGTCACCATCACCTTCGGCCTTATCCAGGGCGGCACGGCCGACAACGTCATCCCCGACGAGGTCTGCTTTAAGGGCACCATCCGCACCTTCAGCAACGAAATGCGCGAATTTGTCAAAAACCGCGTCAAAGAGGTCGCCGAGCTGACCGGACAGTCCATGCGCTGCACGGTCGACGTCGCTTACAGTCCGGTTTCGGTGCCGCCCGTCATCAACAACGAGCAGATGGTCGAGCAGTTCTTCCCCTTTATCGAAGAGATCACCGGCCCAGGCAAAACGGTGCTCGTCAACGAGCCCAGCTCCTTCGGGTCCGAGGATTTCGCCCACGTCACCGAGCGTGTGCCCGGCCTGATGATCAATCTGGGCGCCGGCGCGACGGGGCAGGGCTTTGACAAGGCCATGCACAACCCCGCCGTCATCCTCGACGAAAACGCGCTGCCCTATGGGGCCGCCATTCTGGCCAACTGCGCCGAAAACTGGCTGAAGGAGCAAAAGTAACATGAAGGGCACCATTGGTATTCTGGGCGGCATGGGGCCGCTGGCCACAGCCGACCTTTTCCGCAAAATCGTCCTGATGACCGACGCCGCCTGCGACAACGACCACGCGCGCGTCATCATCGACTCCAACGCGCGTATCCCCGACCGCACCCGCGCCATTTTAGAGGGCGGGGCGGATCCTGTGCCAGAAATGCTGTCTGCGCTGGAAAATCTGGAAAAATGCGGCGTTTCGTGCGTCATTATGCCGTGCAATACGGCGCACTACTTCATCGATCGCCTGCGCGCCTGCGCAAATGTCCCCTTTATCGACATGCTGCAAGTGACGGCCGAGCGCTGCGCCGAGCTCTTCCCGGGCAAGACGGCCGGCGTCTGGGGCACGACGGGCACGTTGAAAAGCGGCCTGTACACCCGCGCGCTCGACAAGGCGGGGGTCAAAAGCGTGCTGCCCGATGAGGAAAGCCAGCAGGTGCTGATGGATCTCATTTACCGCGTCAAGGGGGGCGAAACGCTGCGCGACCGCGCGCCGTTGGCCAGTCTGATGGCCGGGATGCACGAAGCCGGCGCAGACTACTTCATTCTGGGCTGCACCGAGCTGCCCATTGTCGTCGAGCAGCTCAGCCCGCCGGGCGATTTTGTCGACCCCACGGCCGAGCTGGCGCGTGCCGCTCTGTCCTATTGCGGCTACCGCGTCAAAGCCTGAGAAAATCCTGGATCAGCAGGGGCGGGGTTCGTTCCCCGCCCCTGTTCGTTTAGAGGGCCATTGTACGGGAAAAGGGCGGCCGCCGCCCGTTGCAGCAACGAAAGCATAAAAAGGAGAGGCTTCTTATGAGTAAAGAGGGCCGATTTGAAGTGATTTACAAAGAAGACAATGCGCTGATTAAAGGCTTAAAAATGGTGCTTGTCGACAAAGAAACAGGGGTAAACTATCTTTTTGTACAGTCAGGGTATGCCGGAGGCCTGACGCCTCTGCTGGATGCAGACGGAAAGCCGGTTATCACCCTGTAAAAGCAATTTGACGCGTTCCCTCTTGCCAAACGGTCATTTTCGTGCTATGCTTTATGCACAATATACATTTGATGCATAAAGGAGAAATGGCTGTGCAGCAAGGGAAAAAAATCGATATTATCGGCATTCAGATGGACTTGGGGGCATCGCGACGCGGCGTCAATATGGGCCCTTCGGCTATTCGTTACTCGGGAATTATGGAAAAAATGGAGCAGCTGGGCGTCAGCCCGCGGGACAGGGGCGACATTATTCCCGCCATTCCGCAGGGAGACGGCGACCCGGCTATGCGTCATGCCTGTGAAATCAACGAGGCCAACGGCAGGCTGTACGACGCGGTGCGCGACAGTCTGCGCGGCGGCGCCATGCCGGTCGTGCTGGGCGGCGATCACTGTGTCGCGGCGGGCAGCATCCCGGCCGTCGCCGAAGAACTGGGCGACATCGGCGTCATCTGGATTGACGCGCACGGTGATTTTAACAACGAGCAGAGCTCGCCCAGCGGCAATATGCACGGAATGCCCCTGTCGGCCGTCTGCGGCTGTGGGCCGGAAGCCATGCTCCCCTTTTCAAAGGCGCGCGTTCGGCCGTGTCGTGTGGCGCAGGTCGGAGCGCGCGACATTGACGCCGCCGAGCGCGAGCGGCTGCGCCAAAACGGCGTTTCGGTCTTTTCCATCAGCGACATCGACAAGCTGGGGATGGCCGAGGTCATGCGCCGCGCCATTGAGGTGGCGGGGAAAGGCACGAACGGCATCCATCTCAGCTTTGACGTCGACGCCATCACGCCCGAGGCAGCGCCCGGCGTCGGCACGCCGGTACACAGCGGCCTGACGGTGCGCGAAGCCTTTCTGGCCGCCGAAATGCTGGCCGAGTGCGGCCGCGTTGTCTCGCTTGATATGGTTGAAGTCAACCCCATGCTTGATGCCTTTAACAAGACGGGTAATCTGGCTTGCGAATTAATTTTGTCAGTTTTGGGAAAAACAGTCTATTAATTTTGTTAAAAATAACAAAAAACCCCCACAGAGCTAAATTTTTTGCTCTGTGGGGGTTGTCAAGACATTGAATTTGCGTTAAAATAGCTTCAGATACGCAGGGAGGAAAGGGCCTGCTTAATCTGTACACCACGATTGACGGTTTTGCCTGCTGTCACTGTGTGCGCTGTACAGAGCGCCCTTTTGGAGAACCCTGTTGCAAGGGATGCAAAACCGCCGCTATGGCGGTTTTTTTATGTCCCTTTGCAATGAGAGAATGTATATTTTTGTATAGGAAAAATGTCAGGAGGAATCACAATGAAAAATGTAAAAGTGGCCGTCTGGGGCTTCGGCGCTATGGGCTCCGGTGTTGTGCGCGCGCTGCTGACCAAAAAGGGCGTCGACATTGTCGGCGTGTGCGATCTGCACCCCCAGCGTGTGAACAAGAGCATTTATGAAGTGCTGGGCGTCGACCGCGCCGGGCGCGCAGACGTCGTTGTCAACCCCGATATCGACGCCGTCGTGCGTTCGGGCGAGTGCGACATCTGTGTCATTGCCACCGATTCCTTTACCGCCAAGGTGTATGACAAGGTCATGCGCATTGTCGGAAAGGGCGTCAACGTCGTCACCACAGCCGAAGAAATGTCCTATCCCAAAGCGGGCGAGCCCGAGCTGACCGCCAAGATGGACGCCGCCGCGCGCGAGCATGGCGTTTCCATTCTGGGCACGGGCGTCAACCCCGGCCTCATCATGGATGTGCTGGCTCTGTGCCTGTCGGGCGGCATGACCGATGTCGAGTTTGTGCAGTGCAAGCGCGTCAACAGCCTCAGCCCCTTTGGCCCCGCCGTCATGGAAGAACAGGGCGTCGGCCTGCCGGTCGCCGAGTTTGAAGCCAAGGTCAAGGACGGCAGCATGGCCGGCCACGTCGGCTTTAAAGAGAGCGTCTATATGATGAACGAGGCGCTCGGCCTGGGCGTCGACCACTTCGAGCAGCAGATGAAGCCCATTGTCACCAGCGTCGATCGCAAATCCCCCTATGGCTTTGCCAAAGCGGGCGACGTCGCCGGCGTCAACATGACCGGCCAGGGCAGCCGCGGCGGCAAGGTAGTCATCGACATGATCCACCCGCAGCAGATCGAGCCCGAGATGGAAGGCACCCACACCGGCGACTATATCGTGCTCAAGGGCTCGCCCGACATCTCGATGGAGATTCGCCCCGAGGTGGACGGCGGCATCGGCACCATCGCCATGTGCATCAACATGATCCCCCACGTCATCAACGCCCGCCCCGGCCTGCGCACCATGATCGACTTGCCGGTGCCCCACGCCATTATGGGTGACTACCGTGATCTCATCGACGAAGAACGTAAAATTGTAAAATAAATGCACTGGCGGGCTGAAAAGCCCCTGCTGTCATGCAGACGGGGCTTTTCGCAGCCCGGCCGGCCATCTACAGCGTCCGGCACAATGCGCACATGGGCGGGGCTGCGGCCCCGGCGCAAAACCGGACGCGTGATAAGGAGGAGAACATTTTGGCAAAGAAAAACGATTGGGTGCGCATCCACCGCAACGTGCTGGAAGCGAAGGAGCGCACGGGCAAGCTGCCTGACGACACAAAAAACGTTCCTTTAGAAATGTGGGTGAAAGGGCATTTGAAAAATGAGAGCGCCGAAATCGGCGACGAAGTGACCGTCGTCACCCGCGTCGGCCGTGAGGAGCACGGAACGCTCATTGAGGTCAACCCCCATTATGAATTGAATTACGGCGACTATGTGCCGGAAATCACCGCCATTGAGGACCAGCTCCGCACGGCGCTGTTTGGAGGGAACAAACAATGATTGTCGACAGAAGCTACCAGGCCGTCACCGGCCGTATGGCCCAAATCATCGAAAACGCCATGGGCGTGGACTATAAAAAGTACGAGTCGGGCTCGATTGCCTTTGACTACGAACGCATGATGAACGACACCGGTTATTCGCTGGAGGACATCATTAAAATCCAGCGCACCTTCAACGTGGGCAACACCCCGGTGTTCGAGCTGCGCAACCTGACGGCGCTGGCCCGCAAGTGCGCAAAGCCGGGCAAGGGTGCCCGCATTTTCATCAAGGATGAAGCCGCCAACCCGGCCGGCAGCTTTAAAGAGCGCCGCGCCGCCACCTCGGTCTATCACGCCAAGAAAATGGGGTACAAGGGCGTCATCGCCGCGACGTCGGGCAACTACGGCGCGGCCGTCGCGTCGCAGGCCGCCATGCAGGGCCTGAAATGCCTGATTGTCCAGGAATGCTATGACTCGCAGGGCGTCGGCCAGCCGGAAATTGTCGAAAAGGCCCGCAAGTGCGAGGCGCTGGGCGCCGAGGTTTTACAGCTGACCGTCGGCCCCGAGCTGTTCTATGAAACCCTGATGATGCTGGAGGACACCGGCTACTTCAACGCCAGCCTGTACAGCGCCTTCGGCGTTTCGGGCGTCGAAACGCTGGGCTGGGAGCTGGGGCACCAGTTCCTCGAACAGTGCGGCCGTCACCCCGACGTCGTCGTGTGCGCCAACGCCGGCGGCGGCAACCTGACGGGCACGGCGCGCGGCCTGCGCAAGGCCGGCTGCAAAGCCCAGGTGGTCGCGGCCTCGGTCGATCTCAAGGGCCTGCACATGGCGAGCGACAGCCAGTTTAACAAAAAATCCTTCACCACCGCGCACACTGGTTTCGGCGTGCCCTATGCCACCGACCCGGACCACAGTGACGTGCCCCGCAGCGCCGCTCGCCCGCTGCGCTATATGGACCGTTACGTCACCGTCAAGCAGGGCGAAGTTTTCTATATCACCGAAGCGCTCGCCACCCTCGAGGGCATGGAGAAGGGCCCGGCCGGCAACACCAGCCTTGCCGCCGCCTTCTCGCTGGCGCAGGAAATGGATGAAGACCAGATCATCGTCGCGCAGGAAACCGAGTACACCGGCGCCGGCAAGCACATCCAGCCGCAGCTGGCCTTTGCCCGCAAAAACGGCGTCGAGCTTCTCTTCGGCGACCCGTCGGAAGAGATTCCGGGCAAAAACATCATCTTCCCGGCGCGGCCCGAGCTGCTCAAAGCGCGCGATTCCGACCTTGGCCACATGCGCCGCTCGCTCGTCAAACGCCAGATCCGCGGCGTTGAAAACCTGTGCGAGGCCGATCTCGACTACCTGGCGGCCGAGACCAACACCGACCGCGCCTGGGTCGAGAAAACCATCAAAGCCATTCGGGAGGAAAACGTATGAAGCGTGCAGACGATTACGAAGTCCGGCGCGCCCATTTGGCCGGAATGAGCGATGAAGAGCTCAAGGCTTATTTCTGGCGCCTGGCCGGCCAGCTGACCGAGCCGCTTTTGAAAATGGGCCGGGAATACACCTCGCCTTCGGTCGAGCGCTCGGTGCTGCTGCGCATGGGCTTTTCCTCGCTCGAAGTCAAGCCGATTGTCGACACGGCCATTGAAAAGAACCTGATAGCGCACGGCGCGGGCAACATTGTCTACCGCCTGTCCCGCGAAACCGGCCTGAGCATCCGCGAAGCAGGGCTCAAGCTGGCGAACGGCGAGCTTTGGGACAAGGCCGCCGAGCTTTTTGAGGAGGTGCAGGCATGAGCGATTACAAGCTGAACAACGACGAAAAGATCAATATCGAGGCCATTCTGGACGGCCTTGAAAACTACACCCCCAAAAAGCGCCCCTGGACGTGGCGCAAGCCGGCCCCCGGGCTTCAGATGAACGGCTTCACCTTCCAGGACATGTCCGAACCGATGGAGGGCGAAACGGTGCCCCTGCCGTCAGCCAAATACTTCGGCAACATCGACCCGCAGGGCTGCTGGACCATCACCACCGAAATCGCCTCGGGCCGGTTTGAAGACGACATCCGCCGTATGCGCATGGCCGCCCACCACGGCGCCGACCATATCATGGTCATCCGCACCGCCGGACAGAGCCACTATGACGGCCTGATTGAAGGCACGCCGCAGGGCATGGGCGGCGTGCCCATCACCCGCAAGCAGGTGCGCGCCCAGCGCCGCGCCCTCGACATGATCGAAGAAGAGGTCGGCCGCCCCATCAACTACCACTCTTACGTTTCGGGCGTCGCCGGCCCGGACATCGCCGTCATGTTCTGTGAAGAGGGCGTCGCCGGCGCGCACCAGGACCCGCAGTACAACGTCATTTACCGCAACATCAACATGATCCGCTCCTTTGTCGACGCCTGCGAATCCAAGCGCATCATGGCGCACGCCGGAATGCTGCAAATCGACGGCGCGCACAACGCCAACGCCACCGCGCGCGAAGCGTGGAAGGTCATGCCCGAGCTGATGGTGCAGCACGCCATCAACGCCAGCTTCTCGAACGCCGTCGGCATCAAAAAAGAAAATATCGCCCTGTCGACCGTGCCGCCCACCGCGCCCCCGGCGCCCTGCCTGCACATCGACCTGCCCTATGCCGTGGCGCTGCGCGAGCTCTTCTCGGACTACAAAATGCGGGCGCAGATGAACACCAAATATATGGAAAGCTCGACGCGTGAAGCGACCGTCACGCATGTGCTCAACCTTTTGACCAGCAAGCTGACGCGCGCCGACATCCAGTCGACCATCACGCCGGACGAAGGCCGCAACGTGCCGTGGCACATGTACAACATCGAAGCGTGCGACACCGCCAAGCAGGCCATCGCCGGCATGGACGGCCTGATGGAAATGGTCGAGCTGAAAAAAGACGGCTACCTGCGCGAAAAGGCCCGCGAGCTCAAGGAGCGCGCCGTGCTCTTTATGGAAGAAATGCTGGATGTCGGCGGGTACTTTGCCGCCGTCGAGCAGGGCTTCTTTGTCGACAGCGGCTGCTACCCCGAGCGCAACGGCGACGGCATCGCCCGTGAAATGAGCGGCGGCGTGGGCGTCGGCACCGTCTTTAAACGCGCCGGGGACTATATGGCCCCCGTCACCGCCCACTTCGGCTACAACAATGTCGCGCAGTACGACGAAAGCGCCGTGTCCGACCCCGCCAAACTGATCGGCGGCTGCACCTTTGAGTGCCCCGAAAAGATCATCTATATCGACGAGCTGGACGAAGAGGACAACGTCAACGTCCGCCTGGAGGAAAAGCGCGAGTTCCTTGACGGCAGCAAGGTTATGCCCGAAATGGAGTGGCGTGCCGACGGCATTGTGGTGCTCACCATGTTCCTGCCGCTTGAGCGCCGCGCCGCCGAAGCGGCCGCCCTCAGCATCGCGCAGAAGCTCAATCTGGTCGAGTGCGAAGTCATTCACCGCGAGGTCATGCAGAAGGCCGAGGGCACGCGCGTCGAGGTCAGGGGCAAGGTTCCCTTTGCCATCGACGTCGACAGCCTGGTCATTCCGCCCGAGCCGGAAGTCATGAGCGACGACGAGATCCGCGCCGAGGTCGAAGCGCACCCGCTGACCGTCGTGTGCGGCACCGTCGGCGAGGATGAGCATTCGGTCGGCCTGCGTGAAATCATCGACATCAAGCACGGCGGCATTGAAAAATACGGCATCAAGGTGCATTATCTCGGCACCTCGGTCCCGGTGGAAAAGCTGCTGCAGGCTGCGGTGGAAACCAACGCCGAGGTCGTCATGGCGTCGGTCATCATCAGCCACGACGACATCCACTACAAAAACATCGCCGCCATCGACAAGCTGGCGCGTGAAATGGGCATCCGCGACAAGATCATCTTTATCGCCGGCGGCACGCAGGTCACACCCGAGCTGGCCGTCAAAGCGGGCGCCGACGCCGGCTTTGGCCGCGGCGCAAAGGGCATTCACAACGCGACCTTTATCGTGAAGGAGCGCCGCCGCCGCAGGGGCGAAAACTAGGCGCCGGCACAGCAGTATCAGTATGCAAGCCGCCCGGCGGGCCGCCGTGCCCGCCGGGCGTTTGATCAGGACAGGACTTTCGCCGCGCCGGCGAAGCATTGGGGGAGTGAGCAAATGAAAATAGACCTGCTGGTGGCCGAAATCGGCTCAACCACGACGGTAGTCAATGCGTTTGATTTGGAAAAGCCCCTGTTTCTGGGGCAGGGGCAGGCGCCCACCAGCGTGCTGGAGGGCGACGTGCGCATCGGATTGAGGCAGGCGACCGACAGTTTGGCGGCAGCGCTCGGCACGGATCGGGTGGAATACGGCGAGATGTTTGCCACCTCGTCGGCGGCCGGCGGCCTGCGCATGACGGTACACGGCCTGATTTACGACATGACGGTCAAGGCGGCGCGCGAAGCGGCGCTGGGCGCCGGCGGCATTATTAAAATGACGACGGCCGGCCGGCTGCGCCGCAGCGATCTGGAAAAAATCCGTGAGCAGAAGCCCAACCTCATCCTCATCGCGGGCGGCACCGATTACGGCGAGCGCGATACCGCCGTCTATAACGCCGAGCTGATAGCGGCCGCCGGGCTGAAGGCCCCGGTCATTTACGCCGGCAATGTCGAGAACCAGCGCGAAATGGAACTGATTTTCGGCGAAACCGGCCAGAAAATCTATGTGACGGAAAATGTGTACCCCAAGCTCGACGAGCTCAACATCGAGCCGACGCGCCGCATTATCCACCGGGTGTTTGAAGAGCACATCACTTCGGCCCCCGGGATGGAGCATGTGCGCGACATGGTCAGCGGCAGCATCATTCCCACGCCGGGCGCCGTCATGGAATGCGCCATGCTGCTGTACGAGGACATCGGCGACGTCGTCGTCTTTGACGTCGGCGGCGCGACGACCGACGTGCATTCCATCACCGCCGGGAGCGAGGAGATCGCCAGCATACTGACAGCGCCCGAACCGTTCGCCAAGCGGACCGTCGAGGGCGACCTCGGCTGCTTTGTCAACGCACGCAACGTCGTCGATATGGTGGGGGCCGAAAAACTCGGACAGGAGCTGTCGCTTGACGTCGACGCCGTTTTGCAGGGCTACCGCGCCATTCCCAAAACGCCCGACGAGTTTAAGCTGGTCACCCGCATCGCGGGCGTGGCGGCCGAGACGGCGCTTGTGCGCCACAGCGGCCACCTGCGGTACATGTACACCCCGCACGGCCGCAAAACCTATGCCGAGGGCAAGGATTTGACCAAAATCAAAACGCTGGTGGCCACCGGCGGCGCGCTGACCCGCCTGCCCGCGCGGCAGGCGCTGATGGAAGGGCTGCGCGACATCAACCGCTCGGGCAACATGCTCTATCCCAAGCCGGAGCGGGCCGATATTCGCTATGACGAGCATTACATCATGGCGTCGCTCGGCGTGATGAGCAAAAAATACCCGCGCGAAGCGACAAAGCTTTTGCGCGCAAGCCTGGGTCTGTAGAGTAAAATGCACAAAAAGTTCTTGATACGTTCACACTTTGGTCAAAAGCTGCCGGTATAATAAAACCATCCTCTTGGTTAAGCCCCTGGTATAGAGGGCATATAGTAAGGATGGGTTCGGTGCCGGCAGCAGCCGGCGCAGCTGGGCCGGTATGTGGCCGCTCATCGAATGCCGCAAGCGCTTATAACAAGCCAAATGAAAAAGGGCCGCCCGACTTCAGGGCGGCTTTTTCTGTGAAAAATGCAAAAAATGTCCATATATGCGGTTTTGTTTGCCCGGCGAATGGGGAAACAAAACAGAAGTTTTTTTCGTCTAAAAAAATTGACAGAGCGTTTACAAATTGAGCGCGGGAAAAGCTTATAATAAAAGCCCATGAATCATGAGACAAGGAGGGAGCGCCCATGGATCGATCCCCGGATCAAAGACCGGACGGCCGCCGGCCGACGCGGCGTGATTTTTCTGCGCCGCCGGTAGAGCGCCCCGAGGCAGTCGACGAGTTTATTTACGAAGTATATCAGGCCGCGCTGGAAAAAGAGCGGACGCAACAGCCGTCCGCATACGGGCAGACGCCGCCGGGCGCGGCTTACCGCCAGCAGTCTGTATATGGCAGACAGGCGCGGCCCGGCGAGCCGACTCAATCCGGCGGGCCGCAGCAGCGCGGCGGGCAGGGGCCGCGGCCCGATACCGCCCGCCGTCAGCCGGCGCGCCCCCCGGAATCAGAGCCCGCGCCGCGCCGCGGCGGTTCGCATCTGGCGGGGAAACCGCCAAAGCAGACAGCGGCAAAGCCGGCTGCGGCCCCTCAAAAGCCGGACGGCGCGGCAAAGCCGAAGAAGAGAAAAAGCCGCGGGCATCGTCTGCGCGTTGCCGCCATGACGGCGCTGCTGCTGGCCGGGCTTTACTGCATTGCCGTCTTTTCCAACATCCCCTTTATTAAAAAATGGCGCGAAATTTATATTGAAACGGCCATGGGCACCATGACGCACCAGTGGCTGGCAACCGCCTTTATCCCCGGCTTTGTCATCGACGAGGTAATGGAGGCGCGCAGCGGGCTGGAGGACGATCAGAGCGGCTATGAGACCAACTGGTCGGTCGGTTCGCTGTCGGGCGCCGATCACTCGCTCAAATGGAGCAAATTAAAGAAGTCTTTTTTCAAGCAGTACCCGGAAATCGACGAGGACAGCTTTAACGAATATCTCGGCGAGCACGGCGACGAGTGCCTGGTAGGCGGTTATCTGCTGATCGACAAGGCAGGGCTGGACGACGGCGGCACCAGCATCCGGACAATCCACGGCGACGAGGTTCTGGCCATCGACACGGTAAACGGCATCACCATTGTCAAGGTGACGGGCAGCGAGTACGTCGGGCGGCTGGCCATCATCAAAAACCCGGCGCAGGTCGGGCTGGCGCTTTCCAAAAACTTCGGCAAATCGGGCAGCATTATCGCCGACATCGCCGAATCGAGCGGCGCTGTACTGGCCACCAACGCCAGCGGGTTTTATGATCCGGGCGGCCACGGCAACGGCGGCACGCCGCACGGCCTGGTCATCAAAGACGGCGAGCTTTTGTGGGACTGGGTCGGCCAGGGCGGCGACAAGGCCATCGGGTTTGACAGAAAAAACCAGCTCAACATCGAAAATTATCAGAAGGACAACGACTTCCGCGACGCAGTCGAGTTCAAGCCGGTGCTGGTGCTCGACGGCGAAAAGGTCATTTCGGGTTCGGCCGGCTGGGGAATGCAGCCGCGCTCGGCCATCGGCCAGACGGCCGACGGACAGGTGCTGCTGCTCATTGTCGACGGCCGCCAGCCGGGGTATTCCATCGGCTGCACCATGGGCGATCTGGCCGACATCATGGAGCGTTACGGCGCGCAGCAGGCCTGCAACCTCGACGGCGGGTCGTCGAGCATCATGTATTACAACGGCCGGAAAATCACAAAGCCATCGGCGGCCGACAAGACCAACGGACGTCTGCTGCCCAATGCATTTGTCGTCAGCCCACGCTGAAAAGAAGGCGCTTTTGAAAAGCGCCTTCTTTTCTCTTGCGCGCCGCCCGAAACTCTGGTACAATATACAGGGAGTTTTTCGGGAGGGGAGAGAATACAATGTCCATGAAACTGAAACGCGAATCCTATGGCATCATCATGACGCTCGGGCACCTGTGCTGCGACATCAACGGCGGCGCGCTGCCCGCCATTTTGCCCTTTCTCATGGTGCAGAAGGGCATCAGCTATTCGGCGGCGGCCGGCCTGACCTTTGCGCTGAGCAGCATCGGTTCGGTCATTCAGCCCATTTTCGGCAATATGGCCGACAAGCATTCCAGGCCGTGGATGATGAGTCTGGGCATTTTTATGGCCGGATGCGGCGTGTCGCTGCTCGGCTTTTTAAACAGCTACTGGGCCATGTTTGTTGCCGTCACGCTGACCGGCGTCGGCTCGGCGCTTTTTCACCCCGACGGCGGCCGCATGGCCAATTATGTCGCCGGCGAGCGGAAGGGCCGCGGCATCAGCAACTTTTCGGTGGGCGGCAATCTGGGCGGCGCGATAGGCCCCATGCTGGTCGTCTTCGGCATCAGCAGCTTCGGAATGCGCGGCACGGCCATTCTCGCCATTCCGTCCTTTTTGATGGCCGGTTTTCTGCTGCTGCAAAATCGCGACCTCTCCAATTTCGCACAGGAGGGCAGCCGCGCCACAGCAGCCGCGATGGCGGCCGGGCAGAAGGACGACTGGAAATCCTTCTTCAAGCTGACCGGCGTCGTCTTTCTGCGCTCGACCATCTCCATCGGCATCACGACCTTTATCCCGCTCTTCTGGCTCAACATTCTGATGCAGTCTGAAAGCGTTTCCGGCTCGACGACGACCATCATCGCCATCGCCGCGTCCATCGCGACGCTGATAGGCGGCCGGCTGGCCGACCGCTTCGGCTTCAACCGCGTCATCCGCACGGGGCTGGTGCTCGTCGTTCCCTGCCTTGCCATTGTCACACTGTCGCGCTCGGTCGCGTTTTCCACCTTTATGCTGGTACCCATGGCCATGGTGCTCAACCTGGCCTTCAGCCCGTCGGTGGCGCTGGGGCAAAAGCTGGTGCCCAACCATATCGGCCTGGCGTCGGGCATTACCATGGGGCTTGCGTCCAGCTTCGGCGGCGTCGTTTCGCCGCTGCTCGGCAAGCTGGGCGACAGCCGGGGGCTCCCTACCGTTTTATGGGTTCTGGTGGGCACGGCCGTGCTGGCCTGCATCGGCTCTTTCTTTGTGCCCGACGCGCCGCCCGCCGTACAGCCCGCAGCGCAGGAAGGGGAGCAGCCCAGAGCGGCGTCCTGAACAAAATCACATGCTTTACACCCTGCCCAGCTTCTGGGCGGGGTTTTATTTAAGTTAGGCGATGGGAATTGTGCAAAAATACTAAAAACAGGAAGAGAAAACCAGTGTTATTGTGGATAGATTTTTCGATAAATCATCATTATAATTAAAAAAATAAAACTTAGGGTTAAGTAACAGAACATCGCAGAAGGGTGTTTGACAGGGAAGGGGAGCGGCTTTGTGAAAGGGCGCACATTCTCTAATCGAATCCAGGTTTCTCCCGAATGCTGCGTGGTGTGGGGGCTTTTGCTTGTGCTCGCGCTGGAATGCCTGCGCCTGCAAGTGGGAACCGATCTTTCCAATGCGTTCAATGTGCTGGCGGTGCCCGAAGGGGCGGTAAAATACAGCCGTCTATTTTTCTGGAGCAACCTGACCTTGCAGCACGCGGCTGTTTCGGGCATTCCGGTGCTATTTGTCTTGGCTTATTCCGGCGGAAAGGTGCGGCTGCGCTTTATTTTTTTATTGACAGTCTTTTATGTTCTGGTCATTCTGTCGTTCGGCCGGCCGCTGTGGTACGGGCTCCGCTGGATGAAAAGCGGCGAGCCCTTTTTTCATACAGTCAAAGAGCAGACGGCGCTGCTGCTGGACTACGCGCAGCGTGCCTTTCGCTCCCCGCTCGTATATGTCGAGGCCGTTTTGAACTTGGCCGCCGGACTGGTCATCGCCCGGCTGGCGCGGCGGAAAAACCGGAAATTTGCGGCAGGCCGGCGGAGGGCTTTGCTTGTACTGGCAGCGGTGCTCGCCGTGCTGGCAGTGGTCACTGTGCTCAGCCTGAAAGGGTTTTTCCACGGTTTTATGACGCGCGCCGATGCGGCGATTGAAAGCTGGGGCCTGGGGATAAAGGAACAGGAAGTATGGCTGGGCATGGTGCAGTATCTGACATTTGGCGGCAGCCTTTTGAGCTGGCTGCGCATCGGCGTCCGCCTGCCGGTTCTGATTTTCGGCTGGATCGTCGGCATTTTGGCCATTTACTACTGCGTCGGCCGAATTGGCGGAAAGCGAATTTTGCAGGTATCTGGCGCAGCCGTTCTGGCGGTGGCATTGCCGCTATGCCTGACGCCTGCCGCCGAGGGATTTGTGCAAACGTATTACGAAAATTTGTGGCAATGGGTCCTGATTCCGCCCAGAAGCCACTGGTTCTATCACACGCCGCCCGCCGTCATGTACACATTGCAGCTGGCGGTGCTGGCCGCTTTGCTGCTGGGCGCGGCGCGCCTGTTCCGCTATTTGGGCGGCGATGCATCTGAAAACTAAAAAAGCCCCTGCTTTCCGTGAAAAGCAGGGGCTTTTTTGCATACAGGCTTACCAGTTGAACCATTCGCCGCGCATCAAATCGCGGGCGTCGCGGGTCAGGGGGATGAGATCGGTGCGGTTGAGCAGCGACACGTCAAACTTGCGGTTGAGGGCGCAGAAGTGGCGCAGCCCCAGCGCAATGCGGTTTAAGTACGAGAAGACGCCGATGGCGCCGGGCGCGAAGGAATCGGCCTCTTTGCCGTACAGGGCGCGCAGGTCGGGCAGGTCGGCGAAGATCTCCTGCACCGTCGAGCCGTACTGCTGCAAATGGGCGGGGACCTTGCCGGCGGCAATCAGCTCGCCGACCTTTTTGGCGCTCATGGCGGCCGCCATGCCGGCGCGGCACAGGCCGACGGCGGTGACAAACGGCGCGCCGAAAGCCAGCGCCTTAAAGACCTGATCTTCGGTGGCAAAGCCGCCGGTCACGGTGATGGCGGGCAGCTCCAGCCCCTCTTCGCGCAGCTTTTTGCAGGAATCGACGATAGCGGCTTCCATACACACGGTGGGCAGCGCCCATTCGTTCATCATCTTGCAGGGGCTGTAGCCCGAGCCGCCGCCCGCGCCGTCAAAGGTCACCATGTCGATGCCGGCCAGGCAGGCGATGCGCAGCACATGCTCGATGTCGGCGCGGTCGTAGCCGGCCATTTTGAAGTAGACGTTTTTCAGGCCCATGGCGCGCAGCTCGCGCACGCGGGGGACAAAGTAGGTTTCGTCCCACATGGGCAGGCGGCCGTACGTGTAGAAGTTGGGGCAGACGCCGTCGGCCCACGCCTTTTGCACCGCGGGGTCGGACGGATCGGGATGTACCAGCGCGCCGGCGGCCTGCTTTTTCAGCGCGCCGTCAAGGCCGCCGCTCACCGTCTGTACTGGCTGGGTGCCCTTGGCCGACTGGCCGAACTTGAACTCGAGCGCCGTCAGGCCGTGTTTTTCAATGGCGTATTCCGGCAGGCCCTGCGCGTCGTCCTCGCAGTTGCACTGCAAAATGATCTGGCCGTAGCCGCGGTCATAGCGGCGGAAGGCGTCGAGAATGTCGCCCAGCATGGGGAAGCTTTTGATCTTCCCGTTTGCCATTTCCAGCTTTGCGTCCTTGCTGGGCGAGCCCTCGCCGATGACGCAGGGCACGCCGGCCATGGCCGCGCCGCCGAAATAATCCTGCCAGTTGAGCTTGATGAGGGCGGGCAGCAGCAGGGGCAGGGCGATTTTCACCGGGTTTTCACGGCCGTAAACGCGCTCGAGCCCGACGTTGAAAATGGTGGCTTCGTTGCTGTCGGGCTTGGCGCCGCGCGCGCCGAAAACACGGCCGTTGATATTGAAGTGGGAATAGTCGATGGGGTAATCCTTTTCCGACGCAACCTGGTTGTCGCCGGTGTTGGTCGGGTAGACGGTGCGCGCGCCGCGAACCGCCGAAAGGCCCAGCTCGCAGCTCCCGATGCACTCTGCCGTGCAGAAGGAGCACATGCCCGACTGCGGCGAAAGGAAGGTGGAGCGGTTTTTTGTCTCGTTAAAGGCCGAGGACAGGGGAGGGGAAAATGACATAGAAAAAGCCTCCTTATAGTGTGCTGCGCTCAGGTGGCGCGTATTGTATATTTTTATTATAGACCCGTGCGTCGGGGAAGTCAATTTCTGTTGCCCGATCGAAACAAAACAACGCGCTGAAAGAAAAAATGTTGACAGAGCAAAGAAACTGTGGCATAATAGCAAACAATTCCCAAACGGAGGTTACCTGTTATGCATCGTTCCGGCGCGGCGCTCAGCGCGATGATTTGCATTATGAAGGGTGTACAGCTAATTGCTGTATGCCTGTTTGCTGTGTCATCGTTTTGTGCCGTGCCCGCCCGTGTGACAGGATAAGGGGAAATTTTTTCCCGTTGCCAGCGCCCGTGGTGCATTGCACCGCGGGCGTTTTTTTATTTTCCGAAAGATGCTCAAACCGGCCGCAGGCCGTCAGGGGCGGAGACGCCCGGAAATAGAGAAAGGGGAAATATGTATGAAGGAAAAAAGAGAAAATTGGGCCAGCCGGCTGGGGTTTTTACTGGCGTCAGCCGGCTCGGCCATTGGGCTGGGGAATTTATGGGGGTTCCCTTACAAGCTGGGCAAAAACGGCGGGTTCGCCTACCTGCTCGTCTATCTGCTGGCCGTCGCGGCCGTCGGCTGCGTCATTATGCTGGCCGAGTTTGCGCTGGGCCGGCGCTCGGGCAAAAGCCCGGTGGGCGCTTATCGCGCGCTGGACCGCCGCTTTGCCTGGAACGGCTGGGTGGCCAGCCTGGCGCCCTTTATTATTTTAACTTTTTATAGTGTGCTGGGCGGCTGGTCACTCAAATATTTCCTGGCCTATGCCTTTGATCTGCTCGGGGGCAGTCCGTTTGCCGGTATGAGCGGCAGCGGATATTTTTCCGCCTTTATCAGCAGCTGGCAAAGTGTGTTTTTTCACGCTGTTTTTATGGCGCTGTGCGCATTGGTGCTGTACCGCGGTGTGGCACAGGGGCTGGAAAGGGCCTGCAAACTGATGATGCCCGGACTCTTTGCGCTTCTGCTGGTTGTCATTGTGCGCTCAGTTACTCTGCCGGGAGCCGCCGAGGGGCTCAAATTCATGTTCAAGCCTGACTTTTCAGCCTTTCGCGGCGGCGGGTTCGGAAAGGTGCTGGCAGCCGCGCTGACGCAGATGTTTTTTTCACTGTCACTTGGCATGGGCGTGCTCATCACCTACGGCAGCTATACCGACAAAAAGACCAATCTGGTCAAAAGCGCGCTGTGTGTGCCGCTTTTTGACACACTGGCCGCCGTACTGGCCGGAGTTGCCATTATGCCGGCCGTCTTTGCATTCGGGCTCGATCCGGCTTCGGGACCTTCGCTTTTGTATATCACACTGTACGATGTCTTTGAAAGCATGGCCTTTGGCCCGCTGTTTGGAATGCTCTTTTACGCGCTGGTCTTTTTTGCCGCCTTTACCTCGGCCATTTCTCTGCTGGAAAACAGCGTGGCGCACCTTGTCGACGAGACGCCGCTTCGGCGGAAAAAGGCCGTCGTGTGGGTCGGCCTGTGCGTTTTTGCTCTCGGCGTGCCGTCGGCGCTGGGCTATGGACCGTGGGCCGGCGTAACGCTGCCGACGCTGACCGGCGAAATGCTGCAAATCCTCGATTGGGTCGACTATGTCGGCGAATACATCATGCTGACGCTTGGTTCGCTCGCGCTGTGCGTCATGGTCGGCTGGGTGAGCGGTCCTGAAGCATTGATCCAGGAGATTGAGCAGGAAGGCGCCGTATTTCGGGCCAAACGGCTGTGGAGCTTTATGCTGCGGTATGTGACGCCGCTTTTGATTGCCTTTACGTTTTTATGCGCCACCGGCGTGCTGCCGCTGTAGCGTACGGCAGGAAAAGGCCCGAAGGGCCTGGGTGTATTGTGAAAAAGCCCCGGAACCGCCCGGGGGACAGACGAAAAAGAGGCCGCCTGGGGCGGTCTCTTTTTCACACATAGCGATTCAGGAAATTTCCGGCTCCAAAGCGTCAAACTCGGGGGCCGAGAAAAACTCGCCGAGCGTGATGCCCAAGCCGTCGCAGATCATTTTGATGGTCATGATCTTGGGGTTCAGGCTTTTGCCGTACAGAATATTTTTGACGGAAGAGGGCGGCAGCGCCGAGATTTCAGTCAGGTGATTGACTGTGATGCCGCGCTCGCGGCAAAGCTGGAAAATGCGGCTGCGGATTGCCGAAGCGGTGTTCAAGGGTTCAGGGTTCACCTCCGGGCTGAATGGACATATCGGGAATTCAGGACAGGCCGTTTTCCCGGTCCAGCCGGCGGTTTCGGAAATAAAGGCAGAGATCGGCGCCGACCATGATGAGATTGAGGACATAGAAAAATAAAACATACCATTTGAAAGAGGGCGCAAGAAGCTTGGCCGCAATACCGCAGATGTAACCGGTAAAAATCATAATGAGGAAAAACAGGCTTTTGCCCTTGGCGGTGCGCGCCCGATAGGACTTGATGACGGACATGGGCCATGAAATGCCAAAGCATACGACCATACCGATTTCGAGCAGTTCTGACATGATACCCCTCCAGACAAATTAATAATTCATTTTAACACGTCTGCATGGTACTGTACAATAAAAAATGCGTATGGGCGCTATAAAAAGGATAAACCCCGGAACGGTTTCCGGGGTTTATCTGGCCGGGCGCCCGGCTTTGGACGATGGTTACAGAATGACGCTGAAGCGCGCGCCGGTCTGGCCGGTGAAGAGGGCGAAGCCGCCGCCGACATCGGGAACCGGACCGCCTGCATAGCTGTCATAAACGATTTGGAAGTCGCGGCTGACAAGCAGCAGCCGGCCTTTTTCGGGGACGTAGATGACCGGTTTTTTGCCTTCGGGAATGGAGAAGAGCCGCGCCTTGCCGTATTCGGTGACGACATCGCCCGTCTCGAGCGGCTGCCGGTTGTGCTCCACGTCGCGGTAGCGGATGCCGCACAGGTACATCTCTTCCGATCCGTCTTGTTCGCAGAAGGAAGCGGCGAACTGATCGCGCGAAGCGTTGGAGGAAGCGTTTAAGAACATAAGGCTGTGGTTGTCGTCGTCGACGGCCAGCGGCATGACCATGGTCAGCCCGCCGGTGGGATTGGCCTCGAGGCAGGCCAGCATAATGCCCTCGGCGTGCGGGAAGACCTTGAGCGTGGCGACGCCCGAAGCCAGCCCGACGATGGCGTCGCCCGGCGTCGCCTCACAGGCGTAATAGCGGCGGCCGTCGCGCTTTTTCCACGCATCGGACAGCGGTTTGAGGTTCTCGATTTTCTGAAGAAGCGGCGTGGTCAGCTGGAAGGGGGAGCGGAGGGTATAGACGTATTTGCCGCCCTTGTCTTCGACAAAGAAGAAATCGGCCGAGGCGTTGTCATAAAAATGACCGTCACAGTAGCGTAGGCCGGCATACAGCGGCTTCTTTTCGCCCGACGACAGGCAGCTGTAAAGGTTTAGGACATCGTCCTTGAACTCCGCTTCAAAAACGCCGGTCGCCGTGGCGTAGTAACCGCAGAATTTCTCTTTGAGATCGGCAGGAACGGGGCCGTATTCGCGCTGCGGCGTCCCGGGCGCAACCGAGACGTCGACGCCCTCTTCCTTGAGCGCCGCGGCGATCAGGCGGCACAGCAGGGCCAAATGATCGGCGCCGGTGTCCGACGTGCCGGAAATGGCAGCCGTAAGGTTGTATTTGGGCGAAACGAGGAGGAAGGAGAGAAACTGCATGGTCCCGCCGCTTTTGAGCAGAACGCCTTCGCCCAGGTTGTATGACTGGTTTTTAAAGGCGACACAGTCCCAGCCCAGGCCGAAAAGCGGCGCGAAGGTGTCGAGAGAAGACTGCACCCGGCCCTGGGGCTTGGCCATTTCGGCGCACGATTCGGCCGACAGCACCGAATGCGTCAAAAAGCTGTTGCCGAAGCGGCAGACATCCATCATATCGCTGTTGATGCCGCCCGCGCCGACGACGGTCAGGTATTCCATGCCGGGCGACGATTTCATCACGACGTGGTCGTGGCCGATGGGCAGGCGGTCGGACGCGCAGGTGGAGAAAATGCCGAGCGGGGCGAAGATGTATTTGCGCAGAAAGTCGGACAGCGGCATACCCGAAACCTCGACCGCCACCATTTCGGCCAGCGTGAAGCCGTCGTTGCAGTAGGTGGAAAAGGCGCCGGGGTCGGCTTTGAGGCGGCTGCGGGCAAAGTAGTCATAGGACAGCTCATGGTAGTCGTCGCCCAGCCAGCTGTAGGCAAAGCTGTCTTTCCAGTGGGTGCCGGGCAGGCCGCTCGAGTGGCTGAGGCACATGCGCACCGTGATGTCCCGGTAGCGCGGGTCGTCCATTTTAAAGCGGGGCAGGTACTGCACAACCGGGGCGTCGAGGTCGATCTTGCCCATTTCACACAGCTTCATGACAGCGGCCGAAACATAAACCTTGGAAACCGAACCGACGTTGTAAAGGTCGCTCGGCAGGGCCGGGTGATCGGGGCGGCCGTCCCGCGTGCCGACGGCGCCGGCCGCCAGCTCGGCCCCGTCTTTCATCAGGGCAAAAGAGATGGCCGTCAGGTTGGGGCTGACCGCTTCGCGCAGCAGATTGGTCAGCTTTTCGCTCAAGGAAGAATTCATTTTTACACACACCTCCGAAAATGAGATATGTGCATTATATCATATTGCAGCAAAAAAGTATATGCCGAAACG
>CANEGK010000014.1 GCA_947427035.1 uncultured Clostridium sp.
CCCTGCGCGATGGTCTTGACCTGCATGATGCGGGTGCGCAGGCTCATGACCGGCCGCAGCTCGCACAGATCCTGCATCCACGTCTCGGGCGCGACGCCGTAAAGCATGATGCCCTCGCGCACCATGTCGAACTGCGCTTCAGGGAAGCGGATGATGGCGGCGCTGTTGGCGCAGTGGCACAGCGGGATGTCGACCCCGTGCGCCTTGACATACTCGGCCGTCTCGCGGAAGAGCCGGATCTGGTTTTTGGTGTACTCGTCCTCTTCGCGCGTGTCGGACACGCACAGGTGGGTAAACAGGCCCTGCAGCTGAATGTTGGGCAGCTTGGAAATGGCGATGACCCCTTCGCCCGCCTGCTCGACGCCCTTGAAGGTTTCGAGCCCCAGGCGGGACATGCCGGTGTCGAGCTGGACATGCGCC
This sequence comes from uncultured Clostridium sp., assembly GCA_947427035.1. Taxonomy (GTDB): domain Bacteria; phylum Bacillota; class Clostridia; order Oscillospirales; family Butyricicoccaceae; genus Ventrousia. Next base: position 421 of record CANEGK010000014.1, read on the forward strand.
TTGACGGTGTGCCCGCCCGACAGGCGTGAAAACTGCTCGGCCGTCTCCAGCGTGTTGACGGCCAGCTCGACGTCGTTTGCCGCCAGACGCTCTACCATGCAGTCGGGCGCGACGCCCAGAAGCAGCAGCGGGGCCTTAATGCCCGCAGCGCGCAGCTGAAGCGCCTCTTCCGGTGCGGCGACGGCAAAGTAGTCGGCGCCCTCCTTTTCCAGCGCGCGGGCGCATTCGACAGCGCCGTGGCCGTAGGCGTCAGCCTTCAAAACAGCAAGCGTTTTGGCCTTGCCCGCCCGGGCCTTTGCCTGCCGGAAATTAAAAATCAGCGCGTCCAGGTCGATTTCTGCCCAGATACGGCCTTTTTCTTCTATCTTTGCCATCTGTCATCTCTCCTTTAAGCCGCTTTGCGGCCTTGTTTTCATGCCGATTATACCCCTTTGCCAAACATTTGGCAAGCGGTTTTGCCGCGTCGGCCGAATCGTGCACAGCCTTCCGGGCAGGCTTATGATCAGGTTTATACTACCCGCAGCCAGTCGATGGTTCGTTTCTATTATAAAGGAGGTTTTTGTATGGTTTACGGTTATATCCGGGTATCCAGCGCAGACCAAAACGAGGCCCGCCAGCGGCTTGCGCTGGACCGAAGCGGCGTTCCCCCCGGGAATGTCTATCTGGACAGGCAGTCGGGCCGCGATTTTGACCGCCCGCAGTACCGGCGGCTGGTACAGCGCCTGAAAAAGGAGGATTTGCTTTACGTCCCCAGCATCGACCGGCTGGGGCGGAATTACCGGGAAATTCAGGAGCAGTGGCGCGTTTTGACCCGCGAAATCGGGGCGGACATCTGCGTGCTTGACATGCCGCTGCTCGACACGCGGCAGGGCAAGGACCTGATGGGAACCTTTATCGCCGACCTTGTGCTGCAAATCCTGTCCTTTGTGGCGCAGAGCGAGCGCGAAAACATCCGCCGGCGGCAGGCCGAAGGCATCGCGGCGGCGAAAAAGCGGGGCGTCCGGTTCGGGCGGCCCGCAATAAAAACGCCTGACGATTTTGGGCAAATCGTCAGGCAATGGGAACAAAAGCAGCTCTCTTTTCAGGAAGCCACTCGGCTTTGTGGTATGAGCCAGGCCACCTTTTACCGCAGAGTGCGGGCCTATCGGCTGAGCAAAGAGTAAAAGCTATCAAAAAGTGTACCTTTTAATAAGGATTGCTCGCCATCTATTATATGGGTTTATTCCCCTGATTTCAATAGGCTTTCCCTGTTTTTACATAATTTTTTCACTCCCCTTTCCCTCGGCCTGTCGAATGGTGTCGATTTCACAAAGTACACTTTTTGAAACCGATGGGGGTGATGATGGGAAAGCTGAACTGTGCGCCAAGAACCCAAAAGGCACGAGACCCAAAATTATGAAAAGGAGCTTTTAACGTGAAGAAAAGACTTTTACCCGCGCTTTTGGCGCTGGCCATGCTGCTGACAATGCTGCCCATGTCCGCGCTGGCCGTGGACGAAACAGCGGAAGCCACCGTCACCATCGGCAGTGGTGAGCCGCAGAAAACAGAAATAAAAAGCGGCATCCACACCTTTACTGCGACATCCAGCGATACGTTCACTCTGTTGAAATCCGGCAGTGACGGCATCGAAGGGAACAATGCCAACCAGTATGGCTATTTCCCCAAAATTGTCATGCCGACTGTAGCTCAAGAAGCCCAAGCGAACACCTACTATATTTTGAGCCGCGGCCAGAACAGCAAGGGCCTGGACGATGAAACCCTGAACGTTCTTATGGAGACAGCTGTCAACAACGGCAACCTTACAAACGGTCCCTTTACGCAAGGCGGCGACTCTTTGGCAACCTGGTTCCAGGTGTACACGGCCGAGCAGTGGGGCGGCGCCAACAGCGCGTATTGGCCCCAGATCGGCAACGCCCCTGTCACCAATATCGTCGTAGCCACCAAAGCAGAAACTGTTGCTAAGACCGTCACTTACTCCTATGAAAAATATCAGTTCGACTTCAGCGCCGCCACCATCCCCCTGCCGTTTACCGTCAAAGCCACGACGGATAGTGAACTGAATGGCACCGATATGACGGCGGAAAATCTTCAGGCCAATGTCACTGCCAGTGCTACTACTGCCACCCTCGGCGAAAAGAAAATCGCCGTCACCGGTACATCCAAATGGGTGGACTTCCCCTGGTTCGGCACCGACAGAACCGAGGCCAACTATGTCGCTGTAACCTTCAAGCCCGTTGACAAAGCACCGATCAAAGAGTTCGTCGTCACGCTGAGCGATGACTCCACGAAAAAGCTTGATAATGACGGCGTTCTCATCTGGCAGTTCAACGAAGGAAAAACCAACGCCGACATTTCCTTCAAGGTCACCTTTGGCGATCAGGAGCATACCGGCGCTTCCATCGGCTACCATCTCGACTGCTCGGCCATGATTTTGGAACCCAAGCCCGCCGCCGGAGAAGTTGAAGGCTCGGTCACTGATAGCACGCTTGCTCCTGAAGAGAATGCCGTTAAAGATGCCGTTACCGCTCAGGTCAGCGATTCCGAGGCTAACAGTGTGAATATCACTGTCACTCTTCCGGAAGATGTGGAAGAAGAAGATGCACCCGCCAAGACCAGCGTGCCGCTGAATACCGGCGCTCTGAATGCGTTGAAGGACTGCGAAAAGTCCCTCGTCATTGAGACTCCGAAGGGCGGCGTGTCCGGCGAAGCTAAAGAACTGATCAGCAAGATCGGCAAAGATGAGTCGGTCAATTTCGTCATGGAAGACACCACGACTGACGACACAGATAATACCCAGACCTTTACCGTCGGCTTCTTCAAAGGTGACAATGAGATCGAGGTTAAGGATCTGGCTGCCGACAAAAAGCTGACCCTGACCTTCAAAACCGGCTTTGAAAAAGGTACGGTGGTAACTGTAAAAGGCGGCGACGAAGAATTTGGCGAAAAGACCGTCGGCGAAGGTGATATTGTGGAGGTTGAAACCACGCACCTGTCCGACTGGGAAATCAAGCTGAAAACCAATGACGACGATGAGATTATCCCCAGTTTTAACGCAAGCGGCTTCCTTGGCGGCACCGTCACTCTGAGCAACCTCACAAATGACAAATTCTATCTCATCCAGATCACCCGTCCTGCCGGCCAGAACACCGCTAAAGTAGCCTTTATCCAGAAGGCCGCCGGCGCCAGCCTGACTTTTGCTGCCCAACAGGGCGGTACTCTGGATGTTTGGGAGCTTGATAGCGCCCCCACGCAGGACAGTGATCTTGCTGGTCATAACGTCATCGAAAGCTGGACCGTCGCGCCCACGCCCGCCAATTAACCGCAAGGAGAGGACAGCATGAAAAAGAGAATTTCAGCCCTGCTGCTGAGCGTTGTCCTTTGCCTCGGACTGCTCGGCACCGCGGCCTTTGCCGCCGAGGCCGACAGGGTAACCATCGGCAGCGACGGCAGCGTTTCAGGCACCGATCTGGAAAGCTTCCGCGTCATCGCCGACGGCGAAGTAATCGGCCTTTTCACCCCCGACAAGACCACCCGCAAGCTCAACGCCGACGATCTGGCGCTCATCAAAAGGCTTTTGAAGGACTGCCAGTCGGTCAAAACCGGCAGCGGACAGCCCATTGCCATGCAGTCGACCTCGTCCGGCGGCAACACGGGCAGCTCCGGCACGTCCGGCGGTTCGAGCGCAGCCGCCAGCGCGGTGACCGTCGCTACGGCCGCCCACGGCAGCGTGACCGTCTCGCCCCAGAACGCCAAGAAGGGCGACACCGTGACCATCACCGTCAAGCCGGCCGACGGCTATGAGCTGACCGGCATCACCGTCAAGGACAGCGCGGGCAACGCCCTTTCACTCACCCGCGTCAGCGACACCGAATACACCTTTGTCATGCCCGAAGGCGCGGTGACCGTAACCCCTGTCTTTGCCGAAATCAAGGCCGCGGATCCTGCGGGCCGTTTCACCGACGTACAGCCCGGCGCATACTACTATGACGCCGTACTGTGGGCCGTGGAAAAGGGCATTACCAACGGCACCAGCGACACCGCGTTCAGCCCCAATCTGACCTGCACCCGCGCCCAGACGGTGACCTTCCTGTGGCGCGCCGCCGGGTCGCCCGCACCCCAGAGCACCGCCAACCCCTTCACCGATGTGCAGTCCGGCGCATACTATTATGACGCCGTGCTGTGGGCTGTGGAGCAGGGCATCACCAACGGTACCAGCGACACCGCGTTCAGCCCCGATGCCACCGTCACCCGCGGCCAGACCGTCACCTTCCTGCACCGTTACGCCGGCTCGCAGGACGCGGCGGGCAGCAATCCCTTTGCCGACGTGGCAGCCGACGCCTACTATGCCGACGCGGTGCAGTGGGCGGTTGCCAACGGCGTCACACAGGGCACCGGCGAAAACACCTTCAGCCCTGCCGACGGCTGCACCCGTGGGCAGATCGTCACCTTCCTGTATCGCTATATGGCGGATTAAGCGCACCTTTGGCGCAATCTCCTTGAAAGAGCGGGGCTTCGGCCCCGCTCTTTTTTACAGCCGCATCAAAGCGGCCATCAACCTGGACAGCGCGCTGTTTGGCAGCCAGAGAGAGGGTGCCGGTGGATATTCCGCTGAAAAATGCGCAGGCGAGTGGGGTGAATCTCGTCCACGCAAATCCCTCCTTTGTCATGGTATGGCGCGGAAAAGCAGAGGCGCGCTTTGGGTTATAAAAGGACAAGTCCGTATTTTCGGTGCAGATCCTCTAAAAAATCGTCGTCAAAATCGCAGGTGCCGTCATACAGCGCAAGGCCGCAGAAGCGGCGCAGGGTCTGTTCAAAAATATCGGGGTCGTCGCTGGCCAGGGCGACGGGCACGCGCAGCATGTACTGGTTTTCGTCAAAAATGGCCAAATCATCGGCGCCTTCCACATGTATGCGCACGGCCCCCCAGTTCTCGTCTTCCTGCTCGAGCAGCCAGCGGGCAAAGACGACGTCCTCGTCGCTGATGTCGCAGTCGGCGTCGATGTCAATCGCGGGGTCAACGGTGAAAAGCTGCCCGCAGGTGACGGCGGCCAGCGGCCGTTCCCGCTCGTCCTCGACGTCTTCGGGCATGGGCAGGGCGGAAAAAAAGTCGAGCTCCCGGGCGGCGGCGTGCAGCGCGGCGCCGCTTTCGGCATCGAGGGCGAGCAAAAGCTGCGCCGACGTCATGCGGGGCAGAAGTTCGCGCTCGGCGCCGCTCGGCAGGCAGACGCCGACGGGAATGCCGGCGCGCGCCAGCAGCTCGTTCAAAACAGCAGAAAGCAGGCCCGGATCAGACGGGCAGGCGAGCACCAGCGCCGAAGCGCCCACCCCCTCGAAAAGGGCGAGCAGAGCTTCGGGTTCCCACTGGTCGGCCGTCAGGCCGTCTGCTTCCAGCTCGGCCAGCACCAGAACCGGCGTTTCGGGCCGGCGCTCGCGCGAAAGGATACAGGCGGCCCGCGCGGCCGCGACAGGATACTGATCGTAAATCTGCACCAGCACCAGCTCGGAAGAAGCGCTCAGCGCGCCAAGCTCGAGCACGGCGGGCAGTGAAAATGGCAAAGGCGTCATAAAAAACCTCTTGATTCAGCCCCGGCCCGGTAAAACAGGCGTACAAGGGGCGGTGTAGCGGTTATTTCGGCAGATTGGTGACGTTGCCCAGCTCGTCAACCGCATACTGCTGGGGCTGGGAAGCGTAGGAACGCGCCAGCTCGAGCGCTTTGTCAAACTGGGCGTCGACCGTCACGGTCTGGCCGGCATAGCCGGCAAGCGCCGTGTTGAGGGCGCGCGCGCAGGCGGCGTCCATAAAGGGGGAAACGGGCAGCTGGTAATCCTGCTGAAAAGCCAGCAGCGCGGCCAGCGTGTTCAGCGTAAAGGCGCTGTCAGAGGCCCGCGCGCCGCCCAGATAGCCCAGTGCGCTGAGCGCGCGGTTGAGGCGAAGCACATCCTCGCCCAAAGCGCCGATTGTCATGGCGCGTTCGGGCACCGGCCGGCACGCGGCGGCGGGATGGGGCGCCGTCGTGTTGTGAACCTCATAGGTCGGGGTCAGGCCGACGCCCTCATAGTCAGGGGTCGAGGGGGCGATCAGCTCGACAGAGGTCAGAATGGCGGCTGAATTGTCGTCAAAGGTGATGTGGAACTGCCCGCGCGCCTTGCCGTAGGTCTGTTCGCCCACCGAGACGGCATAGCCCAAATCGCACAGCGAGACCTGCACAACCTCGGACGCGCTGGCCGAATCGCCGTCGGACAAAATGATGATTTTGTTGAGCGCGGGGCCGATGCCGTCCGACGTGACGCTCTGGTAAACGCGCTGGCCGTTCTGCTTGGCGCAGGTGCCGAAAAAGACGGTGCTTTCCGGCAGCAGGCGGTTGATGACGTTGTAGGCCATATTGAGATCGCCGCCCGGGTTGCCGCGCAGATCCAAAATGAGCGCGCGGCAGTTGTTGCGGGTCATTTCCTGAAGCGCAAAGACAAACTGGATATAGGATGCGTTTTCCGCAAAGCGGGCCCACTTCATATAAAAAATGCCGTCTTCAATCAGCCGGGACGAGAAGTTGGGGGTGCCCAGCTGCATACGGGTCAGGGTAAAGCGCAGTTCGGCGTCGCCGCGGCGGACGGTGACCGACACCGTTGTGCCCTCTTCGCCGCGCAGCAGGGAAGAAATATCGGCCAGCTCTTTGCCGGCAAGCGAAACACCGTCGGCCGCAACGAGCAGGTCGCCGGGGCGGATGCCGGCCGCCTGCGCCGAACCGCCCTCGGCCACCTCGGCGACGCGGGCATATCCGTCTTCCAGCTGCATGGTGATGCCGACGCCGACATAGCTGAGGGTGGTGGGAAAGGCGTCGTCATAGGCGCCGGCCGGGATGAACATGGTGTGGCTGTCATAGCTGCCGAGCATGGCCGACATAAAGGCGTTGTAGGCCTCTTCGTCCTCAAAAAGCGACAGCAGGGCGCGCATGACCGGGTCGTCCTCTTTGGAAGAGTCCATGCCGTACAGCTTGATGAACTCGGCGACGGCCTCCATGCGTTCATAGCGCTCGTCGGCCGACAGTGCGGCGGCGGGCAGGGCAGAGGCGAGAAGCAGGCAGACGAGCAGTGCGGAGAGCAGCTTTTTCATAGGGAATCCTTTCTGCGGTATAAGCGGGGCCGGGGGCGGAAAACCCGCGCCCCGGCAAGCGTGTTACATATGGTCGGGCGCGCTGACGCCAAAGGTGGACAGCGCGTTTTCGATGACGGTGGCGACGCAGCCGATGAGAACAATGCGCGCGTCGCGCAGAGCGTCGCTGCCGGCATCCTTGATGCGGCAGGACGTGTAAAAACGGTGGAAAGCCGCCGCCACCTGTGTGGCGTAGCGGTTGAGGCGCGACGGCTCGCGCGATTCGGCGGCCAGGCGGATTTCTTCGGGCAGGCGCGCCAGCTCGCGGATGAGGTCGAGCTCGCTCGGCTCGCACAACAGGCCGAGATCGGCCTTGTCGGCCGCCAGAGAAATGCCGTCCTGCGTCAATGCCTTGAGGATGCTCTTGATGCGCGCGTGCGCGTACTGGACGTAATAGACAGGGTTGTCGCTGTCCTGCCGCACGGCCAGGTCCAGGTCAAACTCCAGATGGGTGTCGGCCGCGCGGGAATTGAAGAAGTAGCGCGCCGCGTCGACCGGGATTTCGTCCAGCAGGTCGGACAGCGAAATGGCCTTGCCGGTGCGCTTGGACATGCGGACGATTTCGCCGTCGCGCATGAGGCGCACCAGCTGCATGAGGATGATTTCCAGCCGGCCCGAACCGTCGAGGCCCAGCGCGTCGAGCGCCGCCTTGAGCCGGGCGACGTGGCCGTGGTGGTCGGCGCCCCAGATGTTGATGACGCGGTCAAAGCCGCGCTTTTCCAGCTTGTCCCGGTGGTAGGCGATGTCGGCGGCAAAATAGGTGTAAAAGCCGTTCTGACGGCGCAGGACGTCGTCCTTTTCGCAGCCGAAGCCGGTGGTGCGCAGCCACAAAGCCCCGTCCTGTTCATAGGTGCAGCCGCGCTGGATCAGCATGTCGATGGTTTCGCGCACATAGCCGCTGTCGTGCAGCGTCGATTCAAAAAACCAGTTGTCGTAATGAATGCCGTAGCGCGAAAGGTCGGCGCGCATCCGCGCCAGGTTGCGCTCCAGGCCAAAGGGCACAAGGGCGGCGCGGCGCTCCTCCGACGTTTTCTGGACAAAGTCGTCGCCGTGCTCCTGGCGGAAGGCGGCGGCCAGTTCGCGAATGTCGTCGCCGTGGTAGCCGTCCTCGGGGAACTCGAAGGCGTCCTCGCCCAGCGCCAGCTGCATATAGCGCGCTTCGAGCGAAAGCCCGAACTTGTCGATCTGGTTGCCGGCGTCGTTGACGTAAAACTCGCGGGTGACGTCGTGGCCCGCGCGCGAAAGTACTTCGGCCAGGCTGTCACCCAAAACGCCGCCGCGGGCGTTGCCCATGTGCATGGGGCCGGTGGGGTTGGCCGAAACAAACTCCACCATGATCTTTTCGGGGCGCGCGCTCTGGCTGCGGCCGTAATCGCGGCCTTGGGCGCGGATGCCTTCGATAACGCCCGCAAACCACGACGGCGCGAGGCGCAGGTTGATAAAACCGGGGCCGGCGACTTCGGCCGAAGAAAAGGCGCTGCCCGAAAGGGAAAGATGCCTGCAAAGGGCCTCGGCGATTTTGCGGGGCGGCAGGCGCAGGGCCTTTGCGCTCTGCATGGCGAAGGTGCAGGCGTAGTCGCCGTTTTGCAGGTCCTTCGGCACCTCGATTTGCGGCGCGCCCAGCTCGGCGCGGGGCAGCTCGCCCGCCAGGACGGCTTTTTCGTAGCCGTCCGCGATCAGGGCCGAGGCGGCGTTCATAGCGGTCTGAATGGGATTCATAACAGTTTGTTCCTTTCGTCCTGTATCGGTTAATGCGCGCAGCGCGGCGCGCTTTCATCCTCGCCGGAAGCGCGCACGTCGACGCGCAGGTTGTTGATGCCGGTGTGGGCGTGGTCGATTTCGACGGCGTAGCGCACGTCCAGGCTGCCGCCCTGGTCGGTCAGGTTGCTGCGGATGCGCTCGGTGCACACGGCGACCGTCAGCTGGCCGAAGTCGGTGTCGTACAAAGACATGTGGCGCTTGCCCTCTTCAAAAACGAGCTGGGACGGGTAAAGCCCGGTGCGCAGCACGGTGACCGAGCCGTCGGACACCTTGAGCGTCGTCTTGGTGCCCGTCATGCCGGTCAAATCGGTTTCGTCATAGGTCAGGTAATAACTGCCGTTTCGTCGGTAATAGCGGCCCGACGTCACCAGCGTGATGACGTCGGTATCGGGGTCGTCCAGTTCCTGTAGGCCCCGTATGGAAATGATGGCGTCCTTTTTCACAAGGAGCCTCCTTTCTGTTGTTCAAATCGCACCAACGGGAAAAGGTGCAAAAAAAGAAGGAAAATCGGAAAAATCGGGAAGACACAGGCGGGAATGGTTGGAAAATAGAACGCTTTGGCCAGCCAATGCATCCGGGCGCCTTGAAAACTGGTTGAAATGACGGCGCGACGCCTGCGTTTACTCATTTTATCATTAAAAAGGACATAATACAATGCCAAAAGAGAACAAAAGAAGGCCGTTCTTTTGGGAAAAGCCTATAAAGTTTCGAAAACCGCAGAAAATGCATTGAAAAACGTGGAAACATTGTGATATGATTAACATGAAAGATTTTGTGCTTTCTCCGGCAGGCGGAAACAGGGGGAGGCACTGCAAAACAATAGAACAAGGAGTGGGCTTATGAAAGTGAACATCACCGAAACCGTGCTGCGTGACGCGAACCAGTCGCTCATAGCAACCCGTATGCCGCTGAAGGACTTCGTCGACATTCTCGAGACGATGGACAACGCGGGATACTATTCCCTGGAATGCTGGGGCGGCGCTACGTTTGACTCCTGCCTGCGTTACCTGAATGAGGACTCGTGGGAACGCCTGCGCATCATCCGCAGCCATGTCAAAAAGACCAAGCTGCAAATGCTGCTGCGCGGCCAGAACATCCTGGGCTATAAGCATTATCCCGACGACATTGTCCGCGCCTTTGTGCGCAAGTCGGTGGAAAACGGCATCGACATCATCCGTATTTTCGACGCGCTCAACGACCTGCGCAACATCGAGGTCGCCGTCGACGAAGCCGTCAAGGCCGGCGCGCACGTGCAGGGCACGCTGTGCTACACCATCAGCCCCATCCACAACCAGGACACCTTTGTCGAGCTGGGCAAGCAGCTGGAAAAAATGGGCTGTCACTCCATCTGTATCAAGGATATGGCCGGCATCATGAGCCCTAAGGTGGCCTACGACCTGGTTTCGGCCATGAAGAAAAACGTGTCGCTGCCCATCGTCGTACATACCCATTCGACGACCGGCCTCGGCCCCATGACGCTGCTCAAGGCCGTCGAGGCGGGCGCCAGCACCATCGACACCGCGATTTCCTGCTTCTCGGGCGGCACGTCGCAGCCGGCCACCGAATCGCTCAGCTACACGCTCAAGGAAATGGGCTTTGACACCGGGCTGAATGAGGACCTGCTCAAGGAGATCAACGACTATTTCAAGCCGATTCAGCGCGCGGCGCTCGACAGCGGGCTTTTGAACCCCATTGTCATGAACACCGAGACCGACGCGCTGGTTTACCAGGTGCCGGGCGGAATGCTTTCCAACCTGGTGGCGCAGCTCAAAGCGCAGAACGCCCTGGACCGCTTCCCCGAGGTTCTGCTCGAAGTGCCGCGCGTGCGCCAGGATCTCGGCTTCCCGCCGCTCGTCACGCCGTCGAGCCAGATGGTCGGCGTGCAGGCGACGACCAACGTTCTGGTCGGCGAGCGGTATAAAAACGTTTCCAAGGAAATCAAGGCCTATCTGCGCGGCGAGTACGGCCGCGCGCCCGGACAGGTCAACGAAGAGCTGCGCAAAAAGGTGCTCGGCGACGAAAAGCCCATCGACTGCCGTTTTGCCGACCTGCTCGAGCCCGGCTTTGACAAGGCCAAAGCGGAAATCGGCGAGCTGGCCCGCAGCGACGAGGACGTTCTGTCCTATGTCGCCTTCCCGCAGATCGCGGAAAAATTCCTGAAAAACCGCGCGGAAAAAGAGAAAAACACCGTTCATTACACCATCGAGGAAGCGTAAGGGGGGCTCATCATGAAACTCACGCTTGCCGAATCCCTGGGCTATTCCATTCTGGGCATCGCCGTCGTCTTTGTCATGCTGGCGCTGCTGATGGGGGTCATTTTCGCTATGGGCAAGGCGATGGCGCAGAAGAAAAAGGGACAGAGCGCGCCGTCCGCCGCCCCGGCCCCCGTTCCGGCAGCACCCAAGCCGGACCCGTCAGCCGGAAAGGTGCCGGCCCGCGGCTCTTTGGGCGACGTGGATCTTCACAGTGTCGACGACCGCACGGCGGCGATTTTAATGGCGATTGTGGCCGACAAGATGGGCGCGCCCCTCAACGAGCTGCGCTTCATCAGCATCAAAGAAATTCAGTGAGGTGTATCCATTATGAAATATAAGGTAACTCTCAACGGAAAAACCTATGAAGTCGTCGTGGAACGCGGCGAGGCCATTCTGGTTGACGAATACGTCGCCGCCGCCCCGGCCCCTGCGCCTGCTCCGGCTGCCGCCCCCGCGCCTGCCGCCGCCCCGGCTGCGGCGCCTGCTCCCGCTCCCGCTGCCGCGCCTGCCGTCGCAGGCGGCGAAGCGGTCGCCGCCCCCATGCCGGGCACCATCCTGGACGTCAAGGTCAAAGCGGGCGACGCCGTTAAGAGCGGCCAGCTCATCGCTATTTTAGAGGCCATGAAGATGGAAAACGAGATTTTCTCCCCCCGTGACGGCGTCGTTGCACAGGTTGTGGCTGCCAAAGGCTCGGCGGTGGATACCGGCGCGCCCATCATCGTGCTCAGTTAAGGGGGCGCGGCATGGGAGCTCTTACAGATACCTTGACGAACCTGTGGCAGTCCTCCGGCTTTTCCATGCTTTTTGACGATTGGCGCAACCTTGTCATGATCGCGCTGGCCTGCGTGCTTTTGTACCTGGGCATTGTCAAGAAGTTCGAGCCGCTGCTGCTGGTCGGCATCGCCTTTGGAATGCTGCTGACCAACCTGCCCGGCACCGGGCTGTACCATCCCGAGCTGTGGGACGCCGTCATGGCGCACACCAAGGATTTTGGCGACGTGCTCACCGAAGGCGGCCTGCTCGACATTCTGTACATCGGCGTCAAGACCAGTATTTACCCCTGTCTTATCTTCCTCGGCGTCGGCGCGATGACCGATTTCGGCCCCCTGCTGGCCAATCCCAAAAGCCTGCTTCTGGGCGCTGCGGCGCAGATGGGCATTTACTGCGCCTTTATTCTGGCCGTGCTGCTCGGCTTCACCGGGCTTGAGGCGGCGGCCATCGGCATCATCGGCGGCGCGGACGGCCCGACGGCCATCTTTTTGACCAGCATTCTGGCGCCGCACCTGCTGGGCGCCATCGCCATCGCGGCCTATTCGTACATGGCGCTCATCCCCATGATTCAGCCGCCGCTGATGCGCGCCATCACCACGGAAAAAGAGCGGCAGATCAAAATGGAGCAGACGCGCACCGTCACCAAGCGGGAGAAGATCGTCTTCCCCATCGTCGTCGCGGTGTTCACCATTTTGCTGCTGCCGTCGGTCGCGCCCCTTCTGGGTATGCTCATGCTGGGCAACCTGCTGCGCGAGTGCGGCGTTGTCGAGCGTTTGAGCGACACAGCGCAGAACGCGTTGATGAATATTGTCACCATTTTCCTCAGCGTCAGCGTCGGCGCGACCACGGTGGGCAGCCGGTTTTTGACGGCCAGCACCCTGAAGATCGTCGCGCTGGGGCTCATCGCCTTCTGCTTCTCGACAATCGGCGGCCTGCTTCTGGGCAAGCTGATGTGCAAGCTGTCGGGCGGAAAAATCAACCCGCTTATCGGCTCGGCCGGCGTGTCGGCCGTCCCTATGGCGGCCCGCGTTTCGCAGGTCGAAGGGCAAAGGGCCAACCCGACCAACCACCTGCTGATGCACGCTATGGGGCCCAACGTGGCCGGCGTCATCGGCTCGGCGGTGGCCGCAGGCTTTTTGCTGTCGGTCTTCGGGTAAAGGGGCGGCGGTATGCGTCTTGCAGAGCTGACGTGGCCGCAGGCCGAGCGGTATTTTGCACAGCATGACACCGTCGTCATTGGGGTCGGCAGCATCGAATGCCACGGCCGGCATATGCCGCTGGGCACCGATACCATCATCCCCGACCACCTGCTGGCCGATATTGAGGGGAAAACCGACGCGCTCATCTGCCCCACCCTTCCCTATGGCGCGACCGAGTATCTGGGCGACTTTCCCGGTACCGTCAACCTGGGACCCGAGCTTTTGTACCAGGTGCTGTCGCGTGTGTGCGGCGAGCTGTACCGGCACGGCGCGCGGCGCTTTGTCATTTTGAACGGCCACGGCGGCAACCGCCAGAGCATCGAGCGCGTCGGCTTTGAATTGCAGCGCCGCGGCGCGCTGCTCGCCCTGCTCAACTGGTGGCTGATGGCGTGGGATTTAAACCCTGCATGGAAGGGCGGGCACGGCGGCGGCGAAGAGACGGCGGCCATTTTGGGCATCAATCCCGACCTGGTCGATCAAAGCGAGCTGCACGCATCTGCCGAGCTGCGCGATTTGAGTGACGAGATCAAGGCCGACGGGATGGCTGCGGCCCGCTATAAAGGGGTTCAAATCAGCGTTCCGCGCGTGACGGCCAGCCTTACGCAAAACGGCTGGATCGGCCCCGATCACCCTGCGACGGCAACCGAGCAGTGGGGGAAAGAGATGCTCGCCGCTTCGAGCGCGTACATTGCCGATTTTATCAGGGCTTTTCAAAAGGTCGATTTGGAGAAGGCCTGCCGGATTTTTTAAGTCTAAAGCCGCTGTCTGCCAAAGACAGCGGCTTTTTTATGCCGAAAAACCGGCTGGCTTAACGGTCGAGCGCCATTTTGCCCGGGTTTTCTTGCAAAACAAAGAAAAGCGCTTCATAATAAGCGGTGACAGCCCGGCCGGCTGAGTTTTGCATATGGAGGAAGCAGAATGGAAGAAAAAGTAACCTTTGGGCGGTTTATTGCCCGCAAGCGCAAAGAGCGGAACCTGACGCAAAAGGAACTGGCCGAGCAGCTCTTTGTCACCGAATCGGCGGTCAGCAAGTGGGAACGGGGGGTGTCCTACCCGGACATCACACTGGTCGCCGGTATTTGTGAAGCGCTGGGCATCACCGAGCACGAGCTGATCGCCGGCGCCGAGGACGTCGGCCGCCGCACCGCCGAACGGCAGGCGCAGAAGTACCGCAATCTGCTGCGCGGCTGGTCGTGGACCTTTTACATTCTGTACGGCCTTTCGCTGGCCGTCTGCCTGGTCGTCAATCTGGCCGTCAGCCATCGGCTGTCGTGGTTTTTCATCGTGCTGGGGGCCGAAGCGGTCGCCTTTTCCCTGACGTCGCTGCCCCTTTTGCTCAAATATCACACGGGATTGTGGACGCTGTGCGGCTTTTTTGCCAGCCTGTGCCTGCTGCTGGCCATTTGCTGCCTGTACGCCGGCGGGGACTGGCTGGGCGTCACGCTGACAGCGCTGGCTTTTGCCTTCAGCGTTGTCTTTGCGCCGCTGGTTTTGCGGGCGCTGCCCCTGCCCGCGCCCCTGTACCGGCACAAAACGCTGCTCGCATTTGGGCTGGACACCCTGCTGCTCTTTGCCCTGCTGGCGGCCGGCTGCGTCTATGCGGGCTGCCAAAGGGATTTTTGGCGCGTTGCCTGCCCGGCGGCCCTGTACAGCCTGCTGCTGCCCTGGGGCATCATGGCATTTGTGCGCTATGCGCCCGTCAACGGGCTTTTTAAAACGTCGCTCTGCCTGGTGTGGACAGGGGCATGGGGCTTTGCGGCCGACAGTGTTTTCCGCGTCATTATTGACGGGGCGTATTTCAGGCTGCCGCCCTTTGACTGGAGCGACTGGTCGGCCGGCAATCTTTCGGGCAATATCGTCACACTGGTTTTCGTCGTCTGCCTGGCGGCCGCGCTGCTCTTTGCCGCAGGCGGCATCGTCTGGGAAATCCGCCGGCGGGAACCGGCGAAAAAGCAGTAAAAAAGTTCCGGCGCCGGGCAGGGCGGGGCGGCCGGCGCCGGAAATCGGCAGAAACCCATCTTTAAAAACCGGGAAAATTCTTGCAAAGCGGATGGGGATATTGTATGATCATTTTGTCATATTGAGGGGAAATTTCAAAAAGGGATTGGCGAACGCCATGCTTTGCGCCGGCGCCAAGCAGGCAGGCAAAGCTGCGGCTGTGCGGCTTGCCGTGCCCTGAAAGCTGACAATACGGCGCTTTTCCGCGCTGAAGGCGGGTAAGCGCTGTATTGCGCCCAAAACAAACAGTGAGAGGAGAAAAACAGATGAAAAAGAAATTGTTATCCCTCGCGCTGGCTCTGGCGATATGCCTGGGCCTGGCTGTCCCCGCGCTTGCGGCTGATTGGGTCTACAATTACTCGGCCAACGGCTACACCGACCCGGCGGAGGAGAACGTGGGGTTTTCCGTGGCCCCTATCGGCGTGGCCAAAATCCGGTGGGTTTCTCCATGGGACACAAGCGAGTATACCGCCTATGTGTTCGACCAGGACTGCACCGTCACCCGGAAGGACGGCCGCCCCTTCGAATGTTTCAGCCTGCCGCCCATGTATGGCGATGTGGGGTATAGTGTTTCGATGGGTGCGTTTGAGCAGTGGGCTCATGTTGAAGAGGAATGGGCTTGGGTTGAAGCCGGATCTGCCGGGATACGCGCAGACAGAGACGACGGCTGGGCATTCCAGTTTGCCCCCGCCTGCGATGATGCGGGCAACTATGACTGGAGCCCCTATATGATGTCCAAAAAGGGCCTTGACGCGGTGTTTCCTTTTGAGGATAAGGAGTATGGCGTTACCGGCACCGTGTTGGAGTACCGCACCTTGTCCGCCCGGCCCACTGCCCCCGACGCGGGCAATTTCAGCGACGTGAAGGCAGACGATTACTTTGCCGGCCCGGTGCAGTGGGCCATCGAAAAGGGCATCACATCCGGCACATCCGCAACGACCTTCTCCCCCTATGAAAACTGCACCACAGCACAGATTCTGACCTTCCTCTGGCGGGCCAGCGGTTCCCCCAAGCCGACGACTGCCAACCCCTTCGCCGATGTGGAGAGCGGCGATTACTATGCGGACGCCGCCGTCTGGGCGTATGAAAAGGGCATGGTTTCCGGCACAGCCTTTGGCGGGAACACCCCCTGTACCCGGAGCATGGCGGTGACATATATGTGGAAGGCGGCCGGCAGCCCCGGTGCTAAAGCCGCCAGCTTCACGGACGTCTCTGCCGGAGCGGAATACGCCGGCGCCGTGGCCTGGGCCGTGGAGCAGGGCGTGACATCCGGAACATCCGACACCACCTTCTCACCGGATGACATCTGCACCCGCGGGCAGATTGTGACCTTCCTGTACAGGGGAATGGCAGAATAACAGAACATCGGGAATGCAGAGCAGCAAAAAAGCCCCTGCGTCAGGCGGGGGCGGCTGCGGTTTTTCAAAGCACAAATTACACAGCGGCCCCGCGGTTTTCCGCGGGGCCGCTTTTGGCTTTTTACAATGTATTGTAAATGGTGTCCAGGTGGCTGCCGTCGCGGTACAGGACCTCGGCCACCGGGCGGTCGCCGCGCGCAATGGGCGCAGGCACGCCGGTCAGCGCTTCGGCGCGCGCTTTCAGCTCGTCAATGCCGTAGACGGGCAGGCCGGCGTCGCGCAGGCGCTGCGCAAGCTCGGCCCGGCGCGGATTGACGGCGACCCCCTTCTGCGTCACCAGAACGTCGATGGTGTCGCCGGGCGTTGAGACACAGGTGACGCGGTCGGTGACAATGGGCAGGCGCGCGCGCGACAGCGGCGCGATGATCATGGCCAATTTGGCCCCGGCCGCCGTGTCGCTGTGGCCGCCCGAGCCGCCCATGATGCGGCCCTGCGAGTCGGTGTGGACATTGACGTTGAAGTCGAGGTCGATTTCCGTCGCGCCCAGAATGACGACGTCGAGGCTGTCGACCACAGCCGAACGCGCGCCCGGGCTGGCGTAATGCATGGCCGAAATTTCGCGGTGGCGCGGGTTTTCGCGGATGGATTCCACGGCCTTGAGGTCAAAGCACTGTACGTCGAGCAGCGCTTCAAAGCAGCCCTCGTTGAGCATATCCACCATGTAGCCGGTGATGCCGCCCAGACCAAAGCTGCCCTGGATTTTTTCGCGCAGCATGATGTCTTTGAGGTACTTGGCGGCCGCCAGCGACGCGCCGCCGGCGCCGGTCTGGAAGGAGAAGCCGTCCTTCAAAAGGCCCGACGCCGCGATGACGCGGGCCGCCGTATCGGCCATGACCAGTCCGACGGGATCACGGGTGATTTTGGTTGTGCCCGAGACAATGCCGGCCGGGTCGCCGATCTGGTCGACCTTTACGACATAATCGACGTGCGTTTCGTCAATTGACCAGTCGCGCAGGGGGTAAGGCACCAGGTTGTCGGTGATGACGACGACCTTTTTGGCGTACAGCGCGTCGGGGAAGGCGTAGCCCAGCGAGCCGCAGGCCGACGGTCCTGTCTTGCCGGTGCAGTTGCCCATGGGGTCGCTCGTCGGCGCGGCGATAAAAGCGACGTCGACGGGCGATGCGCCGCGACCGATGTCGTAGGGGCGGCCGCCGTGGCTGCGGAAGACGACCGGCTTTTCCAAAAGCCCGCGCGAGATGTGCGCGCCCAGGCCGCCCGCCATATAGTCGGTTTCAACGGCGCTGACGACGCCGTTTTTGATGTGATCGACAAGGGGCATATGCACGTCAAACAGCGAGGACGCGTTGACCGTCATGTGCCGGAGCCCCTGCGCCGCCACGGCGTCGAGCACCATGTTGAGCACATGGTCGCCGTTGCGCAGGTGATGGTGGAACGAAAGGGTCATGCCGTCGCACAGGCCGCACTGGCGCACAGCTTCGGCAATGGACGGCAGAAGCTTTTGCTGTTTCATGCGCGTTTCCCTCCCAGCCCGAGCTGCTCGGCCGCCTCAATGGTCTGGCGGGCGCGGGCGACAATGGGGGCGTCGATCATCTTGCCGCGCAGCGAAATGGCGCCGCGCCCCTGCTCCTTAGCCAGACGGATGGCTTCGAGAACCTCGTAAGCGTAGTCGATTTCAGCCATGGACGGGCTGAAAACCTCGTTAATGCCGGGGACGTGACGGGGTGAAATGGCCGCTTTGCCGGTAAAGCCCAGGCTTTTGGCCGTTTTGGCGTCGAGGACCAGCCCTTCGTCGTCGTTGACGTCGGTAAAGGGGGTGTCATAGACGTCGACGCCGGCGGCGCGGGCGGCGCACACCATGCGCGAACGCGCATAGGCGATCTCTGCGCCTTCACGCGTGCGCTTGCAGCGCAGGTCGGCCGTCAAATCCTCGCCCCCGAGGAAGATGGCGGCTACGCGCGGCGCGGCCGAGGCGATTTGATAGGCGTTTTCCACGCCGAGCGCCGTTTCGATGAGCGGGATGAGCCGCACGCTGCCCGGTTCCAGGCCGCATTCGCGCTCAAGCGCTGCAATGCGGGCGTCGACGGTCAGCACATCCTGCGCGCACGACGTTTTGGGCGGCATGATGAGGGCGGGGCGCAGCGGAATGATTTCGCGCAGATCCTCCTCCCAATAGGGGGTGTCGATGGCGTTGATGCGCACAATGATTTCACAGCCGCGGAAGCCCAGAGCCGAGATGGCCGAGCGCACCAGAATGCGCGCGGCATCCTTTTCGTCGGGCGAGACGGCGTCCTCCAGGTCAAAAATGACGGCGTCGGCCCCCAGCGCATCGCCGTTGATGAGAATGTTGGGGGTGTTGCCGGGCAAAAACAACATGCTTCGGCGCATAGATCAGCGCGCCTCCTTTCCGCGGCGTACCGCCGTTTCCACGCGGGCGCGGATGACGCATTCCAGCGCGCCGCGATCGGTCAGGCGGACGCGGGCGTTTTCAACGCCCTGCTCGCGCAGAACGCCGCGCACCGTCTGTTCGATGGCCTGTCCGAACTGCTGGTAAACGGCCGATTCGATTTCGATGTGCAGCCCGTCGGCGGGTTCCATTTCGACGAGGACGTCGCTCGACTCCATGGTGCCGGCCGAGCTTTTTTGCAGAAGATTGGTCAAAAGAGCCACTTCCTTTCATCGGCATTTCATGGTATGATCGTGAAAAAGGCAAAAGGGGCGTTTTTATGTTCAACGTTTCAAAAATACAGCAAAATCACCGTTACAGCGTCTACTTCGCGCCGCGCGGCAGCCGCCGCATGTATGACCTGGGCGTGCAGATCGCCCAGCTTTATCTCAGCCCGTCGGACCGGCTCATCGGTTTTATCGGCGAGGCCGGCTCGGGTAAAAGTATGCTGGTCAAGGGCATGTTCCCCGGGCTGGATTTGACCAACGACGACGAAGGCGTCAACATCCGCCCCCTGCCCATTCTGTCGGTCGACGAGCAGAACGGCTTTTATTCGCCGCACACCTACCACCTGGACATCCGTTTTGAAACCGGCTTTACCCAGATGCATGTTCTGGCCGACGCGATTTCCGAAGCGCTGGCGCGCGGAAAGCGGGTCATCGTCGAGCACTTTGACCTGATTTACCCGTTTTTAAAGCGCAATGCGCACCTTTTGATCGGCGTCGGGCAGGAGGTCATTGTCACCCGCCCCAACCTGTTCGGCCCCGCGCCGTCGGATCTTTATGAAATCGTGTCGCGGTCGCTGCGCATCCGTCAGATGGCGCACACGGCCGAAGATTTGTGCGAACGCTATCTTCCCACCTGGGAGACGCGGCGGTTTCAAAACGACGACGTCAAAAACGGATTTGTCCTGGCCTTTCAGGGCGACGCGCCCAATCTCGACCTGGACGACATCGAAAGAAAGGTGCTGCACGACATCGAGCTCGACCTGCCCGTCTCCTATGTCGACGAAAATCATGTTATGATAGGCGACGTGCTGCACCCGTGCACCGGGCCGCGGACCCACGTGCCCAGCACCGGCTCGGTCAAGAACTTCCGGTTGGTGCACAAGCTCTTTTTCGATGCGGAAAGCAACCGCCACCTGCTGGTCGGGCTGGTCGGCGACGAGGCCGAGCCGGAAGAGGATCTCAACCGCATCAAGATGTTTTAGCGCCCCAAAGCGCGCTGCGAAGACATTGTTTCGCAGCGCGCTTGTTAAATTTCTATGGTCAACCGGGCGTGCGCCGCCGGCTTATTTCTTCGCGGCGCGCAGGGCCAGAATGCGCTGCATTTCGTTGTAAACAATCATGTACCCTTCGTCGACGCCCATGCCCGGCTTGGCCAGAATCTGATCGGGCTGGGTCGCCATCGCGCACTGCACACAGATCTGCGCCGAACGGTCGGTTTCGTTGCAGGTGCCGCCCTGGTAAGCGCCGATGCCCTTTTTCTTGCAGTAGAGCACCGCTTCGACGGTGTTGTTGATGCCGCCCAGGTCGGGGGTTTTGATCTGCACCATATGGCCGGCCTTGTTGTCGGCAAAATATTTGATGTCCTCCAGCGTGTTGCACCATTCGTCGGCGACGATTTCCACCGTGCTGCCGCGGCGGTCCAGCTCGGCCGTCAGCTCTTTGAGCGCCAGCATCTGCCCTTCGCGGTTTTCGACGTCCATCGGCCCTTCGATGCGCAGGTGGAAGGGCTTTGCGATTTCTTCCAGTCTTTGCAGATAATCGGCCATGCCGGTGTAATTGTCGTTGCCCATAGCGGCGCCGATGGTGCCGTAGACGTCGATGTGCATGACGGGCATATAGCTGTCGTCCCGGCGCAGCTTGACAATGCGGTCGCGCAGCCATGCGACGTATTCCTCCAGCTTTTCGCCGTTTTTGCCCAGCTTGGTTTCGACGTTGTTGATGAGCGCGTGCGGCAGCACCTGCGCGCCCTTCATGATCATCTTGTCGGCGTTGTCGCAGCGGCTGTCGCCCGACTGGGTGAAGACGGGGATCATTTTGTCCGATACGGTGCAGCCGTATTCGTCGGCCACAACCTCGCACATCTGGCGGCAGGTGGCGCGGGCGACGGCGTCCAGAATGGCCTGCGTGACGCCGTAGCGGATGGCGGTGTGCAGGCGCTTGCCGTCGACGGTGATGCCCTCGACCATCTCGGACAGTTTTTTGAAGCTGTCGGCCTCTTTGCCGACCAGCGCGGGTTTGATGTGCTTTTCGATGACGGGGATGAAGTCCTCGGCGAGGAAGAGCGGGTCGCGTCCGCCGGCGCCGCTGTACTGCACGGCGGCACAGTCGCCGTAGGCGACCTGCCCGTTTTCCAGCACCAGCATGACGGAAATGGATTCGCCGGCCTGGCGCACGGCGGTGAAGCCGGCCGTCACCGGCTGGCCGATGTAGGCCGAACCGTCGGCTTTGGCGCCCGATTTGATGGCGCGCTGATCGTCAAAGTAAAAGCCGGTGCGGCCCTTGGAACAAACGAGGTTGACAATTTTCATGATGGTTTTCCTCCCGTTTATTGATAATGTTCGGTCATTTTGGGGGCGCGGATCAGCGCCAGGGGCGGCCGACCAGGCGGCCCTTGGAAATGGCGTAAACGTCGTCAATGACCATCTGGAAGGACGCCTTGCGCTTTTCGTGCGCAGCGCGCTTTTCGATCTGTTCGCGGTTGAAGTCGACGAGATCCTCGCTGAGCGGCAGGTTGCCGGGGTTGAGAATGCGGATGGCGCCCTCGTCGTCGCGGGCGGGCAGCATTTTGCCGGCGTTGAAGCGGCTGGGGGCAAAGGGGATGTCGAGCACACCGGCCTGCACGGCGCGGATGGTGCCGACGGCGATGTCGCCCTCGCCCAGTTCAAAGCATTTGTCGACGATGCAGCGGGTTTCCTGCGCGATGATGCGCTTTTCCTGCTCGAGCCCGGCGGCCGTCAGCGTCTGGTCGCCCAGCATGGAGATGACCTGCTTGGTGCAGCGCAGACCCTGGGCGTTGGCTTCCATAGTGGGGATGCCGACTGCTTCGTGCGGGGTCTTGACAATGACCTTGGTGGCGTGGCTCAGGGCCGCGGCGGCGCTGCCCCACGAGATAACGCCAAAGGCTTTGGCCTCGTCCTGCGGGAAGCCGCCCATCCACTGGTGCAGAACGGTGGTGACGGTGACGTTGTGGTAGCCGTAGCGGTGCAGGTATTCGTCGGTCAGCTCTTCGAGCACGCGGATGGCGGCGACGTCCTGCACCAGGTTGCCGCACTGGCCATAGCCGACGGTGATGTTGCGCACGCCCTGCTCGGCAGCCAGCAGCGCCTCGATGATGGCGACGGCGTGCGACACGCAGGGGGGCACCAGCGTGCCGGTCAGCGGGCCGTAGGGCTCGCGGTTGATGGAAACGCCCGCCTCTTCGTAAATGCCGGTCAGGCGGTCGACGTACTGCCAGTCGCGGATGGTGCGCTCCATGGGCACGTTTTTGGCGTAGGGCAGGTTGTAGGAAATGCCGCCGCCTTCATAGCTGGTAAAGCCGCCGGCATAGGTGATTTCCGTCAAAAGGCGGGCGTCGGGGGTGCCGTGGCGCACCTGCACGGGGATGTCCAGGCTTTCGATGACCTGGCGGCAGCCCGAAATACCGTGGTTGACGGCCGGAAAGCCGTTGAGCATGGAGCGCTGCGATTTGATGGACTCCAAAATGCCGTTTTCCGCCTCTTCATAGCGGTTCTGGCGGGTGTAGCTGTCGATGGTAGTGGGCAGCAGATCGGCTTCGCCCTTGTCCTGCAAATAGGTCAGAAGCTCGATATGCTCTTTGATAAGCGCGACGCCGGCGCGCGGCTGGATGAGGGTCTGGTGGTTCTTTTTGGCGTTTTTCAGCTTGAGCGAAAAGACCTTGCTTTCCGGCAGCTTTTTGTGGTAATCAAAGGCCTCCTGCAAATTGACCTCTTTCCCGGTGGGCCACTGGCTGAGGATTTCTTCTCTCAGCTTGTAAAACTCGTCGTCGGGAATGCGTTTATTCTGTACTTCCATCGCATGTAAGCTCCTTTTTCATGATTCTGAGCGCTGTTTTGGGGTCTGTGCGGGACAAAAGGCCCATAGCAGCTAAAATATACCGGCGATCGACGCGGATCTTCGCTTTCTGCGGCAGCAGATGCATGGGCTGCTGCGGGTTTTGCAGCGCGTGCGCTGCGATTTCCTCGGTGCGCCGGGTGTGGATGAGCGAGCCGCCCGTCACAACAATCTGGCTGACGTCGCGCAGATCCTTGCCCGTCTGCACATAGGTCAGGCCCATCATGGTGTAGGCCTCTTCCATCACGCCCGCGTGGCGGGTGACCGCCGTTTCGACGGCGAGCGAGGCCAGCGCGTAATCGAGCCGTTCGAGCTCGTCGGTATCGGGCAGGGTATCGGTGTACTGCGCCAGGCGGTCTATCAGCTCTTCGGCACGGCTTTCTTCCAGCCCCGCCAGCTCGCACACGCGCGGCATTCCCGCCGCCTGCACGATGCCGCGGATGCTGTAGCGCATTCCGATGTCCCCTTCAACCGTGCGCTTGACGTACGGTTCGGGCAGGCCCTTGTAGACCGTTTCCATTCCGCGCGGCATTCCGCTGGCAATGGAATACACGTCGGTCGTTGCGCCGCCGACGTCGACGGCGACCAGCTCGCCGATGCCCCTTTCACCCTCGCAGCCCTCGGCAAGCAGCTGCATGGCCGTCATCATGGCCGAAGGGGTCGGCATCATGATGCCGGAAATGAGCTCGCTTGCGCGCGACAGCCCTTTGGCTTTGACGATGCGTTCAAGAAAGACCTCGCGAATCTGCTTCTGCGTCGGTTCGATGTTGAGCACGCCGAAGCGCGGCATGACGTTTTCGCAGACAAAGGTCTGGCGGCCCTCTAAAATGCGTTGGCACTGGCGCGCCGCCGAGCGGTTGCCGGCGATGATGACGGGGAAATCGCCCCCCAGCTCGGCCAGGACGCGCGCGTTATGTAAAATACATGCGGTGTTGCCGCCGTCGGTGCCGCCGGCCAGCAGGAAGATGTCGGGCTTTTCGGCGGCGATTTCCTCGGCGTCGTCCTCGTTGAGCTGGAAGGCATAAACCTTCACAACCTTGGCCCCGGCGCCCAGGCTGGCCTGCCGGGCGGCCGAAGCGGTCAGCTCGGGTACCAGCCCGCACGCCATCATGCGCAGCCCGCCGGCCGCCGACGAGCAGGCGTAGCGCTCGGCGAACTCGAGCGGGCCGGTCTGATTTTGCAGGAGCTTAAGCGCGTTGTCAAGACCGTCGTTAATATCGGTCTGCACGGTGGTGTAAGAGGCCGCCGTGCCCAAAAGCGCGCCGGCATCGGCGTCGACCGCCGTCACCTTTGTATAGGTGCTGCCGAAATCGATCAGCAAAATAGGCTTCATTTCTTCACCAGCCTTCAGTCTTCGACCTTGAGATCCTCTTTCAGAGCCTGAATCGTGGTTTCGGGCGGCGTGCCGGGCGGGAAGGCCCGGTCAAAGCCCATGGCCTTAAAGCGTTTCTCCACGTCGACAAAGTCCTGCTTGCCGATGACGATGTTGCCGCCCACATAAAGCAGAATGCCTTCAAGCCCCGCCTCGTCGCATTTTTCGCGCATTCCGCGGCAGTCGAGCTCGCCCTGGCCGTAAAGCGACGAGACGACGATGGCGTCGGCGTTGGTTTCAATGGCGGCTGCGATGTACTCTTCCTGCGAGACCATGACGCCCAGGTTGGTCACGTCAAAGCCCGCTTCCTGAAAGGCGTGGTACAAAATTTGAATGCCATCTGCGTGGACGTCGGCGCCGATGACGCCGATGACCAGCTTTTTCTTATTGCTCATAGTGCACCTCTTTTTCGATACTCCGCCGCCGCCCGGCAGTGGGAAGGCGGCGACGTTCCCTATGGAATTTCTTTGTTATATAACTATAGAATACTTTGTTCTATGTCATATGTCAAGACGATTTTCTGTTTTTCTGCGCGCAAAAAAGAGACGGTCCCGAAGGGCCGTCTCTGAACGGTGATTTCTGTGCGGCGTTATTTGCGCCGCTGGCGCTGAAGCTGCTCCACCCGGTCGCGCAGGTACATAAAGGAGCCGGCGTCGATGCGCAGTTCGTAGGCAAGCACCGGCTTGTTGCGGCCAAAGCGGTGCAGCCAGTCGGCCTCTTCCGCCGTGCAGAACTTCATGTGTCCGGCCGGGACGAGCACCGCGTCCTGCCGGCACAGAAAGCTTTCAAACCCTTCGGCGCCAAAAAGGCGGGCTTCAAACTGATGCTCGGCGCCGATGACCGCAACGGCGCCCTCTTTCATCGCGTTCCCGTATTCGGGGCTGGCGCTGAGCACGCCGATGCGCCGCGCATCCCGCATACGCGCCAGGGAAACGACAGTGGCCTGCGTCGGCGCCAGCGCGATTTTCACAATTTTCTGCGGCTGCGTCACAATGCGCTCCAGCGTTTCGACGTGCGCCTCGGTGGTGAAAATCAAATCCATGTTGTCGCTCAGCTTGTACGGCGTGCGCAAAACCTCGTCCAGCATAAAGCGGAAAAGCTCGATCCCTTCGATTCCCGACAGCTGATCGGTGATGAGCGACAGCGATTCGGCATTGCATTCGGCGATGGCAACACGGAGCCCCGCGCCGCGATCCATTCGGGCGCGCAGTTTCAAATCGAAGAAAATCTCGATTTCACGCGGGGAAAAATCCAGCTTTTCCAGCTCGTCCAGCATACGGTCGATGGCCTGCATGGCCTGTTCCTTATGGCTGTCGCTGCGCTTCAGCCGGCCGAGCACAAAGGTGCCTTTGCCCTGCGTCATGCGGATGGAGCCGCAGCGCTCCAGCTCGTCATAGGCGCGCTTAATGGTGCCCTTGGCCAGATGCATATCCTCGGCCAGCTGGCGCACGGTGGGCAGCTTTTCCCCTTCGGCCAGTGCGCCGGAATTGATCTGCTCCTGCACGGCGTCAACAATCTGCTGATAGATCGGGGCGTCGCTCCCCGGCCGAATGCTGATCTCCATATTGTCACACCCTTCTGCTCTGCACGGCGGCAAAGCAAATATGTTCTAGTACAATTATGACAATGGAGCGATCATTTGTCAAGCCCCTGCTGCTGCGAAGCGAGATAGTCGGCCCGCCCTGTCTCATACAGGTTGCTTCCCTCGCTGTCAATAATGACGGTGAGCGGCAGATCCCGCACATCCAATCGGCGGATGGCCTCGGCGCCCAAGTCTTCATAAGCGACGATTTCGCTTTTGACAATGCAGCGCGAAAGCAGCGCCCCCGCGCCGCCGATGGCGCCAAAATAAACGGCCCCGTACTTCTTCATGGCGGCGACGACCTCGGGCCCGCGCTTGCCCTTGCCGATCATGCCGGTCTGCCCCATGGCGATCAGGGTGGGGGAGTAGGCGTCCATGCGGTAGCTGGTCGTCGGGCCGGCAGAACCGATGGCCTGGCCCGGCTTAGCCGGCGTCGGCCCCACAAAGTAGATGGTGGCGTTTTCCATGCCGACAGGCAGGGGCTTTCCCTGCGCCGCCAGCTCGCACAGGCGCTTGTGCGCCGCGTCGCGCGCCGTGTAGATGACGCCCGAGAGCAAAACGGCGTCGCCGCTTTTCAGCGAGCGGGCCATTTGACGCGTGATGGGGGTTTGGATGCGCTTTTCCATTTTACAGCACCTCCGTTTTGTGACGTGTCACGTGGCAATTGATGTTGACGGCGACCGGCAGGCCGGCAATGTGGGTCGGCAGCGTTTCGATGTTGACGCCCAACGCCGTCGTTTTGCCGCCGAAGCCCTGCGGCCCGACGCCCAGCGTATTGATTTTTTCCAGCAGCTCCTGTTCGAGTTCACGGTAAAAAGGCTTTTCATTACGCACGTCGAGCGGGCGCATCAGCGCTTTTTTGGCCAGATAGGCCGCCTTGTCGAAGGTGCCGCCGATGCCGACGCCGACGACAATGGGCGGGCAGGGGTTGGGGCCGGCCTCTTCCACCGCCTGAAGCACAAAGCTTTTGACCCCCTCGAGCCCGTCGGAGGGCTTGAGCATTTTGATGCGGCTCATGTTTTCGCTGCCAAAGCCCTTGGGCGCAACGGTGACGGTCACCTGCTCGCCCGGCACCAGATTGACGTAGAGCATGGCGGGGGTGTTGTCGCCGGTGTTGACGCGATCGAGCGGGTCGCGCACCACCGATTTGCGCAAAAAGCCTTCCTCGTAACCCAGGCGCACCCCTTCGTCGACAGCCTTCTGCACGTCGCCCGAAATGTGAACGTCCTGTCCGATGTCCAGAAAGACGCACGCCATGCCGGTATCCTGGCAGATGGGCACCTGCCCCTCGTCCGCGATGCGGTAATTTTCTATGATTTTATCCAGTATGCCGCGCGCGGGCGCCCAGCTTTCGCAGGCGCGGCAGTCTTCGATGCGCCGGCGCACGTCGCCGGGCAAACTGCAATTGGCTTCGATACACAGGCGCCGCACGGCGTCGGTCAGCTGCTGTGCCGCTAGTTCTCTCATCGCTCATTCCTCCTGCAAGTTGTTTCCCGTAAACTATAGCGCTTTTTTGCGGCCGCTGTCAAGCACGCTCTTTTTTCTTCAAAGATTTTTCACACATAATTGATAACTTTTGACAACTTTGCTATAATAGGGGCAGACAGATTTTCGCGGCGCTCCGCCGCAATCCATTTCCCCGGAGGACTGTATGACTCAGCAAAGCGAAGTCCCAGAGCAGGAACGGGAGTATGTGACCTCGCAGGTTATCACCTATCTGGGAAATAAACGTGCTCTCTTGGATTTTATCGGCTCGGCTGTACAGGAAGTTCAGCGGCAGCTGGGGCGGGATAAATTGACCGTCGGCGATCTTTTTTCCGGTTCGGGCATTGTGGCCCGTTATTTCAAAAGGTTTGCCAGCCGCCTTGTCGTCAACGACCTGGAACGCTATTGCGAAGTGCTCAATCAATGCTATCTGGCCAACCGTTCGCAGCTTGACCTGCCGGATCTGCGGCGCATCCATGCCTGGCTGTGCAGCGAGCTTGAGGGCCCGCTCGACACGGACGGCTTCATTACCCGCATGTACGCGCCGCGCGACGAAAACAACATCCAGCGTGGCGAGCGCGTCTTTTACACGCCGCGCAACGCCCGCTTTATCGATACGGCCCGCCGGCTCATTGATGCTCTTGAGCCGGGGATTCAGCCCTTTTTTCTCGCTCCGCTTCTGGCAGAAGCATCGGTCAAAAACAACACCTCGGGCGTGTTCAAGGGGTTTTACAAAAACGCGCGCACCGGCATCGGCCAGTTCGGCGGCACGGCCCGCAACGCCCTGTCGCGCATCTGCTGTGAAATTACGCTGCCCTTTCCGGTTTTCAGCCAGTTTGAATGCCCGATAGAAATTTACCGCGGCGACGCGCTCGAGGTGGCGCAGACACTGCGGCCGCTCGATCTGGTCTATCTTGACCCGCCTTATAACCAGCACCCCTACGGCTCCAACTACTTTATGCTCAATCTCATCTGCGACAAGCTGGAGCCGGAGGATCTCAGCCCGGTGTCGGGCATTCCGCGCGAGTGGAACCGTTCGGCTTATAACCGTTCTTCCGCCGCGTTTGATGAATTTTCCCGGCTGTGCGCCGCCATCCGCGCGCATTACCTGCTCATTTCCTTCAATTCCGAAGGCTTTATTACCCGCGCGGAAATGACCGACATGCTTTCGCAGCTGGGAACCGTGCAGGTTATGGAGACGCCCTACAACACCTTCCGCGCTTCCCGCAACCTGCAAAACCGCAGCCTGCACACCACTGAATATCTGTTTCTCGTCCGCAAGGACTGAATATGCATCCGCCTGCAACGCCTGATCACGGTGCCCAGTCACACAGTAAAGGAGTGTTATTCATGCCAAGCGCCACATCCATGCCAAGCGTTACCAGAATTATCGAGGTTATCAATGCCAACGGCCGCCAGGGGCCAAAGGATCTCAAGAGCCGGGAGGTTTATAACTGGGTCAAGCGCGACATTGACATCAGCTATGAAGAGTATCTGGCCATGCTTAAGGCGAATTCCATCCCCGGCGACGAGCGCCATCGCTTCCGCAACGCCTATTTTACCGTTTCCGCCAGCGGAGTCTATTCCTTTTTCAAGTCGACCGAAGAGGAGCTTCGCCCTTACATCTGTTATGTCATCTACAAAAACCCGCACCTGCGCAGCGCCGAAATCAAAGACAGGCTCAAAGAAATTTACCCCCGTTTTACACTCATTGATCAGATGTTTCAGCAGAACCTGGCCGCGCCGCAGTGCGTCGTCGACCAGACCATCCGCAACGTGCTGGTGTCCAATTACGAGCGGCAGGCCAACCGCGAGCTGTTCGAGCGTTCGGCTGTGCGGCCCTATACCTATACCATCAAGCCGGCCGGCGCCGACCTGGCTTTGCAGGTCGAGCGCGAGTTTGTGAGCGGCGTCAGCAGCATTTCCGCTTCGTCGCGCAGCTGGGTGCGCGACCAGGGCCCTGCTCTCATCACGGCGCAGGCTTATACCGCCGAAGAGCTGGCCGCCATCGCCGAGCGCAACCGGAACTATCAGTATCAGCCGCCGCAGCCCGGCTGCGCCGAGCACCGCGAGCGCGACTTCCGCCTGAAAATGACGCGGCTGGAGCAGAAAGGCTTCCGCTGCTCTATCGACGAAAGCCACCGCACCTTTGAAGCGCCCAACATGCCCAATTTCCTCGAATGCCACCACATTGTCCCGCTGGCCGCTCAGCGCGACGTGCCCAACATCAACCTCGACTGCCTTGAAAATCTGGCGCCGCTGTGCCCAATTTGCCATTCGGCCATTCACTGCGGCGCGCCCGAGGTCCGCTATGCGCTGTTTGACGCGCTGCTCGAGCGCTTTGGCACGCAGCTGGAAGGCATCGGTCTTTCCGCCGAGCTGGCCCGCGATCTGTTCGAGCGCTACGCTGTGTGAAAAAGACGTCCTGCGGGACGTCTTTTTCGATGCGGGGGGATCAGCCCTTCCTTATATATTCGTTTTTCTCCAGCCAGCGCAGGGACAGCGCGGCGATGTACACGCCGTAGGCGTACAGGACGATGTGCTGCAAAAGGAAAAAGCCGTCGCCGCACATGGCGGTAAAAATGCGCATGGGCAGCAAAAAGCCCAGCTTGACATACAGCCACGAGCCGAGGTAGATGTGCAGGGCGCTTTTCCAGTCGTTTTCCCTGAAGAGCCAGCGGAGGAACAGCCAGCCGAACAGAACGCACAGCAAAAGGTAAGAAAACCAGGCCCTGCGCGGGATGCCGCGCAGGGCCGCTGTGAGACGGGGAGAAAGACGATGAGTCATGAAAACCTCTTTTTATACAAATTGTTTTATACAGGCTGTTATAAGGACCCTTTTAATGCCCCGATGCAGCCGCTTTCGTGGTTTTGCCTGTCTTGCGGTGCCGGCTTGACGGACAGCCCCAGCAGAGCGCCGGGCACAAGAAAAAGCCGGGGGTGCAGCAGGAGAAAAAGTACCGTGTTGAAAATGAAATCCGTATAAACAAACAGATTGATGGACAAAAAGGCCGGGTAGATCGCGACAGTTACAAGCCCGAGGATTCGACAAAGCCGGCGGGGGATGTTCAGATCCGTTCGCAGCCAGCGGCATACAATCACACGGGTGAGAAGAAAGGCGAGAGTAACGAAAAAGACCGGGCGGGCCGCGTAGAGATAGATCGCTTTATGGCGATAGGTGTGGGTGATGACCTCGATATTGGAAAAATAGAAGGCATAAACCGCCATATAGATCAGGGCGCAACAGCAGGCCGTGGCGCAGCCTATCCATCCGGTTTTGTCCAGGCAGCAGCGTCTTTTCAAAAAACCACCCCGGCAATTCTAGAAATATTCACAAATAAAAATACATTGGAATCACCACAATCAGTAAAATATGATTTTGTATTATATTTAATATATCAAAATAAACTAAAAATGTCAATAAGCAATTTGAAAAATTATAAAAAACAGCAAAAAATAAAAATGATTTCAAATCCTTGACATTGGCGGCCCGATATAGTATCATATAAAAGCGCCTGTTGTGCAAAACATGCCAAAACTGCGCGCAAACGCGATGAAGCCGGAGATTGCCGTCAAAAGGCGGGTAACTTCGGCCGAGTAGGTCCGACAATCGGGCGGCAGAGAGCTGAAGACAAACGAGTATCCCAAAAGCGGGGAACTACCGGCCGCAGGCCGGCAAGCCCGGCCGGAAACCAACGTTTGTATTTGTAATGCCGGAGCCAAGCGTGTATCCCGGTTTCTTTTATGCCCAAAATGCGATACACACGGTAGCGTGGCACGCTTTCCGCCGTACAATGTCACCAAAAAACATTGTATGAAAGTACCAAGGAGGAAACAAGCACATGGCAGACATGCAGAAAATCCGCATCAGGCTGAAAGCCTACGACCACCAGCTGATTGACCAGGCCGCCGAAAAAATTGTCGAGACGGCCAAGCGCGCCGGCGTCGAGGTCTCGGGCCCCATCCCCCTGCCGACCGACAAGAAGGTCGTCACCATTTTGCGCGCCGTACACAAATATAAAGATTCGCGCGAGCAGTTCGAGCGCCGCACCCACAAGCGCCTCATCGACGTCCTGAACCCGACCCAGAAGGCCGTCGAGGCCCTGATGAGCCTTGATTTGCCGGCCGGCGTCGACATTGAAATCAAGCTGTAAACAAAGCAATAACCCATGCCCGCGCGCAGCGGGCGGGTCATGTTGGGAAAACCCCAACCAATAACCTGAAGGAGGATAACCATGCTGAAAGCAATCATCGGAAAAAAGGTCGGCATGACGCAGATCTTTGACGAGACGGGCAAGGTCATTCCCGTCACCGTCATCGAGGCCGGCCCCTGCACCGTCGTGCAGAAGAAGACGGCGGAAAAGGACGGCTACAGCGCCGTGCAGCTCGGCTTTGAAGACATCGCGGAAAAGAAGCTCACGAAGCCGCAGAACGGCCACTTCCAGAAAGCCGGCGTTTCGGCCAAAAAGTATCTGAAGGAATTCCAGCTGGACAACAGCGAGTCGATGAACGTCGGCGACGCCGTCCTGGCTGACGTCTTTGCCGAGGGCGACCACATCGACGTGGTCGGCATCAGCAAGGGCAAGGGCTACGCCGGCGTCGTCAAGCGCTGGAACGCCCATTCCCAGCAGCACACCCACGGCGTCGGCCCCGTTCACCGCAGCGTCGGCTCGATGGGCGCCAACACCGACCCCTCCCGCGTTCTGCCCGGCAAGAAAATGGCCGGCCATCTGGGCGCCGAGCAGGTCACCGTCCAGAATCTCATCATCGCTAAGGTCGACGCCGAGGCCAACCTCATCGCCATCCGCGGCGCGGTTCCCGGGCCCAAGGGCGGCGTCGTCTACCTGAAGAGCACAACCAAGACCATCCGCGTCAAGAACACCGAGGTCAAGAAGAGCATCAACCCGCAAAAGGCCTCGGCCAGACGCTAATCGGGAGGAGGATTGAAAGTGGCTAACACCAAAGTTTACGATATGACCGGCAAGCCCGTCGGCGAAATGGAGCTGAACGACGCCGTTTTCGGCATCGAGCCCAACAACGCCGTCGTGCATGAAGTCGTTAAAAATTACCTGGCCAACCAGCGCCAGGGCACCCAGAGCACGCTGACCCGCGCCGAGGTCCGCGGCGGCGGCAGAAAGCCGTGGCGCCAGAAGGGCACCGGCCGCGCCCGCCAGGGGTCCATCCGCGCACCCCAGTGGACGCACGGCGGCATCGCCCTCGGCCCCAAGCCCCGCACTTACCGCTATACCGTCAACAAGAAGGTCCGCGCCCTGGCCATGCGTAGCGCCCTGAGCGCCAAGCTGCAGGAGGGCAAGCTCATCGTCGTCGACAGCATCGACATGAACGAGATCAAGACCAAGAGCTTTAAGGGCTTTTTGAACAGCTTTGAGGCTGACAAGGCGCTTGTCGTCACCCCTGAGGTGCGCAAGAACGTCGTTCTGTCCGCCCGCAACATCCCCGGCGTCAAGACGACCATCGCCAGCGTTCTGTCGGTTTACGACATTCTCAAGGCCGACAAGTTCATTGTGGACAAAGCGGCCGTCACCGCTATCGAGGAGGTGTACAGCAAGTGAAATCCGCCTATGATGTCATTCTGCGGCCCATCATCACCGAACAGTCGATGGAATCGGTCGCCGATAAAAAGTATGTCTTCGAGGTTGCGCGCGGCTCCAACAAGGTCGAAATCCGCAAAGCCATCGAGGAGATCTTCAAGGTCAAGGTCCTGAGCGTCAACACCCTGAACGTCAAGGGGAAGGAAAAACGCATGGGCGTGCATAAGGGCTATACCGCCGCGCGCAAAAAGGCCGTTGTCCGCCTGACCGAGGATTCCAAGCCCATCGAAATCTTCGAGGGCATGGTGTAAGCCGAACGGAAGCCTCGAGGACGCGCCGGAGCGCGTCTTGACAAGCGGCGGGGCATCCGCCGCCGCATGTATGCCGCCGGGTAAACGGGCGGCGCAAAACGACTATGAGTAATGGAGTGAAACGAAATGGCGATTAAAAGCTACCGGCCGACAACGCCCTCCCGCCGTCACATGACGGTGACCGATTACCGGGGCCTCAGCCGTGTCAAGCCCGAGAAAAGCCTTCTCGAGCCGCTGAAGAAGACAGCCGGCCGCAACAGCTACGGCCGCATCACCGTCCGCCACCACGGCGGCGGCAACAAGCAGAAATACCGTGTCATCGACTTTAAGCGCGACAAGCTCGATATGCCGGCCACCGTGCTGACGCTCGAATACGACCCCAACCGCAGCGCCCACATCGCGCTGCTGCAATATGAAGACGGCGAAAAGCGCTACATCCTGGCGCCCAACGACCTGAAGGTCGGCGACGTCATTCTGTCGGGCGAAGGGGCCGATATCAAGCCGGGCAACTGCCTGCCCATCAAAAACATCCCCCTCGGCACCATGATTCACAACATCGAGCTGTACCCCGGCCGCGGCGGCCAGCTGGTGCGCTCGGCGGGCGTCGCCGCCCAGCTGATGGCCAAAGAGGGCGAGGCCGCCCAGGTCCGTTTGCCCTCGGGCGAAGTCCGGTATATTAAGATGAACTGCCGCGCCACCATTGGCCAGGTCGGCAACATCGACCACGAAAACGTGCAGATCGGCAAGGCCGGCCGCAAACGCCACATGGGCGTCCGCCCGACGGTCCGCGGCAGCGTCATGAACCCGGTCGACCACCCGCACGGCGGCGGCGAGGGCAAGAGCCCCATCGGCCGTCCCGGCCCTGTTACCCCGTGGGGCAAGCCCACCCTGGGTTACAAGACCCGCAAGCAGAACCACCGTACCGACAAGCAGATTGTCAAACGCCGCAACGGCAAATAAAGAAAGGAGCGACAATTAAATGGGCAGAAGCGTAAAGAAGGGCCCCTTTGTGGCTCCCGAGCTGCTGAAAAGGGTTAATCAGCTGAACGAATCCGGCGAGAAAAAGGTGCTCAAGACCTGGTCGAGAGCGTCGACCATTTTCCCCGAGTTCGTCGGCCACACCATTGCCGTGCATGACGGCAGAAAACATGTCCCCGTCTATGTGACCGAGGATATGGTAGGACACAAGCTCGGCGAGTTCGCCCCCACCCGCACCTATCGCGGCCACGCGGGCAACAAGTCGAAGTAAGCGAGGAGGAGAGACAATGGAAGCCAAAGCGTATTTGAAATATCTCCGCATCGCTCCCCGCAAGGTGCAGATTTCCTGCGACCTTATCCGCGGCAAGGACGTAGCCCAGGCCGCCGCGATTCTGATGAACAGCCCCAAGGCTTCGAGCGAGCCGCTTCTCAAGCTGCTGCGTTCGGCCATGGCCAATGCGGAGAACAACCACCAGATGAATCCCGAAAAGCTGTATGTGGCGCAGGTTTTCGCCTGCCCCGGCCCGATCCTCAAGCGGGTGATGCCCCGTGCACAGGGCAGAGCCTTCCGCATCAACAAGAGAACCTCGCACGTCACAATGGTTCTCGGCGAGAAAGAATAAAGGAGGAGAGTTATGGGCCAGAAAGTTAATCCCCACGGTCTGCGCGTGGGCGTCATCAAAGGCTGGGATTCCCGCTGGTTCGCCAAGGACGAACTGGTCGGCGACCTGCTGGTTGAAGACTATAAAATCCGTAATTACCTGAAAAAGACCCTGTACAGCGCCGGCGTTCCGCGCATCGAAATCGAGCGCGACAGCGCCAAAATGCGCGTCTTTATCCACTGCGCCCGCCCCGGCATCATCGTCGGCAAGGGCGGCAGCGAAATTGAGAAACTGCAAAAGACCCTGTCTGACATGGTCAAAAAGCCGGTGTCGGTCAGCATTGTCGAAGTGCGTTCCCCCGATCTCAACGCGCAGCTGGTCGCCGAAAATATCGCCAGCCAGCTCGAAAAGCGCATCTCCTTCCGCCGCGCGATGAAGCAGGCCATGGGCCGCGCGATGAAGCTGGGCGCCAAGGGCATCAAAACCTGTGTGTCCGGCCGTCTGGGCGGCGCTGAAATTGCCCGCACCGAGCATTATCACGAGGGCACCATTCCCCTTCAGACCCTGCGCGCCGACATCGACTACGGCTTTGCCGAAGCCAACACCACCTATGGCCGCATCGGCGTCAAGGTGTGGCTGTATAAGGGCGAAGTCCTGACCGGCGGCCCGCGCACCACCGCTGTCGAGGCCCCGCGCCGCGATCGCCGTGAGCGCCGCGACAACGACCGCCGCGGCCCGCGCCGTGATGGCGACCGTCCCCGCCGTGACGGACAGGGCGGGCGTTTTGGCGAGCGCAAGCAGTTCTCGTCCGGCCCGCGCGGCCCGCAGGCCGGCGGCAGCCGCCCCTATACTCCGCGGCCCCAGGGTGATCGTCCCCAGCGCACCCCCGCCGCTCCCAAGACGGAAGGAGGAGCACAATAATGTTAATGCCTAAACGCGTAAAATACCGCAGGGTGCAGCGCGGCCGCATGAAAGGCAAGGCCACCCGCGGAAACTTTGTCTCGAACGGCGAATACGGCATCATGGCCACAGAGCCGGCGTGGATCACCTCGAACCAGATCGAGGCCGCCCGTATCGCCATGACCCGTTACACCAAGCGCGGCGGCCAGGTGTGGATTAAAATCTTCCCCGACAAGCCGGTCACGCAGAAGCCTGCCGAAACCCGCATGGGCTCCGGTAAAGGCTCGCCCGCATACTGGGTCGCCGTCGTCAAGCCGGGCCGCGTTCTCTTTGAAATCGCCGGCGTGCCTGAAGAAACCGCGCGCGAGGCCATGCGTCTCGCCGGCCACAAGCTTCCGCTCAAGACCAAGTTTGTCAAGCGCGAGGACACCGTGAAAGAAACAGGTGGTGAAGTATGATGAAGGTGAAAGAGGTGCGCGATTTGACCGCGCAGGAGCTCAACACCAAGCTGGGCGAACTGAAAAAGGATCTCTTTAATCTGAGGCTTCAGCACGCAACCAACCAGCTTGACAACCCCCTGAAGATTGCCGAGGTCAAGCGTGACATTGCCAGAGTCAAGACCGTGCTCCGCGAGAAAGAGCTCGCGGCCAAGTCGTAAGCGGTGAGGAGGATTAAGTCATGAGTGAAAGAGCTTTCCGCAAGGCTAGGGTCGGCATGGTCGTTTCGGACAAAATGGATAAGACCATTGTGGTCGCCATTGAAGACCGTGTGCAGCACCCGCTGTATAAGAAAATTATGAAGACCACTTACAAACTGAAAGCACACGATGAAAACAACGAGGCCGGCGTGGGCGATCGCGTCCGCGTGATGGAAACCCGCCCGCTGTCCAAGGACAAGCGGTGGCGCCTGGTTGAAATCATCGAAAAAGCCAAATAAGGAGGGTTTGCCGTGGTACAGCAGGAATCACATCTCCGCGTCGCCGACAATACCGGCGCTAAGGAATTGAAATGCATCCGTGTTCTCGGCGGCTCGACCCGCAGATACGGAAACATCGGCGACGTTATCGTCGCCAGCGTCCGCAAGGCCGCGCCCGGCGGCCAGGTGAAAAAGGGCGACGTCGTCCGCGCCGTCATCGTCCGCACCCGCAAGGGCCTGCGCCGCCCCGACGGCTCGTACGTCCGCTTTGACGAGAACGCCGCCGTCATCATTAAAGAAGATAAAAACCCCAGAGGAACCCGTATTTTTGGGCCTGTGGCCCGCGAGCTGCGCGAAAAGGATTATATGAAGATCCTTTCGCTTGCTCCCGAAGTGCTGTAAGGAGGACGCTATGAACACGTTGAATGTCAAAAAAGGCGATACCGTCATAGTGCTTTCCGGCAAGGACAAGGGCAAACAGGGCAAGGTCATGTCTACCTCTCCCAAAGCCGGCACCGTCATTGTCGAGGGTGTCAACTTTGCCACCAAGCACCAGAAGCCCCGCAGGCAGGGCGAGACCGGCGGCATCATCAAGCAGGAAACCCCCATCCGCGCCTGCAAGGTCATGCGCGTTTGCCCCAAGTGCCAGAAGCCGACCCGCGTCAAGAGCAGCATTCTGCCCAGCGGCGAAAAGGTTCGCGTCTGCAAGCACTGCGGCGAGACCATTTGATTGAGGAGGACAGACGAAAATGGCTGAAATGAATGAGAAATACACTCCTCGGCTCAAGGTCCGCTATCAGGAAGAAATCGCCCCTGCGCTGATGAAAAAGTTCAGCTACAAGAGCGTCATGCAGATTCCCAAGCTGGACAAAATCACCCTGAACGTCGGCTGCGGCGAAGCGCGTGACAACGCCAAGGTGCTCGACTCGGTCGTCGCAGACCTGCGCACCATCACCGGCCAGCAGCCCATTATCACTAAGGCCCGCAAGAGCGTCGCCAACTTTAAAGTGCGTGAAGGCATGAATATCGGCGCCAAGGTCACGCTGCGCGGCGAGCGCATGTGGGAGTTCCTGGACCGTTTCTTCAACATCGCTCTGCCCCGCGTCCGCGACTTCCGCGGCATCAACCCCAACGGCTTCGACGGCCGCGGCAACTATGCCATGGGCATCAAAGAGCAGCTGATTTTCCCTGAGATTCAGTACGATAAAATCGACAAAATCCGCGGTATGGACATCGTTTTCACCACGACGGCCCACACCGATGAAGAGGCCAAGGAGCTTCTCACCCTCCTCGGCGCTCCGTTTGCAAAATAAGGAGGCGGCAAAATGGCTAAAAAAGCAATGATCCTCAAGCAGCAGCGGGGCAGCAAGTTTTCCACTCGCAACTACAACCGCTGCAAAATCTGCGGCCGGCCCCACGCCTATCTGCGCGACTTCGGCATCTGCCGTATCTGCTTCCGCGAGCTGGCGTACAAAGGGCAGATCCCCGGTGTCAGAAAGGCTTCCTGGTAAGCTTCTGCCGCCTGCCGGCGGGATTGGCGCCGGCAAAACAAACTGAAACTAGAGGGGCGCAATCCCTTTTAGCGTGCGGCCGGGAGCAGCTTTGCCAACCGGGCGCACAGGGCTTTTGCAAAACCGGCAGGCTTTGCAAAAGCGCAAAGAATAGTGGGGGGCAGTTCCGCTCAATCACCCGCGGGCATGGGGCCAATCGCACCCGACCGGCAGCCATCCCCGGGGGGAAACGCGGCAAAGCCGCTGCTCTCTAACTTCTGTAAGGAGGAAAAACGATGCAAATCACCGACCCCATTGCTGATATGCTGACCCGTATCAGAAACGCCGGTTCCGCCCGTCACCAGAGCGTTGACGTGCCCGCATCCGGCGTCAAGAAGGCCATTGCCCAGATTCTGCTGGACGAGGGCTACATCCGCTCGTTCGAAGTCCTCAACGAGGGCGTTCAGGGCGTGATCCGCATTACACTCAAGTACACGGCGAACAAGGAAAAGGCCATCTCCGGCCTGCGCCGCGTCAGCAAGCCCGGCCTGCGCGTTTACGCCGGCGCCGACGAGCTGCCGCGTGTTTTGAAGGGCCTTGGCGTCGCCATCATTTCGACATCCAAGGGCATCATGACCGACAAAAAAGCGCGCGAGCTGCATGTCGGCGGCGAAGTCCTTGCGTTTGTCTGGTAAGGGGAGGAATAGGAAATGTCCAGAATCGGAAGAATGCCTGTTGCCATCCCCGCCGGCGTCACTGTCGCCGTGGACGGCAGCAAAATCACCGTCAAGGGCCCCAAGGGCGAGCTGACCCAGGTCATGCACCCCGACATGATTCTGTCGGTTGAAGACAACATGGTTCATGTCGCCCGCCCGTCGGACGACAAGCTGCACCGTTCGCTGCACGGCCTGACCCGTTCGCTCATTCACAACATGGTCATCGGCGTCAGCGAAGGCTATAAGAAGGAACTGGAAATCAACGGCGTTGGCTACCGTGCCGCCAAGGCCGGAACCCAGCTGCAAATGAACCTGGGCTACAGCCATCAGGTGCTTGTCGACGAAGTTCCCGGCATCACCATCGAGGTGCCGGCGCCCAACAAAATCGTCATTCACGGCATCGACAAGCAGAAAGTCGGCCAGTTTGCCGCCGAAGTGCGCGAGAAGCGTCCTCCCGAGCCGTATAAGGGCAAGGGCATCAAGTATATCGACGAAGTCGTCCGCCGCAAGGAAGGCAAAGCCGGCGGCAAGAAAAAGTAAAGGGAGGTGCGCTTAAATGATTAAGAAATATGACTCCAACGCGCAGCGTTTGAAAAGACACAAAAGAGTGCGCGCCAAACTGAGCGGCACCGCCGAGCGGCCCCGCCTTGACGTTTTCCGCAGCAACACCCACATTTACGCCCAGGTTATTGACGACGTCTCCGGCCGCACCCTGGCCGCCGCGGGCTCGAACGAAAAGGATTTCGGCCTGTACGGCGGAAACTGCGAAGCCGCCAAAAAGGTCGGCCAGCTGATCGCTGAAAGAGCGCTCAAGGCCGGCATCGAAAACGTCGTGTTCGACCGCGGCGGGTATCTGTTCCACGGCCGCGTCAAGGCTTTGGCCGACGCCGCCCGCGAGAGCGGACTCAAGTTTTAAGGGAGGATAAACGTTATGGCTAAGCTTATTGACGCCACGCAGCTGGAGCTGAAGGAGAAGCTCGTTTCCCTTAACCGCGTTTCCAAAACGGTTAAAGGCGGCCGTATCTTCAAGTTTTCGGCTTTGGTAGTGGTCGGCGACGGAAACGGCATTGTCGGTTTCGGCCTTGGCAAGTCCTCCGAAGTTCCCGACGCTATCCGCAAGGGCATTGAAGATGCCAAAAAGAACCTGGTCAAAGTGTCGATCAGCGGCACCAGCATCCCGCACGAGGTGCTGGGCAAGTTCGGCGCGGCGCGCGTGCTCCTGAAGCCTGCCGCCCCCGGTACCGGCGTCATCGCCGGCGGCCCGGTCCGTGCCGTTGTCGAAATGGCGGGCATTAAGGATATTCGTACCAAGTGCCTGCGCTCGAACAACCCGCAGAACGTTGTCAGCGCCACGATGGAAGGGCTCAAGTCCCTGCGCGACGCCCAGCAGGTGGCGGCCGTGCGCGGCATCGCGGCGGAAGAGCTTGTAAAGTAAGGAGGATGTGGTTATGAACAGCTTGAAAATCACCCTTGTGAAGAGCCTGAACGGCCGGCTGGACAAACACATCGCCACCGCCCATGCACTGGGCCTTCACAAGATCGGCAACGTCACCATCCAGCCCAACAACCCTCAGACCCAGGGGAAAATCGCCCTCATCGGCTATCTCCTTAAGGTCGAGGAATGCAAATAAGGAGGGACGCTGCGATGAAACTGAATGAACTCACCCCGGCCGCCGGCAGCACGAGCGTCGGCAAGCGCAAAGGCCGCGGCATCGGCACCGGCAACGGCAAAACGGCCGGGCGCGGCCATAAGGGCCAGTGGGCCAGAAGCGGCGGCGGCGTTCGCCCCGGCTTTGAAGGCGGCCAGATGCCACTGACCCGCCGTTTGCCCAAGCGCGGCTTCAACAATGTTTTTGCAAAGAAATACGCCGAAATCAACCTGAACGCGCTCAACGCGTTTGACAACGGCACCGAGGTCACCTTTGAGCTGCTGGCTGAAAAGGGCCTGGTCAAAAAGACCCTGGACGGCATCCGCGTGCTCGGCACCGGCGAACTCAACAAGAAGCTGACCGTCAAGGCCGCCGGCATCACTGCCTCGGCCAAAGAGAAAATTGAAGCCGCGGGAGGAAAGGCGGAGGTGATCTGATCCATGCTGGAAACCATCAAAAACGCGTGGAAGATCCCCGATCTGCGTAAAAAGCTCCTTTTCGTCATCGGCTGTATTGTTGTTTACCGTTTTGGGTATACCATTTTTGTACCCTATGTCGACACCCGCGCGCTGACCGAAGCTTTTAAGGCGCAGGCCGACACGCTGATCGGCTACTTTAACGTCCTGTCGGGCGGCGGATTTTCACAGGCGTCCATCTTCGCACTTTCGGTTTATCCGTATATCAACGCATCCATTATCATGCAGCTTCTGCAAATCGCCATTCCGGCGCTCGAACGCATGGTCAAGGACGGCGGCGAAGAAGGCCGCAAGAAAATCGCGTCCATCACCCGTTATGTCACCATAGCGCTCGCCATTCTCACCGGCTTCAGCTATTATATGCTGCTCAAGAGCTATCAGGTGTTGACCCGCACCGACCTGTGGAGCGCCATCGTCATCATCCTGACCTTTACCGCCGGTTCGGCCTTCATCATGTGGCTGGGCGAGCAGATCAATGAAAAGGGCATCGGCAACGGCATTTCCATCATCCTCTTCTGCGGCATCGTCAGCCGCGGCCCGTCGATGGTGCAGTCCATGGTCGAAGGCATTAAGAGCGGTTCGCTCGACATCTTCAAGACCATTCTGATTCTGCTCATTGCCATCGCCATGATCGCCTTTATCGTCTTCATCACCAACGCCGAGCGCCGTATTCCGGTGCAGTACGCCAAACGCGTTGTCGGCCGCAAGATGTACGGCGGGCAGTCGACCAACCTGCCCATGAAGGTCAATATGGCGGGCGTCATGCCCATCATCTTCGCCAGCACCATCATCACGGTGCCGGCCACCATCGGCAGCTTCCTGACGCCTAAAGAGGGCGGCTTCTGGGATCGTTTCCTTGATGCGTTCCAGCAGGGCAGCCCGGCCTATATCATCGTTTATTTCCTGCTCATCCTCGGCTTTGCCTACTTCTATGCCACCATTCAGTTCAACCCCATTGAGGTGGCCAACAACCTGAAGAAAAACGGTGGGTTTATCCCCGGTTTCCGCCCCGGCAAGCCGACGAGCGACTTTATCAAAAAGGTGCTCAACAAAATCACCCTGATGGGCGCTCTGTTTTTGTCGGTCGTCGCCATCTTCCCCCTTGTTATGAGCAATGTCAAGGGTATGAGCGGGCTGGCTATCGGCGGAACGTCAGTGCTCATTCTGGTCGGCGTCGCGCTCGAGACGGTCAAGGCCATCGAGGGCCAGATGTTGATGCGCCACTACAAGGGCTTCCTCGAATAAAGCGCTGCGGAGAAATGGAGTTTGGTATGAATCTTGTCTTACTGGGCGCCCCCGGCGCCGGGAAAGGTACGCAGGCTGAAAAGATTCAACATGCGCTGAACATTCCCATCCTCTCTACCGGAAATCTTCTGCGTCAGGCCATTGCGGCCGGTACCGAGCTGGGCCGCAAGGCCCAGACCTATATGGACGGCGGCAACCTGGTGCCTGACGAGCTGATCATCGGCCTGGTCGCCGAGCGGCTGAAAAGTCCGGACTGCGCAAACGGCGTCATTTTCGACGGCTTCCCGCGCACACTGCCCCAGGCCCAGGCGCTTGATAAGGCCGTAATGGTCGACGTCGTCCTGTCCATCGAGGTTGCCGATGAAACCATCATGCAGCGCATGAGCGGCCGCCGAACCTGCCCCCAATGCCAGGCCAGCTACCACGTCACAGACAATCCGCCCCAGAAAGAGGGCGTGTGCGACAAATGCGGCGCGCAGCTGAGCATCCGCCATGACGACGAGCCGGACACCGTCCGCTCGCGCCTTGAAGTGTACCACAGGCAGACCGAGCCCATTAAAGAATATTATGGCGCTCAGGGCAAGCTCAAAAAGGTACAGGGGCAGCCCAAGCTGGCCGATACCGTCAAACTTGTGTCGGAGGCGCTGGGAGTTTCATTATGATCAAGATCAAATCGGCGCATGAGATTTCGCTCATGCGTCAGGCCGGCCGGCTGGCCGCCGAGGCACGCGCCTTGGCGGGCAGTCTGGTCGAGCCGGGAATTACCACCCGGGAAATCGACCACGAGGTCCGCAGGTTTTTAAAAAGCCGCGGCTCGATGCCCTCGTTCCTGGGGTACGGCGGCTTTCCCGCCGCCATCTGCTGCTCGGTCAACGATGAAGTGATTCATGGGATCCCGGGCTCGCGGAAAATTAAAGAGGGCGATCTGGTCAAAATTGACGTCGGGGCCATCTATCACGGCTATCATGGCGACTGCGCCGCGACCTTTGC
Source organism: uncultured Clostridium sp. (assembly GCA_947427035.1). GTDB lineage: Bacteria > Bacillota > Clostridia > Oscillospirales > Butyricicoccaceae > Ventrousia. The sequence continues at coordinate 43,719 of CANEGK010000014.1, forward strand.
GGCGGGCGCCATTTCGCCCGAAGCCCAACGGCTTTTGGATGTGACCCGGCAGAGCTTCTATGAAGGTATCAAGCAAGCCCGCCCGGGACAGAGAATATCCGATATTTCGCGCGCCGTCCAGGTGTACAATGAAGAGAGGGGCTATTCTCTGGTGCGGGAGTATGTGGGGCACGGCATCGGCTCGGAAATGCATGAAGAGCCGGAAGTGCCCAACTACGTTTCTCCCCGGGCGCGCGCGCGCCTGGTGGCCGGCATGACGCTGGCCGTTGAACCGATGGTCAACCAGGGCGGGTACGAGGTGCGCAGGCTGCGCGACGGCTGGACCGTCGTCACGGCCGACGGAAAGCTCTCGGCCCATTATGAAAACACCATCCTCATTACAGATGGCGACCCTGAAATTCTCACCGTGGCTGGAGGACAGCATAATGCGGAGTGACATAGTAAAGTCTGACGTTGTCGCTTCCTTATGCGGGCGCGACAAAGGCGCGCTCATGATGGTCGTCGGGCTGGACAGCGAGGGCTATGCCCTGCTGTGCGACGGCCGACTGCGAAAAGTCGAAAAACCCAAGCGCAAAAAGCTCAAGCACATCCGGCTGGTCTGCCACAGCGACTGCCGGGCGGCACAAAAAATCCGTGCGGGCGAGCGACTGTCAAACAGCGAAATCAGACGAGCGCTGGCGGACTTGCAAAAGCCGCAGCCGATTGAATGACCGAGGAGGGACTTTCGTTTGGCAAAAGAAGATATGATCGAGGTCGAAGGTACCGTTATAGAGGCGCTGCCAAACGCCATGTTCAATGTCGAGCTGCCCGGGGGACATAAGGTTTTGGCCCATATTTCGGGCAAGCTGCGCATGAATTTTATCAAAATCCTGCCCGGGGACCGGGTCACGCTGCAAATGTCGCCGTATGACCTGACCCGCGGACGCATTACATGGCGTTCCAAGTAAGCATCAGCTCCGGGGCGCACAGCCCTTTCCAAATGGAAGAAACAGGAGGAAGTAACCCATGAAAGTAAAACCGTCGGTGAAACCCATCTGCGAAAAGTGCAAAGTCATCCGCAGAAAAGGCCGCGTTATGGTCATCTGCCAGAACCCCAAGCACAAGCAGAAGCAGGGTTAAAAACACACAGGAGGTGCAAAAGTAAATGGCTCGTATTGCCGGTGTTGACCTTCCCCGCGAAAAAAGAGTGGAAATCGGCCTGACGTACATCTACGGAATCGGCCGCAAGCTTTCAAACGATATTCTGAAAAAGACAGGTGTCAACCCTGACACCCGCGTCAAGGATTTGACGGAGGACGAAACTGCCCGCCTGCGTGAAGTCATCGAGCATGAGTACACCATCGAAGGCGATCTGCGCCGCGACACGGCGCTCAACATCAAGCGCCTGACCGAAATCGGCTGCTACCGCGGCCTGCGCCACCGCAAGGGCCTTCCCGTCCGCGGCCAGCGCACCAAGACCAACGCCAGAACTCGCAAAGGTCCCAAAAAGACCATTGCCAACAAGAAGAAATAAAGGAGGGACGAAAACATGGCTAAAGCACAGCCGAAGAAGGGCGCCGTCAGAACCAAGCGCCGCGAACGCAAAAACATTGAAAAGGGCGCTGTCCATATCCGTTCGTCCTTTAACAACACCATCGTCACCATCACCGACATCAAGGGCAACGCGATTTCGTGGGCCAGCGCCGGCGAAATGGGCTTCCGCGGTTCGAGAAAGTCGACTCCCTTTGCCGCGCAGACTGCTGCCGAAACAGCTGCCAAAGCCGCGATGGAGCATGGTCTGAAGACCGTCGAGGTCTATGTCAAAGGCCCCGGCTCGGGCCGTGAAGCTGCGATCCGCGCCCTGCAGGCCGCCGGACTGGAAGTCGTCATGATCAAAGACGTCACCCCTGTCCCGCACAACGGCTGCCGCCCGCCCAAGAGAAGAAGAGTTTAACAGGAGGTAACCTTTAGATGGCAAGATATACTGACGCGGTATGCCGCATTTGCCGCAGAGAAGGCGACAAGCTCTTTTTAAAGGGCGACCGGTGCTACACAGACAAGTGCGCGATTCAGCGCCGCAGCTACGCCCCCGGCCAGCACGGCCAGGGCCGCAACAAGAAGCTGAGCGAGTACGGTATGCAGCTGCGTGAAAAACAGAAGGCCAAAAAGTATTACGGGCTTTTGGAAAACCAGTTCTATCACTACTTTGAACTGGCCGAGAAGATGAGCGGCCAGGCCGGCGAAAACCTCATCAAACTGCTCGAAAGCCGCCTGGACAACGTCGTCTATCGCGCCGGCTTCGCCATGAGCCGCCCCGAAGCGCGCCAGCTGGTGTCCCACGCCCATTTTACCGTCAACGGCAAAAAGGTCAACATTCCTTCGTACCTGTGCAAGCCCGGCGACGTGATTGCGATCAAGGAATCGAGCATGAGCTCTGACAAGTTTAAACTGGTCATCGAAGCCAATGCCTCCCGCCCCGCGCTCAACTGGCTCAGCGTCGACCGCCAGAAAGGCGTCGCCAATGTCGTTTCCCTGCCCAGCCGTGATGAAATTGATCTGCAGGTGGAAGAACACCTTATCGTCGAGCTCTACTCCAAGTAACCAGCCCTCAATCGGCACCCGCATAGCGTGCCTCCTTGGGGCGCGCCGAATATATCAAGGAGGGTAATGAATGATCGCAATTGAAAAACCCCGCATTGAATGTGTCGAAACAGCCACCGATGGCTCTTATGGCAAATTCGTGGTCGAGCCTCTGGAGCGGGGCTACGGCACTACCCTCGGCAATTCTTTACGGCGCATCCTTCTTTCGAGCCTGCCCGGCACCGCCGTCACTTCTATCAAAATTGACGGCGTGCAGCACGAGTTTTCCACCATTCCGGGCGTCAAAGAAGATGTGACGGAGATTGTCCTCAATGTCAAGGGCATCATTGCCAAGCTGTTCAGCCAGGGTGAAAAGGTCGTCACACTGGAGACGACGACCCCCGGCGAAGTCACGGCCGGCGATATTCGCTGCGACAGCGAGATTGAGATTCTCAATCCCGACGCGCACATCGCCACTTTGATGGAGGACAGCAAGCTGGTTATGGAGCTGACCTTTAACCATGGCCGCGGGTATGTGCCCGCTGACCGCAACAAGCCTGCAACCCCCATTATAGGCACCATCCCTGTCGATTCCATCTATACGCCGGTTTATAAAGTCAATTATACGGTGGAAAACACCCGCGTTGGCAATATGACCGACTTTGACAAGCTGACGCTCGAGGTCTTTACCGACCGGACCATTTCGGCGCGTGACGCCGTGTCGCTGGGGGCTAAAATCCTCACGGATCACCTGAGCCTTTTTGTCAACCTGTCCGATGAAATCGGCTCGAAGTCCACCGTCGTTGAAAAGAGTGAAACGACGCAGGACAAGGTGCTGGAAATGAGCATTGAAGAGCTGGATCTTTCCGTGCGTTCCTTTAACTGCCTGAAGCGCGCCGGCATCAACACAGTGGCCGACCTCGTCAATACGACAGAGGAGGATATGATGAAGGTCCGCAACCTGGGCAGAAAATCGCTGGAAGAGGTCATCAAAAAAATGGCCGATTTGAATCTTCTGCTCTCGAAGGGCGACAATACGCAAAACTGAGCCCGGCACGCAGCCCGGCGCTGATTGCGCCGGGCCGCGCAACCCACTTTTTACACATTTTCCGCCCCCCTGCGTGGGACGGCGGATTCTGAGGAGGTATAATCATGCCCGGAACCCGCAAGCTCGGCAGACCGACCGACCACCGCCGCGCCATGCTGCGCGCTATGGTCACCTATCTGCTGGAGAACGGCCGTATTGAGACGACTGTCACCAGGGCGAAAGAAGTCCGTCCGCTGGCCGAAAAGATGATCACGCTTGGCAAGCGCGGCGATTTGAACGCCAAGCGCCAGGCCTTTGCCTTTATCACCAAAGAGGCCGTTGTCAAAAAAACCTTTGACGAAATCGCGCCCAAATACGCAAACCGCAACGGCGGCTACACCCGCATCACCCGCATTGGGCCCCGCCGCGGCGACGGCGCCGAAATGGCCGTCATTGAACTGATCTGATTTGGCCCTGCCAAAGTGAAAGGGATTATCCCGAGAAGATGCCTCGGGATAATCTCTTTTTTTACCCGTGAAAGGCGGCCGCCCTTGTATCTTTTTTACAGCAAATAAAGCCGTGTATTCCCTTTTGTTTATAAATATGGTATTCTAATAGCATATTATTTTGGCCAGCCGAATTGTCATAAGGCAAAAAGCCCGACAACTACCCGGTGCCGCGATCCGCACTGCCGGGCGGAACGGCGGCCCGCCGGCAGAAAAGGCCGAGAAATCATACAGGGGGGCAAAAAATGCTTTTAACTGCAAACCATCTTATTATCGGCGACGGAGATACGGCGCTGGAAAAAGGGGCCGTCCGCATTGACGAAAAAGGTCGAATCAGTGCCGTGGGCGCCTGCTCCGATCTTGTAAAACAGTATGCGGGCGAGCCGGTGCGCGATTATGGAGACGCTACCATTCTGCCCGGGCTTATTGACATGCATGTACATACCGGTTACTGGTGGAGCGAGCCGGATGCCGACAGCTACCGGGACGACCCGTTCCGCATCGCGTACTTTGCCCTTGACGTTTTAAGGCGCGCGCTGCGCACCGGCGTGACCACCGTGCGTGACGTTGCTTCGCCCAGCGGTTGCCTGCAAAACCTGCGCTGGGCGGCAGAGGAACGGGGCTTTTTTACCCTGCCGCGCATTATACACTGCGGCCGGGGCATCTGCTTCACAGGCGGGCACAGTTGGGAGCTGATCGGCGGAATGGTCGAAGCCGACGGGGCGGACAATGTCCGCGCCGCGATCCGGCGCGAAATTCGCGGCGGCGCCGATTGGATCAAGCTGATGACAAGCCACCGCACCGATATACCGGAGTTTACACAGGAAGAGCTCAACGCCGCCGTTGACGAATGCCATCGCCGGGGCATCAAAATCTGCGTGCACGCCGGCACACAGCCGTCCATTCAAATGTGCATTGACGCCGGCTTTGACACCATTGAGCACGGCACCTTTTTGACGCGGGCGCAGGCCGAGGCCATGCGCGAAAAGGGCATCGCTTGGGTGCCGACTGTCATCGCTTATACTTATATTTACGAGCAGCTGTGCGACAGCGCCAAACGTGCGGGAATTGCCGGCGGCATTGACGGAAAGGCGCTGAGCGACTTCGGCTATTTTGAGCGGGCAGCCATAGCTTATCGCGACAATCTGAAGGAGCTGGCCGACACCGGCGTGACCATGCTGGCCGGCACCGATATGGTGCTGCACGGCGCGCCCGTCATGCCGGTCGGGCGTGAGCTGGCCTATATGGTGCAGTACGGCCTGACGCCGTTGGCCGCCATTGCCGCGGCGACGGGCAATGCCGCCGCTGTGTTGGGGCTGGAAAAGGAGACGGGTATGCTGCGGCCCGGCCTGAGCGCCGACATTCTGGTGGCGGCAGGCGACGCCGCCGGGGACATTACAGCGCTGCAAAAACCGGTGCAGGTCTATCGTGCCGGCAAAGCCATCCTGTAAGGCAAAAAGGGGGACCAATTGTGAAACTGACAGAAAAGCATTGGAAGGCGGCGCGTGCCCTGCTGCCGCAGAACGCAGAAAAAAAACTGCTCAACGGACAGTTCAAGGCGTGGTTTTTGCCGGATGACAAGCTGGTCTTTTGCAAAGAAAGCCTGCTGCGCCGTGAAAAAGTGATGCGCTATATGCTGGTGGACTGCAAAACCGGCGTGCAGAGCGAGCTGTTTGACCACCGCAAGCTGACCTTGCGCCTGCGGCGCGCCGGAAAGGCGCCGGCCGAAGGCCAGCCGCTGCAAATTGAGCCGCTGCGCATCGATGAAGACGGCGCGGTCTGGTTCCTGCTGCCGGACGGTGACGAGTACATGTATGACGGCAACAGCCTGAAGCTTCAGCGCGTGCGCCGCGCACTGATTCCCGGGGCGTCCATCAGCCGTAACCGCCGGTGGGCCATTGCAGAGCGGCGCAATAACCTGCATCTTTATGACCTGAAAAACGGCATTTCCAGCCGCATTACCAAAGACGGCAGCGCCGGCAACGCCTACGCCAGCCGTGTAGAGGGCGATACCTATTTTATCCGCCACAAGCTCGAAGGGCATACTGAGCCGGCCGGCGTCGAATGGTCGCCCGACAGCCGCTACTTTTTCACTTACCGGCTTGACCAGCGCGAGGTAAAGCCGCTCTATCTGCTGCAAAACGTACCGCCGGAGGGAATGCGCCCTGTACTGCACGAGTACCGCTACGCATTCCCGGGCGAGCCTGTGCCCCTGTGTACCTACTATGTCGGCAGCACGGAGACGGGCGCTGTGCGGCAGGTTCAGATTTCGCCGGCCGAAGTACCCTTCCTCTCCCCGACGTCGAATGGCTACGGCATGATGAACTGGTCTGTCGAGGGCGGACAGGCCGCCTGCTGGCGCATGAGCCGCGATCATAAAACGGTGGAGATGTATTTGGTAAACCCGGACAACGGCGCGGCCGAGCTGCTCTTTACCGAGACGGCAGAAAAGTTTCTGTTTTTTGATTTTCATCGTCACACCGCCGCGCACACCGATGTGCGCCCGGCCGGCTGTACGCCCTGCTATATCCTGAGTGAACAGCTGCACAGCCTCTTCTGGCTGAGCGAAAGAGACGGGTATATGCACATTTACCAGTATGACACCCAGAGCATCGGCCAGTGCCGCCAGCTGACCGAGGGCGAGTTTGTCGTCGCCCAGCTGCTGCACTTGGACGTCAAGGGCCAAAAGCTTTACTTTACGGCCTGCGGACGTGAGGTGAACACCCGGCCCTATCAGCGGTATCTATACGCCGTCGATCTGCAAAACGGTGAGATCACGCTGCTGTCGCGCGAAAAAGGGGATCATTGCATCATCTTTTCGCCGGACGGGCAGTATTATACCGACACCGTTTCGTCCTGCGACGAGCCGCAGAAAACAACGCTGTGCAGCATCAGCCCGGCCGAGGGTGAGGAACCCGTGCTTTTGTGCGTCTGTGACGACAGTCAGCTTGTCAAAGCCGGGATGACCTACCCTATCTTCTTCCGGGAAAAGGGCGCGGATGGGGAGACCGAGGTCACCGGCGTGCTCATTATGCCCGCGCATTTCAGCGCCGACAAAAAGTACCCGGTTATCGATTATTATTACGGCGGCAACCAGACCTATTGTCAGCCCAACACCTTTTATGATTATTTGAGCAATGGGTTTACCGCCTCGCTTTCGCAGCTGGAGTGTGCCTGCGTCATCATTGACGGTCGGGGCACCCCCATGCGCGGCCGGGAATACCACCAGCACTGCTACCGCAATATGGGCAGCTGCGCGGGACTGGAGGATCACGTCGCGGTCATAGGCAGGCTGTGCGACAAATACGCCTTTATGGATCGCGAGCGCGTCGGCGTATGGGGGCACAGCGGCGGCGGTTTCGGAACCTTTCACTGCATGACCAAAGCGCCCGATCTGTATAAGGTCGGCGTGGCGACGGGCGGCAACCATTACCAGGAGCTTTACAACGCCGAATGGTCCGAGCGTTTTATGGGCGGGTATGACAAAGAGGAGCTGGCTGCGCAGTCGGCCGGCCCGCTCGCCGAAAAGCTTGAGGGCAAGCTGCTGCTCATCCACGGCGAAGTGGACGACAACGTCCACCCGGCAAACACCATGCGGCTGGTCGACGAGCTGATACGCGCCGACAAGGATTTTGAGTTCCTTATCATTCCCAACCGGCACCACCAGCTGCGCGACATGCCCTATTACCAGCGCCGTGTGCTGGAATTTTTGGCCAACAACCTGCACGGGCTGAAAAAGTAGTGCGGCGCATCACCTGGCAGGCCGGCGCAGAGGACGACGGCAAGGCGCTGCGCGCCGTTCTGCGCGGCAGCATGGGGCTGTCGGCCTCGCTGGTCAAGGCGGTCAAATGGCTGCCTGACGGCATTCTGCTCGACGGTGCGCCGGCCCGGCTGGACGCCGTCGTGCGCCGGGGACAAACGGTTTCAGTCGCCCTGTCCGTTAAGCAGAGCGCAGAATGCCCTGTATGTGCGCGGCAGGCGCCGCCCATGCCGCCCATTTTGTATGAGGATGACTGTCTGCTCGTCGTCGACAAGCCGGCCGGTATGGCGGTGCATCCGTCGGCCGGGCATGAAGAAGGCACTTTGTTTGACGCAGTATCGGCCTGGCTGCGGCAAAAAGGGGATGAAAACAGCACTTTTTGCCCGATCAGCCGGCTCGATCGGCATACATCGGGCGTGCTGTGCGCCGCCAAAAACCGTTTCGCCGCCCAGCGGCTGTCAGGGCAGATGCAAAAGGGCCAAATGCGGCGGGTTTACCGGGCCGTTGTCTGCGGCAGCGGCCTGGGGGATAATGGGGTCGTTGACGCGCCTATTGCCCGCGCACAGGGAATCCGCCGCGCCGTCGCGCCGGAAGGCCGGCGTGCTGTCACGCATTGGCAGGTGTTGCGGCGCGGGCAAAGGCATATGCTGCTCGAGCTTTGGCTGGAAACAGGGCGTACACACCAAATCCGCGTGCACATGGCGCACCTGGGCTTTCCCGTCTACGGCGATTTTCTGTACGGAACGGAAGACCCGTCCCACCCCGGTTTTGCACTGCACGCGCAGTCGCTCAGCTTTGTACACCCGTTGGACGGCAGGCCGATGTCGCTGAGCGCGCCTACGCCGCCCTGGTTTGACACATTGCTGGAAGATTAAAAAAAGCCGCCCTGGGGGAGTTGCCTATAGAACGGGTTTCATGAAATAAATATTTATGGCAGCAGTCAGGCAAGGGTTGCAGACAAAAAGGGTATGTGCCAAACACACATACCCTTTTCTTTGTTTGAATAGGTTATTACGGTTCTTACCTGTGCCTGCATCATGACCGTCGGCGTTAAAGCCGATTTTGGTGCATTCTTACTGATTTTCAAAAGTCACACGCTGGCGCCGAAAAATACCGACTTGCAGAGCCGAGTGAACGTCAGTTCTGATTCATGCCAAACGGTTCATAAGTAAGCAGCTTTTTCTTCCACAGAGTCTCTGTGTTGATCACGTCATCGGGTGTCGCAGTCTTTGGCAAGAGCTGCAAAATCGAAAACTGGAAGTGCATATACCTATCGGGGTAATCACAGAGCAGTTCCTTCATCAGTTTATCGCCGCCATGCAGCGAATCAACATAGTGTGTCCAGCGACCCAACAAACCATCTTTGCCGTATGCAGAGCCGACATATTGCTTCCCAGTTTCTCTATCGACGATGAGATAGATGGCGTTAACAGATGAGAGCGCGGTGTGCCATGATTCATAAGCCATGGGGTCGTTGACGATATTTTTAAGTTGGTCATAGGTAAGAATAAAATTTTCATAGCCGTTGAAGCTGTTGAAAAGTCGCTTATCCTGAATGGCAATGATGGGCTTTTCGTTTGTGCCTTTCTGCGCCCATGCAAGTGTGCCTTTGCCCCATTCAACCAATAACCGCCTCTCGTACTCTTTCAACAAATCGACAGGCGCCAAGTCGTAAAACGCGTGCTGTCCTTGAAACCAGGCATCCAGTGGGAAGCCCGCCGGTTTCACATCAGGTGTGTCAATAACATAACCGTTTGCCTTGTAACAAGCAAAAAATTTTGCGGTGGTGCTTTCGGCGCTGATGAAAACGCACCAGTAATCATATCCGTTGCTGAAAGTGTTGTTCTGTACGCGGGTATATTCCCAGACCATGTTTTTTTCATAGCAGGCCTTGAATTCTTTGTCAGTCAGCGAGTGCCGAATCAATTTCACCCTCTGCGGGTCAAGTCCTACTTTTTTCAAAACATCTGAAAAATTCAGAATCGCCATGTCAAAGCCCCCTTTTGTTAATTTACGTTAATGCTCGATAGAGGTCAGCGGAATCTGCTCCAGATCCCACGAACTGTCGGCGTGGATGGTGATGAGCTCGGCGCCGCGCTGCGCGGTGTCGTTTTCAATGCCGGGCATGGCAAGGTAGTCGATGCTCATGCCGTAGGTCAGGCGGATGCCCTTGTATTCGAGCGACATGTTGTTATAATGATCATGCCCGCAGAAAAGGCCGGTGGTGCTGCCCAGCTCCAGTATTTTGTCAAACAGGCCGCTGGGGTAGTCAGAGCAGCAGACCTTGTCCAGCATTTTTTCATTGTTCTCGCCAAAGAACCAGGTGACCTCGTCGCTGCCCTGCTCGTACAGCTTGTAGGCAGTGCGGTATTGCTGAAGCGGAATGTGGAAAAAAGCCAGCGAAGCGACGGTGCGGTTCTCCTGCGCGTTCAGACGTGCGATTTCGCCCGCGTACCAGTCAACCTGGTCGTCATGGATGTAGTCGTAAACATTGGGCCCCTCGCCCGTGTAGGCGTTGGAGTCGATGAGGAAAAGCGCGGTGTTGAGCGTGCCGTCACTGTTGCGCAGCTCGATCAGCTGGTTGTTGCGGCCCGTGACGGCGGGCTGGACGTAAGGATAGAGCAGATTGCCCGACGTTTTGTAGGACAGCGCCTTGTACGCCTCGTTCAAATCGGTTTTGGACATGGCCGCGATGCCCTCGGTGTCGTGGTTGCCATAGGTAAAAGCCCACGGGACGCCGGTGTTGCGCATAAAAGCGGCGAACTGATTGACCGGCGCAAAGTTGTTGAGCGACAGGGACATGACGCCCAGGGGAAAGCACAGGTCGCCCGTGACAATGACCAGGTCAGGCCGGGTATACTCCAGCTCGGCAAAGCAGGCCTTGAGGGCTTTGATATCCTTGGTGTAGGAATAAAGGCTGCCGCCCAGATGAATGTCGGTCAGGTGCAGGATTTTGAAATCGTCGGTCGCCGAGGTGATGGTGTAAACCCCCGTCTGTTCGTTGTAATCAATGTGGTGCTCGCCGTGCTGCACAACGGGCACCGCGTTGATGTATGGCTGGGTATACCAGGTGTCCCGCTGGAGCCAGCTGTAGCCGGACAGCAACAGAGCGGCGGCCGTGAAAAGGGCGATTTTCGGTCGGTTGAAGACGATGTTTTTAAAGGTGATCCTTCTGCGCAGCGTGAGATTATAGGCCGGTATCAGGATGGCGAATAAAAGAATGCCGGCCAAAAGGAGGTTTACAGGGTAATCGAGGGTGTTTCGCAAAAAAACGGCGGCCAGCAGAACGGCCAGCCAGTAAAGGGCGGAAAAGATCGCCATTGCGCGGAGATGCCGCCGGTAGGCGTCCTTTTTGGGCAGCCCGATTTTCCGGTATACCAGCTCAAAGCAAAGAAAGTTTTTTATGCACAGATACAGCGGGACTTCGATGAGGATGACGTTGGC